>JALHNK010000054.1 GCA_022843565.1 Phycisphaerales bacterium
ATGTTCGGCCTGGTCCTGGCCATCGGCATCGTCGTCGACGACGCGATCGTCGTCGTCGAGAACGTCGAACGCAACATGACCGTCCACAAGCTCAGTGCGTTCGACGCCACCGTTCGCGCCATGAAAGAGATCTCCGGCGCTGTCATCGCCATCACGCTCGTGCTGATGGCGGTCTTCATCCCCTCCGCCGCTCTGCCGGGCATCACCGGCGAGATGTTCCGCCAGTTCGCCCTCACGATCGCCGCGAGCACGTTCTTCTCGGCGGTCTGCGCCCTGACGCTCAGCCCCGCGCTCTGCGCCCTGCTGCTCAAGGCCCACGTCCTAGACCACAACGAGCAGCCCAAGCGCACGTTCATCCTCTTCCGCCCCTTCGCCTGGGCCGCGGCGCTCTTCAACACCGTCTTTGACGCGATCACCCGCGTCTACACCGCCATCATCCGCGCCACCACCCGCGTCGCCGCCGTCATGGTCCTGCTGCTCATCGGCGTGATGGCCTTCACCAGCTACCTCTACACGCGCGTCCCCACTGGCTTTGTCCCGGCTGAAGACCTCGGCTTCGTCGTCGTCGCCGCGCAGCTCCCCGATGGCGCGTCCCTCGAGCGCTCCGACGCCGTGATCGCGCAGGTCAACACCCTCCTGCGGGGCGATGACAAAGGCACGCCCGGCGTCAACGGCGTCGCCAACGTCGTCACCCTCTCAGGCTTCAGCGTGCTGGATGGCAACGGCACCAACCTCGCCAACGCCTGGATCGTCCTTGAGCCCTGGGACGAGCGCGTCAAGTCCAAACGCAGCGTCAACGCCATCATCGCCGAGATCAACCAGCGCGTCTCGGCGATCAAAGACGCCAACTTCCTCGTCTTCTCGCTCCCGGCGATCCCCGGCCTCGGCAACGCCTCAGCGATCGACATGCGCATCCAAGACCGCGGCAACCTCGGGCGGGCCGCGCTCCAGCAATCGGTCAACGAGACCATCGGCGCGATGATGAGCCAGCAGCCGCGCACGCTCGCGTTCGCCTTCAGCTCGTACCGCGAGGGCGTGCCGCAGCTCTATGTCGATCTGGATCGCGAGAAGGCGTTGAAGATGGACGTGCCACTCCAGACCGTCTTCGACGCGCTCCAGACCTACCTCGGCTCGGCGTATGTCAACGACTTCAACCAGTTCGGCCGCACCTGGCAGGTGAGCGCTCAAGCCGACGCCGGCTTCCGTCTCAAACCGCAGGACATCACCCGACTCGAAGTCCGCAGCCGCTCGGGACGCATGGTCCCCCTTGGCGCGATCCTCACCGTGACCGACGGCTTCGGCCCCGAGCGCGTGACGCGTTACAACATGTACGTCACCGCCACCGTCAACGGCATCCCGCTCCCCGGAGTCGCCACCGGGCAGGCGATGGGCACGATGGCCGCCGCGGCCAAGAACGCTCTACCCACCGAGATGGGCTTCGAATGGGCCGGGCTCTCATATCAGGAATCGCGCGTCGGTTCCGAGGGCACCATCGTCTTCGGCCTCGCCATCCTGCTGGTCTTCCTCATCCTCGCGGCTCAGTACGAGAGCTTCGTCACACCCATCGCGGTCGTGCTCAGCATCCCGCTGGTCGTCATCGGCGCGATGGGCGCGCTCTACTACCGAGACCTGGACAACAACGTCTTCACCCAGATCGGCCTCGTGCTGCTCGTCGGCCTCGGAGCGAAGAACGCCATCCTCATCGTCGAGTTCGCGCGCGAGAACCGCGCCAAGGGAATGCCCATCCGCCAAGCCGCGATCGACGCCGCGTCGCAGCGTCTGCGCCCCATCATCATGACCTCGCTGGCCTTCATCCTGGGCGTCGTCCCGCTGCTGACCGCCACCGGCGCCGGCGCCGCCAGCCGCCAGGCACTTGGCACCGCGGTCTTTGGCGGCATGGTCGGCAACACCGTCCTCGGCCTCCTGTTCACCCCGGCGCTGTACGTCGCGGTCCAGTCAGTCGCGGAGTTCTTCAAGCCCTACCGACCGCCCACCCCCCACGCCGAGGGCCAAGCCGGCGGCGTTGCTCACTCGCCGGTCGAAGGCTCGCCGGTGCCTGCCGCTCACTCGTAGTACGCACGCTCGTTGAATGGTCTACGCGTGGCGCTTTGACCCGTGCCTTCGCCGAGCCTCAGGCACGGCGTCCGGACGAGCCCTATGCCGCTTCGGTGCGCGTCAGCGGCTCGCCCGCGTCGGTTTTGCTACGCTCCGAGCCTATGAGCACCCCGCCCGCTGCCAGCGCCCACACGCCCCCCGCTGCTGACCTCAACCTCCGACAGGTCACCGACCTCTTCATGGTCCAGGAGCAGACCATCCGGCGCGGCGGCGGCACCGGCGCCATCGCTCGCCAGCACGAGAAGGGCCGCCTCACGGCGCGCGAGCGAATCAACCTCCTGATCGACGGCGATCATCAGGACAACGCGTTCGCACCGTTCGATCCGTCGCGGTTTCAGGAGCTGGGCATCTGGGCCGCCAGCGGCATGTACGCCGAGCACGGCGGCGCACCCGCCGCGGGCGTCGTGACTGGCATCGGCAACGTCAGCGGCCACCGCTGCATGATCATCGCCAACGACGCGACGGTGAAGGCCGGCGCGTTCTTTCCCATGACCTGCAAGAAGATCATCCGCGCGCAGACGGTCGCGATGATGTCTCGCCTGCCGCTGATCTACCTCGTCGATTCGGCGGGCGTCTTCCTGCCGTTGCAGGAGGACGTGTTCCCGGATACGGATGACTTCGGGCGGATCTTCCGCAACAACGCGGTGATCTCCGCCGAGGGCATCCCGCAGATCGCGGCCATCATGGGCTTCTGCGTCGCCGGCGGCGGCTACCTGCCGGTGCTCTGCGACACGCTGCTGATGACCGAGGGCTCGGGGCTCTATCTCGCCGGGCAGGCGCTGGTCAAGGCCGCGATCGGGCAGGACGTGAGCGATGAAGACCTCGGCGGCGCGAAGATGCACGCGCAGATCTCGGGGACAATCGATTTCCGCGAGAAGGACGACGTGGCGTGCATCCAGCGGCTGCGCGGGTTGATGGCGAAGTATCCCCGTGGGGCAGGCGTCCCGCCTGCCTCCCCGCAGAAAAGCTCAGCCCGCCCCGCAACCGACGTCTATTCGATCTTCACCGACAAGCAAGGCGGCCAGTACGACGTGCGCGATCTCATCGCGACGTTCGTCGATGCGAAACCCGACAACCCCAAAGCCCCGGACTTCGACGAGTACAAGTCCGAGTACGGCCAGTCCGTCGTCTGCGGCTACACCAAAGTCGGCGGGCACGCCTGCGGCATCGTCGCCAACCAGAAAAAGGTCAGCAAGTCCGGCAAGGGCCAGGTGCAAATGGGCGGCGTGATTTACGACGAATCCGCCGACAAAGCCGCCCGGTTCATCATGGATTGCAACCAGCGCAAGATCCCCATCATCTTCACGCACGACACCAGCGGCTTCATGGTCGGGCGAGAGAGCGAGCAGGGCGGCATCATCCGCTCGGGCGCCAAGATGGTGAACGCCATGAGCAACTGCGTGGTGCCCAAGATCGTGCTGATCACAGGCTCCAGCTACGGCGCGGGCAACTACGCCATGTGCGGGCGCGCGTTTGACCCGTACCTCACGCTCGCCTGGCCGGGCAGCAAGTGCGCCGTCATGGGCGCGAATCAAGCCAGCGGCGTGCTGGCGATGATCGAGGAACGCTCACGCGAGCGCAAGGGTGAGAAGATCGACGAGATCACCCACGCCGCGATCCTCAGCGCCGTCAAGGCCGGGTACAACGAGCAGCAGGACATCCGCCACGGCGCAGCCCGCGGCTGGGTCGATCGCATCATCGAGCCGCACAACACGCGCGCAGAAATGACCGCCGCGTTGGAGGCGACGGTCAACTGGGACTATTCGCGACTGTTCAAGGTCGGCGTGATCCAAACCTGAGCCGAAGATCGCCGATACGAGCCGTGCTTAGCGACGACGACGCGTCGCGAGCAGACCGCCGAGGCCAAGGACCGCGGCTGCGCCCGGGGTCGGGATCGTGATCGTCGCGCTGAAGATGATGCCGCTGACGCCGAGGCCCTGGTCGCGCTGGTAGAGGTACAGCGTGTTCAAGCCGGTGTTGACCGGGATGACGGGGTTGTAGAACGTCGGCACCGCGTAGTTGGGCGACACGCTCGACAGGATCGGCGTTCCGTTGATGTACAGGAAGTCCGGGTTCGCCCCTCCGAAGAGCAGGTCACCGGCGCTGTCGTCCACCGCGAGCTCAAGGTTGAGCTGCGCAAAGGTCGCGCCCGGAGTGGTCACATTGAACTGGATCGCATAGAGCGATGAGCCCGAGAGCCCAAAGCCCGAGCCCCCCTGATACATGCCGAAGTTGATCCAGCGCGCCGCCGTATCGCTGATGCCGGGCGTCCACACGCTCACGGGATTGATCACCACCGCCGCCGGCCCAGCCACGGCACCGCTGAAGTCCGCCCCGGTGAAGGCCGAAGCGCTGATCGGAGACCCACCGGGGTTGTTCGGCAAATAGGTGACGGTGTCATCGGCCTGGCCAGCGATGCCGGGCAAGCCGCCGACCTGGCCGCTGCGGATCGTGATCGTTTCGGCGTTTGCGACGGCGCCGACGAAGAGCAAAGCAGCCACAGCCAGCGACGCAATAGCACGAGTTTGCATGGTTCTCTCTCTCTTCTGGCCGGTGAACTCCGGCCCAATGCCCCGTCCGGGGCTCACTTTGCCGATGCGCGACGAACGCGCGAGACTCGGTTGGAGAGAGTCTACGAGCTTTCGGCGCATCTGCCAGTAAAACCGTTCAAATTTGATTCGGGTTTCGCACGGCGGTTTTTGCAGCCCATTGGCGATGCTCGCTCATGGGAGCCCCCAAAGCCCCGAGCGCGACGCGAGGATCTGGTCGTGCATTCGCAGATGCCGACGGCCCAAGATTCTGCGACCGCGCGCCGGACCCAGGTCCAGTCCGCGGCCACGCGCAGGAATGAGTTTTTTGCCGCATTCATCGGCTTCTTTTGTGCCAATTCTCAGGGTCATTCCGCACGCTCTGTGTTAGTCTCTTCGTATGAACAAGCCGCCTTCTCGTCGGGCTTCCCGCTTCGGGGGCGTCGCTGTCCTCCTCGCCATCATCTGCGCGGCCACACTCGCCCTAGCCGGTCCTCTCAGCCCGCCCGCGGGCCCGGTGGCACCAACGGGCAAGACCACGCAAGAAGTCTTCGACAAGGTCGCCGCTTCCGAGGCGCGCACCGCCGTCAACGCCACCAACACTCCCGGCGATAACGACGCATCGCCAAGCCTCTTCAAGATCACCCAGCCCGGGTCGTACTACCTCACCGGCAACGTCGCCGGCGTGGTCGGCAAGTACGGCATCGAGATCGCCTCCAGCGGCGTCACGCTCGACCTCAACGGCTTTGAACTGCTCGGCGTGCCCGGCACGCTCGACGGTGTGATTGTCACCTCGGGCGTGCCGCGCAATATCGCGGTGAGCAATGGCTCCGTTCGAAACTGGGGTGGTGCGGGCGTGAATTTGGACATCGCCAACACCTGTCGAATCGACGGGGTGCTTGCCAGCGGCAACGGCGGCACAGGCATCGATGGAGGCCCGTACTCCGTCATCTCCAACGCGACCGCTCGGAACAATCTCGTCGGCATCTCCGCGGGAGACTCGAGCGTCATCACGGGCTGCACCGCCAACAGCAACACCTCAGGCGGATTTGGCACCGGCTTTGGCTGCACGATTGCCAACTGCACAGCGTCGTTCAATGCTGGCCCGGGGTTCGATGTCTTGTCCGGATGCACGATCGTCAACTGCACGGCCGCCAACAACACAGATTTCGGCTTCAACACAGGCTCAAGCGCAACAGTGACCTCCTGCACCGCTTACAACAACTCCGGGATCGGCATCGCCGTCACCACCGCCTCAACGGTCTCGGATTGCACAGTCTCCTCCAGCTCCCGGGACGGCATCCGCTGCGCGTCCCGGTGTCTGATCCGAAACAACACGTGCAACGGACAGGGCGGCGGTTCCGGCCTCAGCGCCGGCATCCACGCGACCGGCAGCGGCAACCGCATCGAGGGAAACAACTGCTCCAACTCAGACCGTGGCATCGATGTCGACAGCGATGGCAACTTCATCGTCCGTAACACCTGCTCCGGCAACACGCTCAACTGGACCATCGCCGCTGGCAACGTCGTCGGCACGATCGTCGACCGCACCAGCACGGGCAACGCCGCCATCATCGGCAACTCCGCGCCCGGCAGCCTCGGGTCGACCGACGCCAACGCCAACTTCACGCATTGATGTCGCCGTGTTACCGACTTCGGCTCCACGAAAGCGAAACTCGTGAGCGTCCGTGAAGCCCGCCCCACGCCACAGAGGAACCTGACTATGAATCGCATCTCCACTCGCACCCGTATCGGCATGGCACTTATTGCCCTTCCGCTGCTCATCTCCGGCGGCCCGCTCCACGCCGGCCCCCTGACGCCATCGGCCGGTCCCGTCTCGCCCACCGGCAAGACGACGCAGGAGGTCTTTGACAAAGTCGCAGTTGCCGAACCCCGTATCCCCATCAACTCCACCAACACGCCCGGATTTGATACCATCGCCTTCATCATCTCACAGCCCGGGAGCTACTACCTGCCGGGCAACATCACCGCCACCCCCGGCAAGACCGTGCTCATCGAGATCCTTGCCAGCGGCGTAACGCTTGATCTCGGCGGCTTCCAGCTTTCGGGTGTCGGAATCGCCCAGCACGCCGTACGGGTCTCGCCAGGCCTACCGAACGTCCTGGTCAAAAACGGCTTCATCTCCGGTTGCCTCAGCCACGGCATCACGTCCAACGGGCTGCTTTGCGAGGTCACCAACCTCAACGTCTCCAACTGCGCTGGTAACGGCATCGACCTGAACGCCCTGTCTCGTGTTACCAACTGCGCCGTCCGAAGCAACGGCTCGCATGGCATCCGCGTGGGTTCCAACTCCATCGTCTCCAACTGTCTCAGCAGCACCAATACCGTCAACGGAATCGAGGCCTTGGGCGGCTCCGTCATCACCGATTGCATCTGCGAAGGCAACGCCGTCGGTATGCTGCTCGGCTCCAACTGCCTGGTCTCCAACTCTCGGGTGAGCAACCCCGCCGCCGCGTCATCCGTCGCATTTCTTTCCGGCAACGGCGACTCCGGAACGGCGCTCACCGATTGCCGCGCAACCGGTGGCGGGCGCGGCTTTTCTTTTCAGGGCGGGCGCGTGTCGCTCACGCGCTGCTCGGCGACCGGAATGACCGGTGGACAGAACGCCTTCGATGTGGGGCTCGACTCCACACTCAGCGATTGCCGCGCCGACAACAACTCGGGAACTGGGTTTGTGCTTGCCAATCGATACCAAGTCCAGAGCTGCGCCGCCACGCAGAACGTGGGCGATGGCTTCCGATCGACGGGAACCTCCTCCGGTTCTTTCATCCAATGCAACGCCGTCGGGAACAGCGCCAACGGTTTCAACGTCGGCGACGGCGCGACCGTCCAGGCGTGCATCGCCAACAACAACCTGCAACGCGGCGTCTCTCTCACGAACGGCGGATCCGTCATCAACTGCACCACCCGCAACAACCAGAACGACGGCATCGCCGTCAACTTCTCCTGTCTTGTGCAAGGCAACTCATGCAACGGCGACGGCGCCGGCATCGGCGTCGACGCCGCCATCCGCGCAACCGGACAAGCCAACCGCATCGATGGAAACAACATCTCCTTCGCCGACCGCGGCCTGTTGGTCAGTTCCGGCGGAAACACGATCTTCAGAAACTCGGTCAAGGGCTGCACCGTGAACTTTGACATCATCGGCGGCAACGACGTGGGGCCGATCGGGAGCGCTGCGACCACCACCAGCCCCTGGGCCAACATTCAGTTCTGAGCACCGGACAAGGAGCGATCTTTGAAATACTCCGCCATTCTTTGTACGACCATCGGCGCACTCGGACTGCTCGCGTCCGTAACAATCCTCCACGCCGGACCGCTGGACCCGCCCGCTGGGCCGATCGAGCCCACCGGCAAGACCACGCAGGAGGTCTTTGACAGAGTCGCCGCGCTCGAGGCGCGGATCGCCATCAACGCGACCAACACGCCGGGCGACCCGGATGATGATCCATCGCCAAGCACGTTCAAAGTCACCGCCCCCGGGTCTTACTACCTCACAGGCAACATCACCGGCGAGGTCGGCAAGCACGCCATCGAGATCGCCAGCGACAACGTCACGCTTGATCTCAACGGGTTCAACATCAGCGGCGCAGGGGTGGCGGCCCTCTCGGGCATCTCTGATGCCGGCACCGCCGTGCGCTCTGTGCGCGTTCGCAACGGCACCATCAGCGGCTGGTCGGGCAGCGGCATCGACCTGCAGAACGCCCTCGGCGTGTCTGTGGAGCGGATCAACGCCACCGGCAACTCGGGGTTCGGAGTCGATGTCGGCGTGCGATCGGTCATCGAAGCTTGCCTGGCCCATTCCAATGGCCAGAGCGGGTTCCGCCTCCGCCAGAACACCATCGTCACCCGCTGCAGCGCCGTCGCCAACGGTGTCCACGGCTTCCGCCAGCAGATCGGCGGCGGCGACGGCACCAGCGGCGGAAGCGGCGCACGCTTCGAGGCTTGCGAGGCCTCGCTCAACGCCGAAGACGGCATCAACGCCAGCAATGGCGCCGTCATCGCTGGCTGTCGCGTCGGCACCAACAGTGGCAACGGCGTCAACGCCGGTGTCGGCACTCGGATCTCGGACTCCACCGCGACCTCAAACAGCGACGTCGGCTTCCTCGTGGGCGATGCTTCCTCCGTCGAATCGTGCACGGCCATCTCCAACGCAACGCACGGCATCTCCGCCGCGGCCCAGTGCCGCGTCACCGGGAACCGCTGCAATTTCAACGGCGCCGGACCCGCTTTGGGCGCAGGCGTGTTCGTGCAGGCCTCGGCAGTGCAGTGCCTGATCGAGAGCAACCACTGTTCGAGCAACGACCACGCTCTGTGGATCAGCGGGACGAACAACGTCGTGATCCGCAACTTCGGCGGCGCGAGCAACTTCGAGAACTACCGCGCCGTCGCTGGGAACCGCCTCGCGCCGGTTGTGTTCGCCGCGACCGCACCAGCCATCTCCGGCAACACCGGCGGCGCCGCTCTGGGCTCAACGGATCCGAACGCCAACTTCTCATTCTGAACTTCGCAGCATCTTCGAAAGGTCGTCGTCATGAGAAACTACGCAACGCTCCTCGGCCACCTTGCGCTTCCTCTGCTGGCGCTGGCCGGCCCGCTCACCCCGCCTCCCGGCCCCGTGGCCCCCACTGCCAAGCCCTTGGCCGAGGTCGAGCCCCGCATCGCGATCAACGCCACCAACACCCCTGGCGATGCCGACAGCCTCTTCAAGATCACCCAGCCCGGCTCCTACTACCTCACCGGCAACATCACCGGCGTCGTCGGCAAGCACGGCATCGAGATCACTGCCAGCGGCGTGACCCTCGACCTCAACGGGTTTGACCTCGTCGGCGTTCCCGCCATGGGCTTCTTTGACGGCGTTGCCGCCGGTGCGTCGGGCCTGAAGGGCCTCGCCGTGCTCAACGGCTCTATCCGCAACTGGGGCAGCAACGGCGTGGACCTCGAAACGGGGGGAGCAAAGGGTTGCCGGGTCGAAGGCGTTCGAACCAGCGGAAACTCATCGGTTGGCATCTTCATCGGCAGCGAGACGATCGTGCGCAACTGCACGAGCACCGGCGACGCCGGCGGGATACTGACCGGCTTTGGCTGCGCCATCTCCGATTGCATTGTCGCCAGTTCAACCGTCAACGGAGTGTTCATCGGCCCCGGCTCGGTCATCTCGCGCTGCAGCGTGTACAACAACGCGTCAACGGGAGTCGGCACGGGCACCGGTTGCGCCGTCAGCCAGTGCTCCGTCTACGCCAACGGTGGCGACGGGATCTCCGTCGAGTACGGGTCAACGGTCACCGACTGCACAACGACATTCAACAACGGCGACGGCATCCGTTGGGCATCGAACTGCACCATCCGCAGCAACACATCCACCGCCGACGGCTTGTTCGACGGCGCAGGGGTGCACGCCACCGGCAACAACAACCGCATCGAAGGGAACACCTGCAGCGACGCCGACCGCGGGGTCCATGTCGACGGAACCCGGAACATCATCATCCGCAACACATGCTCGGGCAACACGGGCAACTGGGTCATCGCAGCCAACAACCTCTTGGGCCCGATCCTTGATCGATCCGCGCCCGCAAGCGCCGGGATCGTCGGTAACTCGGCACCCGGCAACCTCAGCTCAACCGACCCCAACGCGAACTTCACCTTCTAGAAGCTTCATGCGCACCTCTTCAACTGAAAGGACCAACGTGCTCGCCAAGGCCTCTCGCTGCAACCCGCTCGTGCGTTCGTGTGTTCTCCTTGCCGCCGTCGTGACTACAGCGACCATTGCAGGACCGCTCACCCCGCCCGCAGGCCCGGTGGCTCCGACGCTCAAGACCCTCACGGAGGTCGAGCCGCGCACCGCCATCAACGCCACCAATACGCCGGGCGACAGCGACGCTTCCCCCAGCCTCTTCAAGATCTCCCAGCCCGGGTCGTACTACCTCACCGGCAACATCACCGGCGTCGCCGGCCGACACGGCATCGAGATCGCCTCCAGCGGCGTCACGCTCGACCTCAACGGCTTCGATCTCGTCGGCGTCCCCACGATGGGCACGTTTGACGGCGTGACCATCACCGTGCCCAACCTGACCAACCTCGCCGTCGTCAACGGCTCGGTCCGCAACTGGGGACGGGACGGCATCAACCTCGGGATCCCCACATCGAGCGGTTCCCGGATCGAGCGCCTAAACGTCAGCGGCAATGCACGCAGCGGTATTTTCACAGGCTCACGTTCCGTGGTCTCCAACTGCACCGCCAGCGGCGGCTTGTTTGGCATCTTTGTCGCTCTGGGATCAACAGTCGTCGACTGCTCCGCCAGCAACACCATCACCTATGGCATCGCCGCCGGACCCGGCAGCACCATCTCCAACTCCGCGGCGTACGACAACACCGGCATAGGCATCTTCGCCGACAGCGGCTGCGTGGTCGTCAACTGCTCGAGCTATCTCAATGCCGGCACCGGCATCTTCGGAGTCAACGGTGTCTCAGTTTCGAACTGCGCTGCGTACAGCAACGGCGGCGCGGGAATCTCGACGAGTTCAGGTGCCACCATTCTCAACTGTACCGTTCGCCTGAACTCCCTTGACGGCATCCGCGTCAGTGAGAACAGCCGCGTTGTCGGCAACACCTGCGACAGCAACGGCAGCGGCTCCGGCGACGGCGCAGGCATCCTCGTCACAGGCGCCGACAACCGCATCGAAGGCAACAACTGCACCGACAACGACCGCGGCATCGACGTGGACTCCGCCGGCAACATCATCATCAAGAACACCTGCTCGGGCAACACGATCGACTGGGACATCGCCGCCAACAACATCTACGGCCCGATCATCGATCGCCGCCTCTCTCCGCCGACCACCACAACGCCCGCGGTCAGCGGCGCCGCCGCCACGGGCACGATGGGCAGCACCGACCCCAACGCCAACCTCACGTACTGAGCCTCGAACCAACGACTTCGGCTCTGCGAAGTCGGTGCGGCCGCTCATCACCCCCGCTCACCCTCCGCCGACAAAGGAAACTCATCAATGACGCGCAAGCATCCCTCCACTCGCACAATGCTTTCCATCTCGGCCCTCACACTCCTCTTCACCAGCGCACTGCTCTATGCCGGCCCGCTGACCCCGCCCGCGGGACCCATCTCCTCAACACCCAAGCCCCTCACCGAGGTCGAGCCTCGGATCGCGATCAACGCGGCTAACACGCCCGGCGACGCCGACAGCCTCTTCAAAATCACCCAGCCCGGTTCGTACTACCTCACCGGCAACATCACCGGCGTCGCCGGCAAACACGGCATCGAGATCACCGCCAGCGGTGTCACGCTCGACCTCAACGGCTTTGACCTCCTGGGCGTGCCCGCGATGGGCGCCTTCGACGGCGTGAGCGTCACCGTTAGCAGCCTGACCAACATCGCGGTGATCAACGGCTCGGTCCGCAACTGGGGGGACGACGGCATCGATCTGGGCACCCTGACGGCCAGCAACTGCCGCGTCGAGGATGTTCAGGCGAGCGGCAACACCGGCACCGGCATCTCCGTCGGGAGCGTCACGATCGTCGACCGCTGCGTGGCGAGATCCAACATCAGCAACGGCATAAGCACCGGGGCCGCGTGCGTGGTAACACGTTGCGTGGGGTTCTCGAATTCTGGCAGCGGCGTCACGCTCGGCATCGGCGGCGTGATCACCGACTGCTCGGCCAACTCAAACTCCCTGGACGGGATCCGGTGCGTGGCGTCGTGCCTCGTCCGCGGGAACACCTGCTCGAGCAATGGCAACGGCGCTGGCGACGGCGCCGGAATCCACGCGACGAGTGGCGACAACCGCATCGAGGGCAACAACTGCGTCGGGGCCGACCGCGGCATCGACGTGGATGTCGCTGGCAACATCATCATCAAGAACACCTGCTCGGGCAACACCATCAACTGGGTCATCGCCGCCAGCAACTACTACGGCCCCATCATCGACCGGACCGGCGTCGTCACCGCCGCCGTCAACGGCCCCGCCGCCGCGGGCACCCTCGTAACCACCGACCCCCATGCCAACTTCTCGTACTGAGCCGCCCTCGCGCCAACCCATCCCGGCCACCCCAGTCCCCGGACCCCCTCACAAGAACACGAGCATCACCATGAAGACCCTCCCCGACCGCACCCGCGCCGTCCTTTCCCTCTCCGCCCTCGCGCTGCTCGTCACCGGGGCCGCGCTCTACGCCGGCCCGCTCACGCCGCCCGCCGGGCCGGTCGTGAGCACGGGCAAAACGCTCACCGAGGTCGAGCCGCGGATCGCCATCAACGCGACCAACACCCCCGGCGATGCCGACAGCCTCTTCAAGATCACCCAGCCGGGCTCGTACTACCTGACCGGCAACATCACCGGCGTTGCGGGCAAGCACGGCATCGAGATCGTCGCCAGCGGCGTCACGCTGGACCTCAACGGGTTTGACCTTCTCGGCGTCTCCAGTTCGCTGGATGGCGTAAGCGCGACGGCGGGCAGCTTGACGAATATCGCCGTGGTCAACGGCTCGGTCCGCAACTGGGGCAGCGACGGCATAGAACTTGTGGCGTTTCTAACGAGCAACGGGCGCATCGAGGGCGTGCGTGCGAGCGGCAACGGCGGCTTCGGTATCGGCGTCGGATTTGGTTTTACCCTCTCAAACTGCTCAGCATATCAGAATGCCAGCGTTGGTGTTTACGCCGGACCTGGCTCCGCCGTCGTCGACTGCAGTGCGAATGCAAACTCCAGCGTCGGGATCTTGACTGGCACCGGATGCTCGCTCTTGAACTGCTCGACACGAATCAACGCTAGTAATGGTATCAACGCTGGTGCCAGCAGCACGCTCTCGAACTGCTCGGCATACGACAACTTAGACTACGGCATCATCGTCGCTAACGGCTGCACGATCACCAACTGCTCGGCCTCATCAAACAACCTCGATGGCATCGCCACCGGCACCGGCTGCACGATCGCAAACTGCACCTCGCTGCAGAACACCGCAAACGGCATCAGCGTCGGCAGCGGCACCACCGTCGCCGATTGCACCGTGCAATCCAACACCCTCGACGGCATCGTCTGTACGTTCACGTGCGTGATCCGCGGCAACACCTGCTCGTTCAACGGCACCAGCGGCGACGGCGCGGGCGTCCACGCCACCAGCGGCGATAACCGCATCGAGGCCAACACCTGCACCTCGGCCGACCGCGGTATCGACGTGGACGCCGCCGGCAACATCATCATCAAGAACACCTGCTCGGGCAACTCGAATAACTGGGATGTGGCCGCCGGAAACGTCATTCTCGTCATCAACGCCACCACGGCCGCCGCCGTCACCGGGAACTCCGGCGGCGTGGCCCCAGGCTCCACCGACCCCAACGCCAACTTCTCGTACTGAACCGCCTCCGCACGACGCACACCCAAGGAATCACGCATGCACAACGAGCACGCCCACACGCCCGCTGATCTGCCCGCGAATCCCGCCGCCGATTCCTCCGTCCCCGCCGACCGCCGCGCGATGCTCGCGGGCATTGGTGGCCTCGCCGCCGGCGCTTTGCTCCTGAGCACACGCTCCGCACAGGCCGGCCCGCTGACGCCGCCCGCTGGCCCCGTCGCACCGACCGGCAAGACCACGCAGGAGCTCTTCGACAAGGTCGCCGCTTCCGAGCCCCGCATCGCCATCAACGCCACCAACACGCCGGGCACGGCCACGAGTCTCTTCAAGATCGGTGCCCCCGGCTCCTACTACCTTACCGGCAACATCCAGGGCGTCTCGGGCAAGCACGGCATCGAGATCGCTGGCGGCGGCATCACGCTCGACCTGAACGGATTTGATCTGGTCGGCAGCCCCGGATCGCTCGACGGCATCCGCCTGACGCTGAGCGGGCAGACGAATCTGACGGTGCGCAACGGTTCGCTCCGCCTCTGGCGTGGCTGTGGCATCGACCTCTCCGCCAGCGCGGGGAACGTCAGCATCCATGACATCAACGTCGACAGCAGCACCCTTGATGGAATCCGCGTGAGCGACGGAGCGGTCGTTACCCGCTGTGCGTCCGGATTCAACGGTGGGCACGGGTTTCAACTTAGCAATGGGGGTCGCGTGGAAGCGAGCGCGGCGTCGTGGAACTCCGGCATCGGGATCAAGACCCTCGAGGGCTGCACGATCGACGGCTGCTCGGTGTCGTTCAACACTCAGGACGGGATCAACGCCGACAACGGCTCGATCGTTCGCGCGTGTTCGGCGTGGGAGAATGGCGGAGACGGCATCGCCGTGCAGTATGGCTGCTCAGTGATCGCCAACGCATCGAACAACAACGGCCGGGACGGCATCCGGTGCTTCGCCGCGTGCCAGGTGCTGGAGAATGTGTGCAACGAGAACGATAACGGCGCGGGCATCCGCGCGACGTTTATCCGCAACAGGATCGACGGCAACATCTGCCGCGACAGCGGGCAGGGAATCTCTATCGACAACGTATGGAACATCATCACCCGGAACTGCTGTGGGGGCAATGACATCAACTGGCAGATCGCAGGGAACAACATCTTCGGGCCGATTGTCGACCGACGCACCCCGGGCAGCGCCGCGGTCAGCGGCAACGCCGCCGCCGGCACACTCGGCACGACCGATCCCGGCGCCAACTTCACGCTCTGACCTGTCGATCCTCGTCATCTTGTGACCCATCCCCACCCCGGCAGCCCAATCACGGTCACCAAGGAACCCCACAATGAACCGCAAGGACACCAACCCCCGCGTCAAGACCGTCTTCTCCCTCTCCGCCCTCACCCTGCTCATCACCGGGGCCGTGCTCTACGCCGGCCCGCTCAACCCGCCCTCAGGGCCGATCACGAGCACCTACAAGGCACTCACCGAAGTCGAACCCCGCGTCGCGATCAACGCAACCAATACACC
Source organism: Phycisphaerales bacterium (assembly GCA_022843565.1). Taxonomy (GTDB): domain Bacteria; phylum Planctomycetota; class Phycisphaerae; order Phycisphaerales; family UBA1924; genus JACVCS01. Next base: position 15,540 of record JALHNK010000054.1, read on the forward strand.
GGGAGACGCGACCAATCTCTTCATCATTACCCAGAGCGGGTCGTACTACTTCGCCACCAATCAAACCGGCCAGTCAGGCAAGCACGGAATCAAACTCGCCGCGCCCAACGTAACCATTGATCTCAACGGGTTCACCTTCACCGGCGGCACGGGCACGCTCAATGCCTTCACCGCGAGCGGCGCGAGCAATGTCAACGTAACCGTCCGCAACGGAAAGGTCCGCAACTGGGGCAACGGCGGCGTGCATCTGGTTGATCAAGGTGGCACACGCTCCATCGTTGAGAACATTCAAGCCGAGAACAACGGGTGGGACGGCATAGTCGTCGGCAGAGACTCCATCGTGAACAGTTGCATCGCCGAGGGCAACGGGCAAGCGGGCATCCGCACGGGCACCGGCGGCATGGTCAAAGATTGCGTCGCCAGCTATAACACGGAAGCGGGCATTGACCTCGGCATCTCCTCGCGCGCGGTCGACTGCGCCGTTACCGACAACTCCCTCCAAGGAATCGTCACCAATACCAACTGCGCCCTCTCGGGGATCACCGCATACTCCAACACCGGCATCGGCATCCAAGTTGGCGCCGACAGCACCGTAACCACTTGCGCGTCCTACTCCAACAGCAGCAGCGGCATCACCGCCAACACCGGCTGCCTCATCAAAGACTGCGCCTCTACAGACAACAGCGGCAATGGCATCGCCGTCAGCAACGGCTCGCGCGTCGAATCGTGCGTCACGCGATCCAACGATAGCAACGGCATTAGCGCTGCCTCAGGCTGCTCAATCATCAACAACACCTGCTCCGTCAACGGCCAGGGCATCCTGGGCGGGGCCGGCATCCTCATCAACGCCGGCGACAACCGCATCGAAGGCAACTCCTGCATCACACAAGACACCGGCATCAATGTCAACGCCGCTGGCAACATCATCATCCGCAACACCTGCGCCGGCAACACCACCAACTGGGACATCGTCGCCAACAACTACTACGGCGTGATCATCAGCCGCGTCGGTGTTGGGACCGCCTCCGTCACCGGCAACGCGGCCGTCGCCACCCTCGGCTCCACCGACCCCAACGCCAACTTCTCATACTGATACCCAGTGCCGCCAACTTCGGCTTTACGAACTCGGTGCTTGTGAACGTCCGACGCCCGACCCACGCAACAGAGAGACCTCACCATGATCTGCAATACCTCTCGCTCCGTACTCTCCCTCTCCGCTCTCGCCCTGCTTGTCACCGCGGCGGCGCTCGACGCCGGGCCGCTCACGCCGCCCACCGGCCCCGTCGCCCCGACCTTGAAGACGCTCGCCGAAGTGGAGCCGCGCATCGCGATCGACGCGACCAACACCCCCGGCGACGCCGACAGTCTCTTCAAAATCACCCAGCCCGGCTCCTACTACCTCACCGGCAACGTTGCCGGTGAAGCAGGAAAGCACGGCATCGAGATCGTCGCCAGCAACGTCACGATCGACCTCAACGGGTTCGCGCTCGTCGGCGTACCGGGCACACTCGACGGCGTCGGCGCCACCGTCATCGACCTCACCAACATCGAGGTTCGCAACGGATCGCTCCAATCCTGGGGCAGTGATGGCGTGGATCTCAGCAGTCTCGTCGTCATCTCCGGCGTCGTCCGCGATGTACGCAGCAGCGCCAACGGAGCCAGGGGCATCTCCGTCGGGAACGGCAGCGCGATCATCCGAAGCGTCGCGTACGACAATGGCACATTCGGGATCTCCGCCAGCCAGGGCAGCACGGTCACCGAGTGCACCGCCTTCCGCAACACTGGAACCGGCATCAACGCATCCACAGGCTGCACCATCACCGCATGCTCCGCGTACGACAACGGCGCCGACGGCATCGCCACTGCCGCCGGCAACACCATCACCGAATGCTCGGCGAACTTCAACACCGGTGACGGCATCTCCGCCGGGTTCGGTTCCACCATCAACGCGTGCACGGCCTACAGCAACGCCGGCAATGGCATCACCGCCAACTCCGGAAGCACCATCTCCGGCTGCACGGCACGCGTCAACACCCTCAACGGCATCCGGGTGACCAACTCGTGCACCGTCCTCCTCAACACATGCACAAGCAACGGCAACGGCGGCGGTGACGGCGCGGGCATCCTCGCGGTCGGAATTGACAACCGCATCGAAGGCAACACATGTACGACCAACGACCGCGGCATCGATGTCGACGGCTCCGGCAACATCATCATCAAGAACGTCTGCGCCGGGAACACCACCAACTGGTCCATCGCCGCGGGCAACCACTACGGCCCGATCATCGACAGGACCGCCGTCGCCGCCCCTCCGGCGGTCAGCGGCAACTCCGCGACAGAGGCCCTCGGCTCGACCCACCCCAACGCCAACTTCACCTACTGAGCATCGTGCGACCGACTTCGGCTCCGCGAAGTTGGTGCGGCCGCTCATCACGCACGCTCAAAGTCCGCCGACAAAGGAAACGCATCAATGACGCGCAAGCATCCCTCCACTCGCACAACACTTTCCGTCTTGGCCCTCACACTCCTGTTCGCCAGCGCGCTGCTCCACGCCGGCCCACTCACGCCCCCCGCTGGCCCCGTGGCGCCCACGCTCAAGACCCTCGCCGAGGTCGAGCCCCGCATCGCCATCAACGCCACAAACACGCCGGGCGACAACGACGCATCCCCAAGCCTCTTCAAAATCACCCAGCCCGGCTCCTACTACCTCACCGGCAACATCACCGGCTCGTCCGCCAAACACGGGATCGAGATCGTGGCCTCCAATGTCACTCTCGACCTGCGCGGCTTCGAAGTGCGCGGCGTCGCGGGGTCCTTGAACGGCATCAGGGTCGAGGGCACTCGATCAGGCATCACGGTCACCGATGGGTCCGTCACCAACTGGGGCGGGCTCGGCGTTCGGCTGATCGACCCGATCTCTGGCGACGGCGAGCAGCATCGCGTCGAACGCGTGAACCTCGTCGGGAACACTGGCGGCGGCGTCGCGGTCGGGGACGGGTCCATCGTGCGCCACTGCCTGGTCCGAAACTGCGGCGGTTCGGAGGGGATCCGCGCCCGCGGCACCGCGATCATCGAGTCCTGCGTCCTGATCGGCAACAGCGGCAACGGCATCGATGTCGGTGTCGCTTCAACCGTGACCAACTGCACCGTTTCCGAATGCACGGCGTCCGGGATCGTCGCCGACGACGACTCCACCGTCACCGGGTGCATCTCCAGAGACAACGGCGGTGCCGGCATCGTCGTCGGAACGGGCGGCACCGTCCGCGCCTGCACCGCCTCGTTCAACGAGGGGCCCGGCGTCCGCGTCGATCTCAGCGGGATCATCGTCTCCAGCGTGGCCTCGCGCAACGGCACCAACGGCTTCCAGATCGGCACCCGCACTCAGCTCACTGAGAGTTCAGCAACTGAGAACACGTTCGCCGGCGTTCTCGCCAGCTCGCACTGCGTGATCCGAGGCAGTCGCTTCAACGCCAATGGCTTCTTCGGGGACGCCGCCGGCATCCACCTCACGGGGGAGGACAACGTCGTCGAGAACAACCTGTGCCGGGGAAACGACCGCGGCCTCGATGTTGATGGCGACGGGAACCGCATCGAGTCCAACTCGTGCTCGACCAACGGAATCGGCTACTCCGTCAACGGCGCGGGAAACTTCTTCTCCCGCAACACGGCTCGAAGCAACAACACGAACTGGGCGGTGGTCACGGGGAACGTGCTGTTCGTGGTCGAGGCCACGACCGCCGGGATCGTCGTCGGGTCCAGCGGCGGCGTTTCGCCCGGGAGCACAAACCCGAACGCGAACTACTCGTTCTGATCGCCGCACCCGTCCCCGAACACCGCCTTCACTCAACGCCCCAAGCCCGATTTCGAAGGACCTTTACCATGACGCACAAGACCCCCGCCCGCACCGTCCTTTCCCTCTCCGCCCTTGCCCTGCTTGTCACCGGCGCAGCGCTCTACGCCGGGCCGCTCGATCCACCCACGGGCCCGATCACGCCGACATACAAGACGCTCGCCGACATCGAGCCGCGAACCGCCATCAACGCGACCAACACGCCGGGCGATGCCGACAGCGTCTTCCGCATCAGCCAGCCCGGTTCGTACTATCTCACCGGCAACGTGCTCGGCGAGGCCAACAAGCGCGGCATCGAGATTGCCGCCAGCAATGTCACCCTCGACTTGGCCGGCTTCGTTGTCGATGGGCAGTCCATCGTGTCAACACTCGAAGGCATCGCGCTCGATGGTTCGACCATCTCCATTGTCATCCGCAACGGCCAAGTCCGGGGCTGGGGTGATGGCGGCATCGACCTCTTTAGCCCCGCGATTGCTCCCGGCAATCGCGTGGAAAACGTCATCGCCCGCAACAACGTGGGCACTGGGATCAGCCCTGGCGACAGCGCCTCTGTCATCGGCTGCAGCGCCATCAGCAATGGAGGCGGCGGCATCTCTGTCTCGTCGAACGCGACGATCGTCAACTGCATCGCTCGCGCGAACACGGGCGCGGGCATTCTCACTGGTTCTGGTTGCATCATTGAAAACTCCACCGCCCGCCTCAATACGGGCACCGGAATCATCGTCAGCACCGGTTCAGTCGCACGCGGCTGTTCCGCCTTTGACAACGAACTTGGGTTCTCGACCGGCGTCGGGTCTGTCGTGGAAGGATGTACGGCAACTGATAACAACACACATGGCTTCTCCCTCGGACTCTCGAGCCAGGCCACCGCCTGCACCGCCACAAACAACGAGGACTCAGGCTTCAGCATCGCTGCTGGCGGCATGGTCTCTGGATGCCAATCTTCCAACAACGGCCTCCACGGGTTCTCGTTCAGCAACTTCTGCCTCATCAAGAATAACTTTGCATACACGAACGGAACCGGGGGCGTCGGAGCCGGCTTCTTCTCGCCCTCGTCGGACAGCCGTATCGAGGGCAATGCGTCGCGCGCCAGCGACTACGGCTTCTGGTTCACGGGGACTCGAAACCTCATCATCGGTAACTCTTCGGTCGGGGCGACAACCACGTCATGGGAGATCGCGGCCAACAACGTCTACGGCCAAATCATCGATCGTTCCGCCGCCGGCACCGCCGCCGTGTCGGGTTCCGCCGCCGCAAGCACCATCGTCACGACCGACCCGCACGCCAATGTCACGCACTAAACCGCCGGTTCCTGCGATCCCGCGTTCAGCGCTGACCCCATCGCCTGCCCACCCCCTCCCCCCACCCCC
>JALHNK010000055.1 GCA_022843565.1 Phycisphaerales bacterium
CTCTTCCGATCTTGGTGGGCTCGGGGCGGTCGGAGCTTCTGGATGCGATTTTCGGGCTCGATCCGCGGGCCAGCGGCGAGGTGGAGATCAATGGGCGAGCGCTGCCGATGGCGGGCGTGCGCGAGCGGATCGCGATGAACGTGGGGTATGTGCCGGAGGATCGGCGATTGCAGGGGCTGTTTTTTCAGTTGGGCATTGATGAGAACATCGTGGAGCCGGCGCTGCCGCTGCTGGCGAAGCTTGGGATCCGGCGAAGGGGCAACGAGCACCGGATGGTGTCGTCGCGGGTCGGGCGGTTCCGCATCAAGGCGGCGTCGCACGCCTCGCTGCCCGGGGCGCTCTCGGGTGGGAATCAGCAGAAGCTGCTGATCGCGCGCTGGATGGATGAGGGCACCAGCGTGCTGCTGCTGGACGAGCCGACGCGGGGGATCGATGTGGGCACCAAGACCGAGATCTATCGGCTGGTGCGCGAGGCGGCCGAGGCGGGGCTTGCGGTGCTGCTGGTCTCCAGCGAGATGCCGGAGCTTTTGGCGCTGTCGGACCGCGTGGTGGTGATGTGTGATGGAAGATTGACCGGCGAGTTGACCGGCGAGGCGATGACGCAGGAGCGGATCTTGAAACTCGCGACGATCGGGCATTGATCGAGACTCGGAACCGCGGGGCCTGAGCAGACGAAAGGACCGACCGGTGTCTAGGGCGCATTCCATGCTGGGGCCGGGCGCTGTCGGAGCGCACGCGGGTCGCGGGTCGGGCCTGCGCGCGGGCTGGTGGCGCGGTGGATCGGTGTGCGCGATGGCTGCGATGCTGACGGTCGCGGGGGGGGCGGTGGGATCGGCGCGTGTTCAGGGGCAGCCGGTGGGTTTTCCGCTGAAGCCGAAGAACCCCGGCGAGGGCGACGCGGCGTTTGAGTATGAGGCCCGGCGGCGGGCGGCGAGCAACGAGCTGAATCGGTTGATGGGCGACGCGGCGGAGCGCGGGAGACTGCTCGTGCTGACCTGGGGCGGCGAGCCGACGTTCGCTCGCGGTGTGTGGACGGAACCGGCGATCGTGGCATGGCTGGAGCGGAACGGTGTGCTGTTTGACGCGTCGGCGATTGGCAACCGACGCTCGATCGGCATTCAGCGCCCGGCGATCGGCGGGTTTGAAATGTTCCTGCGCTCCAAGCGACTGGGCAACATCATGCCCAGCGATGAGGAGGGACTGAGCGGCGGCGGGATCATGGGGCACAAGGCGAAGGATCGCGTGACGTCGCTGGCGTCGGCGGTGGTGACATACGGCGCGCTGCAGCGTGCGATGCGCGAGGCGTTGCAGAAGGACTCGCTGTTTCGGGCGGCGCACGAGAAGCGTCTGAAGGACGACGGGTTTGTCACCGGGCGCTGGCTGTTTGAGAACATCGATCAGCAACTGATACCTGTGGAGGAAGCGCCCGAGGGTGCGGGGATTGACTTCGTGCTTGCGAGATTGAACGAGGCACGCGTCGCGAAGGCGGAGAAGGAGCCCAAGAAGGCCGGGGCGCTGATGACGTGGCTCATGGAGCGATCCGAGCGGTGCGAGCCGGCGTTCATCGCGGCGAGGTTGCTGGTGGTCTCGCCTGAGCTGCGAACGCTCGGCGATCATGATGTCGCTGTGCGGGCCAGGGCGGTGGCGCTCGGCGGCGGAGCGTATGTGCGGCTGTGTGATCAGCGATCACGGCTGGAAGCGCGGGCGATGGTCGAGTTCGAGATCGCGGCTCGCACGGCGGCGGAGTTTGGTGATTACTTACTCTCGCTGTACGCGCTGATCAACATGCACGATGATCGGACCGACCGGTTCAATGGCGACTTGGCGGTTGCGCGATACGTCTCGGAGCGCATGACGACGACGCCGGCCATTGACCCTCAGTCGATCTTTGTGTGGCTCAAGAGCGCCGGGCCGATGCTGGAATCGAGCGGGCCGCCGCAGCTTTTGCAGGAGGAGCGCGAGCGGCTAATCGCGTCGCGTCGGTGGCTGTTTGCGCTGGAGGCGTGCCGCGCGCACAAGGCGGCGCTGGAAGCGGATGACGCGGCCATGGCCGATGAGATCGTGCGATTTGCGAGCGCCGCGCTGCCAGGACCGACACGCGAACTGGACGTTCGTCGCTGGGCGGTGTGCGTGGCGCTGGCGATGGGGAAGGTCAACCCGCGCCATGCGGCTCTGCTTGAAGCGAAGGCCGGCTCGACCGACCCGCTGCTGGCGCGCGTGCAGCTGGAGCTTGGCTCGGTGCCCGAGGTTCCGGCGTTGCCGGGGAGGTGAGCGATGCGGGTTGATGCGAGACATTCGAACTGTGGGGTGGGCGTCGGTGCGGTGGGTCGCGCGGCGGTCGTGGTCGTCGCGCTGTCCGCGGGGATCGCGTTGGCACAGGCGCAGCCAGCGGGCTCGCCGGGCGCTGCGCCGCCGATCAAGCCGGTGGTGTCGCCGGGGCTGATCGACACGGTGTTCACGGACATGTCGTTTCAAGACGCGAAGCAGGAGAGCATTCGGCGTGAGCGGCTGCTGGTGGTGGTGGATCCGCAGAGCCGCTTTTATAGCGAGGCGATGTGGAAGCACCCGAGCGTTCGCGCGTTTGTGATGTGGAAGGCGATCGTGATCAAAGTGTCGGGCAGCCAGTCTCCGGCGTGGAACCGCAAGCCGAACATCGGACCGGCGGAGTTCTACATCGGTGGTGTGCGGGTTGAGAACAACTTCGTGAAGATCGACAAGTTGAACAAGGACTTCATGCAGGATACACAAGTGCGCGTGGGGCCGATCGGGCTCTTGCTCGGCATGGATCTGGCGATCGAGATGGCGCGAACACGCGACCCATTGTGGGGGCTTCGGCACGATGACAAGAACCCGATGCCGCCGATGCCCGATCGTGAGCCGCCGCTGTTTGATGCGTCCGACGGGGTCGGCGTGCCGGTGGAGGATCTGACGCGGAGCGACGGGCTTCAAGGCGTCTTGAAGCGGCTCGAAGAGGCGCGGGCCGCGGCTTCGAGCGGTGATCGCGATCGGGCGATCGGGCTGTACACGTGGCTGATGGAACGCTCGGCGGAGGTTGAGCCGTCGTTCAACGCGGCGCGGCTGTTCGTCGTCGCGCCGGAGTTCGCGGAGCTGGCATCCAAGCACAAGGCGGCGCGGTCGCGAGCATCGGTGTTGTTTGAGCGGGCCTCGGTGCGGATGCCCTGGGCCGGGCCGGCGGAGTGGTTTGAACTCACGGCGACGGCGGAGGCGGCGGCGCGAATGTCTGAGGTGATGATCGCGCTGGAAGAGGCGATCAACGAGCCGTACGAGGCGGCGATGCTGTCAGGGGCCGCGATGACGGAGCTGAGGCTCATCGCGTCGCGCCTTGGGCAGACGAAGGACGTGCTGGGCGGCGCGGAGGCGATACTGACGCAGGCGTCAAGTTCGCTGCGGATGAAGAAGCCGGGGAAGGTGCGGCAGGAGGATTGGGATCAGTTGCAGGCGACGCGGAAGTGGCTGATTCTTGCCGACGGCAGCCGCGCGTACGGGGCGTTGCTGGCGCAAGGTAAGGATGACGCGGCGGGGAAGATCGCGACGATCGTGCGTGAGGTTCACGGGCTTGCGGGCACGCGATCGCTCGTTACGACGGCGCTGGCGGTGAACCAAGCCCGGCCGCAGCATCTTGCGTGGCTTGACGAATCTGGCGCGGCAAAGGGCGACGCGCTGCGCGCGATTCTGGAGGAGCGGGTGGGCGGGAAGTGAGACTGTCGCTCGCGGTGTCTGGGGCTTTGCCCCCTCCGCCGCGAAGCGCGGCACCTCCCCCGGTAGGAACCGGGGGAGGGTGGGACTCATTGGATCACACGCGCAGTTGTGGGCGGCCGGATTCGGGCCAATCGATGTGGTAGAACTGGCCGCGGGGCTCGTCGATGCGCTCGTAGGTGTGAGCGCCGAAGTAGTCTCGCTGGGCCTGGAGGAGGTTCGCCGGGAGGCGGGCGCTGCGGTAAGAGTCGAAGTAGCTCAGGGCGCTGGCGAAGGCGGGGACGGGAACGCCGTCGACTGCGGAGCGGGCGACGACAGCGCGCCAGTTGGCCTGGTTCTGCTCGATGACGCCGGCGAAGTAGGGGTCAAGGAGCAGGTTGGCGAGGCTGGGGTTCTTCTGATAGGCCTCGAAGATCTTCTGGAGGAACCGGGCGCGGATGATGCAGCCGCCGCGGAAGATCATGGAGATCTCGCCGAGTTTCAGGTTCCAGTTGTTGGCCTTGCCCGCGGCGTTCATGAGCGCGAAGCCCTGGGCGTATGAGCAGATCTTGCTGCAGTAGAGCGCATCGCGCACACACTGGACCCAGTTCTTCTGGGTGTTGCCGGTGTCGTGGTGGTGCTTGGCGGGGGGCTTGAGGATCGCGCTGGCGGCGACGCGCTCGGCCTTATTGCTGCTCATGGTGCGGGCGAAGACGGCCTCGGCCATCGTTGGGGCGGCGACGCCGAGGTCCAGCGCGCTGTTGATGGTCCACTTGCCGGTGCCCTTCTGGCCCGCGGCGTCGAGGACCACGTCGACGAAGTCCTTGCCGGTGACCGGGTCTTTCTGGCGCAGGATGTCGGCGGTGATCTCGACCAGGAAGCTGTCCAGGTCGCCGGAGTTCCAATCGGTGAAGACGGCGCTCATGTCGGCGTTGCTCATGCCGAGGCACTCGCGCATGAAGTGGTACGCCTCGCAGATGAGCTGCATGTCGCCGTACTCGATGCCGTTGTGGACCATTTTGACATAGTGGCCGGCGCCGCCGGGGCCGATGTAGGTGGTGCAGGCGACGCCGCCGCTGACGGGCTTGCCGGGTGATGCGCCGTCGAGGGGCTTGCCGGTGCGTTCGTCGACTTTGGCGGCGATGGCGCGCCAGATGGGCTCGAGGTGTTTCCAGGCTTCGGGTGCGCCGCCGGGCATGAGCGAGGGGCCGAAGCGGGCGCCGGTTTCACCGCCGCTGACGCCGGAGCCGACGAAGAGGAGGCCCATCTCGTTGAGGGCGCGTTCGCGGCGCATGGTGTCCTGCCACTCGGCATTGCCGCCGTCGACGACGATGTCGCCTTTGCTGAGCAGGGGCTTGAGGCCGTCGATGGTCGCGTCGGTCGGCGTGCCGGCTTTGACGAGCAGGACGATGCGGCGTGGGGCTTTGATGGAGGCGACGAAGTCCTTCAGGTCCGCGGCGGGGACGAGGCCGCCGCCGGTGGTGCCGAAGACGCTGGGGGGGTTTTCTTGGACGAAGCCCTCGGTCTTGGCGGTGGTGCGGTTGTAGACGGCGACTTTGTAGCCGTGGTCGGCCATGTTGAGGGCAAGGTTTTTGCCCATGACTTCGAGGCCGATGAGGCCGACGTCTGCGGTGTTCACGCCGGGAACGGAAAGTGGCATGTGCGGGCTCTCCAAGAGGAAGGTTCGAACGAACGGAGCATAGTGGGTGGGGTGAGGCTGAGCAATCGGCGCCGGGACTGGCGGAGGAAGTCGAACGGGCCTGGGGCCGGGCTTCGGACGGCGATGCGCTGCGGGCGCGCACGGAATGGGCCGTCAACCAGTGCTCCCGGGCGGAGAAACACGTTGCCACGAGTTGTGCCCATGGGACGGGCCAAATCTCTGGACTTCGCCGGATTGTTTGTCTGGGAGTGTGTGCATCGCTCGCGAAAGACGTTATGCTTGCGTTCCATGGAGCCACCCGTGACCAGCGTTGAGTCTCTGGCCTCTCGATACGCCGAAGTGCGCCAGCGTATTGACGCGGCGGCTCGAGTGTCGGGGCGCACCAGCGCTGACATTCTTCTTGTTGCGGTGAGCAAGTACGCGGGCATGGATGAAGTCCGCGAGTTGGTGTCGCTGGGCCATACGGACTTTGGCGAGAATCAGGTCCAGCAGATGCAGCAGCGGGCGGCGATGATCACCGAGTGGCAGCAGCGCCAGCGGGGGCTTGCGCCGCTGAAGCTCACGGGCCCGGCGACCAACGCGAGCGCGATTGCGGATCGCACGGTGCGCTGGCACATGATCGGGCACCTGCAGCGGAACAAAGTGCGCAAGGCGATCGATACCGCGCGGCTCATCCATTCGGTGGACTCGCTGCGTGTCGCTGAAGAGCTCCAGGCGATCGCCATGCGGCTTGATCGCGTCGTCGATGTGCTCATTCAGGTCAACGCCTCGGGCGAGGGCACCAAGCACGGCGTGCTGCTCCCGGCGGCGATTCACCTGGCCGAGCAGATGGACTCGATGGTGAACCTGCGGGTGCGCGGGCTGATGACCATGGCCCCGCACGCCGACTCGCCCGAGGAGGCACGACCGACGTTTGCACGCACGCGAGATCTCTTTGAGGAGATGCGCAAGGTGGGGCTGGTGTCGTCGGCGTTCAACATCCTCTCGATGGGGATGTCGGGGGACTACGAGGCGGCGATCGCCGAGGGATCGAATCTTGTTCGGGTTGGTTCTGGCATCTTCGGACCACCGGCACCACAGGGCGACGACGAAACGACCGATGATGACGCCGACTAACGTCTGGCCTTTCATTCTCGGACCTTTCCCGCCTTCGATCGCCCTCCGCCTCCGCATCACCTTGAGATTTGGTACCGTCGTTTGTTCCGTCATTACCCGGCCTTGCCGGGTTTCGCCATCGGCGTGCTGTTCCAAAGTCCGCTTTTCACAGGGTCGCTATGCCGCACAACAACACACACGCACAAAGCTCGACACCCACGCTCAGCCCCAGCCAGGCGCGGATCCAGAGCTTTCGCGTCGTCCCCAGTCTGCCGGAGTCGTTGAAGCAACTGCTGCCGATCGCGCACAACCTCTGGTGGACGTGGAACTACGACGCCATCGGCCTGTTCACCCGCCTTGATCGCGACCTTTGGGAGCAGTGCAACCACAACCCGGTGCTCATGCTCGGGCGCATCAGCCAGGAGAAGCTCGACCGCGCGGCGAGCGATCGCAGCTACACCCACGCGCTGGGGACCGTGTTCCAGCAGCTTCAGGAGCACTTCCAGCATCCGGGCTGGTTTGGTGAGAACTGCGGCCTGCTGTCGCAGGCCAGCCGCCCGCTGCGTGTGGCGTACTTCTGCGCCGAGTTCGGGCTGACCGAGTGCATGCAGATTTACTCCGGCGGGCTGGGTGTTCTGGCCGGAGACCACCTGAAGTCCGCTGCCGAGCTTGGGATCCCGCTGGTGGCGGTGGGTTTGTTGTACCGTCGCGGGTACTTCCATCAGTATCTGAATCCCGATGGTCTGCAGCAGGAGCTGTATCGCGATCTGGATGCGCCGAACCAGCCGCTGCATCGCGTGATCGACCCGGCCACCGGCCAGCAGCGCCGCGTGACGGTCGAGCTGCCGGGGCGGACGCTGCAGCTGTCGATCTGGCGCTGCGATGTCGGGCGCGTGCCGCTGTATCTGCTTGATGCCAACTGCCCGGAGAACTCGCGCGACGATCGCGAGATCACCGCGAATCTGTACGGCGGCGATCACGAGATGCGCATCAAGCAGGAGATCGTTTTGGGCGTCGGCGGCCTGCGGGCGCTGCGGAGCGTCGGCGAAGATCCCACCGTGTTCCACATCAACGAGGGGCACGCGGCGTTCCTGGCTTTGGAGCGCATCGCCGAGGCCCGCGCCAAGCACCCCTCGCTCACGTTCGACCAGGCACGCGAGTCGGTCGCTAGCGCCAACGTCTTCACGACGCACACGCCGGTGCCCGCGGGCATCGATCGCTTCCATCCCTCGCTGATCGAGAACTACTTCGGCAACTGGCTCGATCGCCTGGGGCTGGATCACGACGGCTTGCTCGCGCTGGGACGCGAGAACACCGCGGACAAGAAGGAGTTCTTCTCGATGGCGGTGCTGGCGATCCGCACCTCGCGATTCTGCAACGGCGTCTCGAAGCTCCACGGCGAGGTCTCGCGCGGCATGTGGAAGAACATGTGGCCCGGCACCCCGCAGCAGGACGTGCCGATCGGCCACGTCACCAACGGCGTTCACTCACGCTTCTGGGTCGCCAGCGAGCTCACGCGGCTGTTCGATCGGTACATCGGCGACCGCTGGCACCACTCGCCGCAGGACGCGACGATCTGGGAAGGCATCAACGAGATCCCCGATGAGGAGCTTTGGGCGGCGCACAGCCGGCGCAAGGAGCACCTGGTCGCGTGGTGCCGTCGTCGCCTTCGCGAGCAGCTCGCGGCCCGCGGCGCGGGCGCGCCGGAGATCGAGCGCATGTCCGGCGTTCTGGATGCCGATGTGCTCACCATCGGCTTCGCCCGTCGCTTTGCGACGTACAAGCGCGGCACGCTGTTGATGCGAGACACCGAGCGCCTCAAGAAGCTGCTGTCCAGCACCGATCGGCCCATTCAGGTCATCATCGCCGGCAAGAGCCACCCCGCCGACGGCGGTGGTAAGGCGCTCATCCGCGACATCGTCAGCTTCATCCGCACCAGCGGCCAGCAGCGTCGCGTCGTGTTCATTGAGGACTACGACATCCATGTGGCGCGGCGACTGGTGCAGGGCTGCGACATCTGGCTCAACACGCCGATCCGTGGGCTTGAGGCCTCGGGCACCAGCGGCATGAAGGCCGCGATGAACGGGTGCATCAACTGCTCGATCCTCGACGGCTGGTGGGACGAGGGTTGCGATCCTGACCTGGGCTTTGCCATCGGGCGTGGCGAGGACTACGGCGAGGCTGATCCTGAGGGCCGCGACAACATCGAGTCTCGCGCGCTTTATCAGCTCATCGAGTCGCAGATCGTGCCGGAGTATTACGACCGTGACGAGGGCGGGCTGCCCCGGCGCTGGCTGCAACGCATGAAGCGCTGCATCAGCGTGCTGATGCCCGCGTTCAACACGCACCGCATGGTGACGGACTACGCGACCAAGTTCTACTTCCCGGCGCACAACGCCAGCCAGCGCCTCTGCGCCGGCGGGCTTGTTCAGGCCAAGGAGCTCGCGGACCATATCGACCACTTCCGCCACCATTGGCACGAGGTCGCGGTTCACGAGGTGACGAGCCAGGTCGCCTCGGGCGGCGCGGTCGCTGTCCGCTCGCCCGTTCGCGTGAGCGCCAAGATCTCGCTGGGTGCGCTGAAGCCCAGCGAAGTCCTCGTGCAGCTCTACCACGGCAAGGTCAACGCTCTTGGCGAGCTGACCGATGCGCAGGCGATCACGATGCAGCACGGCGAGGCGCTGGACAACGGTGTCCATAAGTTCGTCGGGCTGTTTGCGCCGAACCACTCCGGCCAGCACGGGTACTCCGTTCGCGTGCTGCCGTACGACGATCGTCTGGTGTCGTCGATCGTGCCCGGGCTCATCACCTGGGATCACGGCGACGTGGTCGCTCCGGCTCCTGCCTCGGTCGGTGCGGCGCGCTGAGACCCGGTGTGGGCTCGGTCGCTTCGCGATGGTCCGTGATCAGCGTGCTTCGGTGTTCGCACGCCCGCCTTCGGGCTGTTGCTGCGCGAGGCGCTCCATTACTCTGGCAACGGCGCGTAACCCGTGCTTGGTTCGCGAGCCGAGGCGGATGATCGGGCCGATCATCCAGGGCTGGCGGGCCAGCGCGCTGAGCACGTGCCGGACGCGCGTTCGCCCGCCCTCGTCGATCCAGGTTTCGCAGCCGGGAGGGAGGGTTTCGGTGTGGCCGTCGCTGACGCCGCGAAGGATGCACCAGGCGATGCCGAGCTCGCTGGCCAGCTCGGCGAATGCGTGAGACTCCATATCGGCGATGACGCCGCCGGTTCGTGCGCAGAGCGAGCGTTTGGCCTCGACGGTGGCGACGACTTCGTCAACGCCGACGATTGGGCGTCGATCGATCATCGCGGCCATGTCGTCGCTGTCGAGGATCACGTCGTCAATGACCGACGACGGCCGCAGCCACCGCCGATGGTCGCGGTGCGTCGTCGCGGCTGGCGTGGTGCCGTCGATCACTTCGTTGGCGATGCTGATCGGTCCGGCACCGGCCATGAGCCCGCCGGCGCATCCGGCGAGGACCACCAGCGAGCTGCGATCGAGCGAGCGGGCTTCACGCTCTAGCGTGCGGCGGACGCTCGCGCCGCCCGGGCCCGAGACCACCCAGCGGAACTTCGATGACTTTGGCCCCAGGGCGCGGCGCAGCACGTCGCGCTCGTGCTCCAGCGGGCAGATGACCAGGACCGTTGATTGCTCATGCACATCGCTCACGAAGCGGCAGCATACCGCAAGCGGAGCTCGCGGGGCTCGGCATCGGCCAGATCCTGGGCGACAGCGACGGGACCGGTGTCCCACGCGCCGAGCACGCGATGACCCGGGAACTGTCGCTGCGTCGCGTCGAGCGCGTCCAGCATCGGCCCGGGGGACAGCGTGCCGACCAGCAGAGTGCGGGCGCTGCCGGCGTCGGCGGCGATCGCGATGCCGCGCTCGTGCAGGGCGGTGGTGATGACGGCGACGTTCTTGCCGGGGTACACGATCGCGACGGGGCCGAGGGCGGTGGGGCCGCCGGCGTCGCGGATCGCGCGATCGATGCGGGCTCTGGCTTCGGCGAGGCCGGTGAACCGGCCCCAGAGTTCCTGTGACATTTCGCGGCGCGAGATGTCGGGCACGCGGGCGAGGGCCTCGGCGACGCCGAGGGCGTAGCCGCGGAGAGCATGTTCTTTGCGGGCGATGCGGAAGTAGCGAGAAACGAGCCCCGAGAGCTCGGCCCGGAGCGCGGGCTTGGGTGCGTAGCGCATGGCGACGATGGCGTTGTTCCGGACGAGCCTTCGCAGGATGCGTCCCATGTCGCGGTTGCTGGCGCTCTTCTCATGCAGCACGCGGAAGCGACGATCAAAGCGGACACGCCAGCCCGCCAAGAGCAGCTTGGCGCACAGGTCGTACTCCTCGGCGTAGTAATCAAAGCTCGCGTCGTAGCCGCCGACGCTGAGGAAGACGTCGCGCCGGATGAGCGCGCCGCAACCGACGATGACTTCGGGGAGCCCGCCGGATTCGCGCGTCACGGCGTTCTTGCGCGAGTGATCGCGCGGCAGGAAGATCTCAGCACCGATCGCGGCGGCGTCGGCTGAGGCGCCTCGGGCCGCGGCGACGACGCCTCGCCCGCAAAGTGGCGACGAGTCGTCGTCGAGCATGACGAGCCACTTGCCCGACGCGACGTCTGCGCCGACGTTTCGTGCGGCGGTTGAGCGGTTCTCTTCGAGTCGCACCACGCGCACGGGCAGACCGCTGGTCAGTCGCCGCGGTGCGATCACACGCTGGCGCGACGCGTTATCAACGATCACCAGCTCAGCCGCCTCGCCGGCGTGATCGAGCGAGCCCAGACGCGCGAGTGTGCGGGCCAGCTCCGCTGGGCGATCTCGGGTGGGCATGATGTACGTTAGCATGGGGGGAAGCTGGGGGCTCAAACTTCAAATTTCAAATTGCAAAATGTCAATGGCGCCGATGGACAACTGCTCGCTGTTCATTGCTTGCTGCTTGCTGACTCCTGACTGCTGAAGGCTGACGGCTGACGGCTCCTCCTCACGCTCCGCTGGCCGCTCGCGGCTCGCCGCTGGCGACTCCGGCCTCCAGTGACAGGCGTGCGCTGGCGACGCGGGCGAAGCCTTGGCGGAGGTCGCTTGCGCTGACCGGGACGTTTCCGAGGCGTTGGGCTTCGATCGACGCCGCGAGGGAGCCGATGAAGCCGGCGCTGAGGATCGAGCCGCCGCAGGCGAGCGTGAGGGTGGCGGCGGTGAGCAGCGCGTCGCCGCAGCCCAGCGGGTCCACGGGGTAGCCGCTGAGGGCCGGGACGTGCTGCCCGCGGACGCGCTGGCGGTTGGCGTCGTGGCCGAGTTCGTCGAGTGAGAGCTTGAGTTCTTCGAACGCGATCAGCCCCTCGGCGTTCATCGTCAGCATCAGGTGCTTGGTACGGGTTCGCTCCATGAGCTGCCACGCGACGGCGGGCAGGGTCTCTTGGAAGCATCGCAGGGCCTCGCGGGCCTCGCGTTCCGACGGGCACAGAAGGTCGAGACCATCGAACGCAAGCAGGCCGCTCTGCCGCCCGGAGACATCGCCCGCGAGCGTGCCCACGCGCCCCCGCAGCCCGCGGCAGAGCGACTCGATCACGCTGCTGCTGAGCATCCCGTTGCCAAAGTCCGCGATGATCGCGCCGTCAAAGCCATCGGCGATCTGCATCGCGGCGCTGGTCAGCTCCTGCTGGCGTGACGCGTCGAGCACCATCGGCTCGACGAGATTGAGCTTCATCACCTTTTGGGGGCCGATGAGGAACCGCTGCTTGATCGCGATCGGCGTCTCGCTCTGGATTGAGCGGACCTCGATCCCCTCGTTGTTCAGCCGGCGACGCAGGGCCTCGCTTGAGGGCGAATCCGGCAGGGCGGTGAGCAGGACCGGCTTTGCGCCGAGAGCCGCGGCGTGCCTGGCGATCACTGCTGCGCCGCCGTCGTACGTACGGCGCTGCACGGGCCGGAGGGTCATGACGGGAGATTCGCTGGCGATCTCGGGCTGATCGCAATGGACGTACTCGTCGAGGATGGTCTCGCCGATGACCAGGAGGCGCTTGCCGCGCATCGCGCTGATGAGCGTGTTGATGTTGTCGGTGCTGAGTGCCGGATCGCGCACGAGCTGGTGGACGCGGGCGTGGTAGGGGTCAATCGAGCGTTCCAGGCCGCCGATGAGCGCGGTGCTGCTGAAGACGACATCGCCGGAGGAGAAGACGACGCGACCGCCGCCGGCCTCGACGCGCTCTCGCTCGCGCAGGAAGCGCGGGTCGGTGTTGGTCTCATACTCCTTGCCCTTGACGTACACATCCGGTCGCACGCGGCTCAGCAGATCCTCTGCGGTTGCGCTCTGCTCGATGTAGACCCAGTCGACGAAGTCGAGTGCCGCGAGCCCCTCGGCCCGCAGGCCCTCGGGGATCAGCGGCTTGCCGTCGCGCTTGGAGTACGACGAATCGCCGGTGATGCTGACGAGCAGGATGTCGCCCTGGGCCTTGGCCTGGCGCAGATGGCGGATGTGGCCGGGGTGGACGATGTCAAAGCAGCCGTGGCATTGCACGACGAGGCGACCCTCGCTCTGGGCGCGCTCGCGCAGGCGGAGGAGCGTCGGCAGCGTGCAGATCTTTGCGGGGGCGTCGTGGTCGGTGCCTTGAGCCATGACATGGGTTATCGGCCCGATGATCGCGCGACTTTGGTGAATCCTCGGGCTCACCTCGGGCCCCTTGTGGTGCCGATAACCAGAGAATGCCGTTGACACCGACCCCCGGAGCAGGCATTTCCAAGGCGATCGCCGCGCCCGGCGGTCGCGTTGGTGGCCCGGCGTCCGGGCCGGCCCGCGTCTCGCGGGCGGATCTGGTGGCCCTTGCCAAGACGCAGCCGTGGGCGTTCCTGACCTTCGCGTTGCCGGCGGTGTTGCAGGGGCAGGCGGCGGACGCGGAGATCCAGACGCGCTGCGCCGGCGCGCTGATCGACCTCGGGTTTCACTCGCTTGGTCGGCTCGTGCTCGCGCGGCTGACGGGGGCCGCGGCGGCGCGATCGGATATCGCCGCCTTGCACGCCGCGGCGGGCGAATCGGTCTCCGATGAGATCATGCCCGCGCAGCGTTTGGCGTTCGCACGTATGAACCTCGATGCCATCGCTTTGCGCCCGGCGAGCGCACCGTTCCACACGACACTCCCGGCTCCGGAGATGATCGCGTCGTCGCTGGAGACGTGGGCCGCGGCGCTGGCGAGCCGACGCATGTTCCGGTCGCTTCGGGGGCACACGATCGAGATCTCGGCGCTCGGGCCGGTGGCGGCGAGTTCGACGCGGATGTGCAGCCCTGAGATCCCGGCGGCCAGTGGGCCTCGTGCCAGCACGCTGTATCTTGCCGGGGTGTCGTCGGGCGCGACGGTCGTGGGTGCGTTCGGTGCCCGCCCGCCAGAGGCGCTGGGGATGGTCGATCGCATCGTGGCGGTTGAGCCTGACATTGACCGGTTCATTGACTCGCTGAGCCATGGGGATCTTCGGTCGGAGTTGTCCCAGTCGCGGATGGACATCCTCGTTGGCCCCGGCACGCTGGCGGCGCTGGAGTTGTTGCTCAACGAGCGACTCGGGCTGGCGATCGTCGGGCAGGTCGTCGGAGCGGCGCCGCTGTCGACGGCCGTTGTCAAGACCGTGAGCGATTGCGTGGCGCGCCAGGGCGCAGAGATCGAGCGCGTCGCCCGGGAGTTGGAGGCCCGCGACGCGACGCGGGGCGATGCCCACGCCGTCGAGCGATGGTCGGGCCCAGCGGATCGGCGTCTGCGATTCCTGCTGACCACCTCGCGGTTCTCGACGTTTGTGAAGAACTCGACGGCGGACATCGCGGGCGCGCTGCGGCGCGCGGGGCACGACGCCGAAGTCGTCATCGAGCCCGATGACGCGTCGCGATTGACGAATCTGGAGCTCTACCGGCGAGCGCTCAAGCTGGATCCGGATCTGGTGCTCTGCATCAACCATCCGCGCACGACGGTGCTCGGGCCGCTGATGACGCGCGTGCCGTTCGCGTGCTTTATTCAAGACCGCATGCCGCAACTCTTCACGAGCGAAGCGGGCCGGGCGCTCGGCGACAGAGACTTCACGGTGGGCCATCTGCACCCGGAGCTGTTCGAGCGATTCAACTACCCGCGGCGCAACACGCTGATGTTCCCGGTGCCGGCCAGTGCTCAGAAGTTCGCAGATTCGAGCATCGACCAGGAACTGCTGGATCGTCATTCGTGCGAGATCGCGTACGTCAGCCACCAGAGCCAGCCGGCGGAAGATTTCGTGCGCACGCTGTGCGACACGATGCCCGATCGATTTGGTGCCAGCGTCGCGCGATTGCTCGTGACCATCGGTGCCGCGATCGCCCCCGAACTGTGCCCGCTGGATATCGCCGGCGTCTCGCGGCTGTGCTTTGACGCGCTAGCGGCAGAGCGGTCAGCGCCGCCGTCGGATGAAGATGTCGCGATGCTCGCGAGTGTCGCGGGCCTGCCGATTGCCGAGCGATTGCTGCGCCATCGAATGCTCCAATGGGCCGCGGAGCTTTGCGAGGAGCGATCGTGGCGACTGCACCTCTACGGCAAGGGCTGGGAGACCCACCGGACACTGGCGCGGTTCGCCCGCGGCCCGCTCGCGCACGACGCGAGCCTCGCGGCGTGCTATCGCGCGGCGCGCGTCCACCTGCACGCCGGCATGGGCGGCGTACACCATCAGCGCGTGATGGAGTGTGCACTGGCCGGCGGCTGCACACTGGTTGAGATCAAGACCCACGACTTGGAGCTGCTGGACTGGTGTACACGCAACGAGATCGCGGCGGAGCTTCAACGCGCCGGCACGCCGATCGACTCGCCGGTGGCGATCGCGGATCACTGGCAGGCGATGATGCAGCGGTCGCTGAGTGATCGCATGGGGCTGGACACCTCGCGTGATCGCGATGGGATGCTTGCGATCGATGAGGCCGCGAGGCGTGAGCCGTGGGGCGCGGGGCGATGCGTCGCAACAACGTTCCGCGGTAGCTGGCTCCTGGGCGACCTTGAGCATTCGTCGTTCTGGTCGCGCGAGAGCTTTCGTCGCAACGCGAGCGCCGTCGTTGAGCTGAGCTCGCGTCGAGACTCGCTTGCAGCCTGGCAGCGGCACGCAGCCTTCACGAGCTTCACGTACGACGCGTTCGTTCAGCGACTGATCGAGACGGTCGGCTCTTGGCTCGCCTCGACCGCTTCGCGCGGCGCGTAAAGCCGAATGACCGGGATGCCCTCGTCTCGAAACGCCTGTGCGCGAGACCAGAGTTCATCTTCGACCGCGCTGGCGGAGAGGACGACGGCTTTGACTCCGCGTTGCAGAGCCTGCACGCGCGAGACCACCGGGATGTTCCAGGCGCGGGTGCCGTGGTGGGCGTCGTTGTCGTCGATGATGCAGTCGATGCGTGTACGGGGCTGGCAGAGAGCGCTGGCGCCGATGCGGGTGTGAGCGCCGAGGCCGTAGATTGCGATCGGGTCCAGGCCGCGTTCGGCGCAGGAACTGATCGCGTTGCTCAGTGCGTGGGCGTAGGGGTTGTCGGTGGCCATGCCGAGCATCCGCTGGCGCGCAAGGACGACCATCTCCCGCGGGTCGAGCGAGACATCAAACGAGCGACCGCGCGTCGCGGCGGTCTCCAGGGGCTCGTGACCGGCAAAGCCGGTTTGGGCGCGGGCGAAGTAGAGCAGGCAATCGTCCAGATCGCGTTGCTTGACCGAGGACCAGTAGGCTGGCTCGGCGCGCCCGCCCCGGGTGAAGTGGTCGTGGAAGTGGCTGAGGTCAGGCCGGAGCCAGAGCGCGTCAAGCCCGCGGGCGACCCAGTAGAGCTCGTTGTCCGCCCAGTTGTGATGGTACTTGCCAAAGAGCGGGCCCTGGCCGTGGTACATCGTGTCGATCCAGGCGCGACCCAGGAACGGAGAGCCGCAGTACCGCCGACTCGCGAGGTACTCGTCCGCGTGCGGCTGCATGACGCCGAACGTGTCCGGGAAGCGTTCGAGGAACTGCGTCGCGAGTTCCTGGGCGGTGTGGTCCGGGTCTGGCAGCATGTCGTCGCCGCCGGTGACGATGATCTGCGCCGAGCGAGGCACGATCTCGCGAGCGAGAATGTTCACCGACTGTGCCCAGCCGGGGTAACGGTCAGACCAGACGCAGATATCGGCGGGGATGTCGGCCCGCTCGAAGTTCTGGAGAATGGCGACTCGATAGCCGCGCTCGCGCCAGACGGGCAGGACCTTGCGGCACTTTTCCGGGCTGGCGGAGGGGATGGCGAACCAGACTTCGGGCGCTGTTGGCGAAGGCATGGGGAGTCTCCGGGGTGGTGTTATCGGCCCGGCAAGGGGGCCGGGGTGAGCGAGCCGGACGCGGAAAGTGACGAATCGGCGTGTGCAGATTTTTGGGCCGGTGTCTGATGGCTGGCCCGCGGACACCCGATAACAGCGTGGATGCGGCTTCTCAACCACGACTCGTATGAATCGCTGACGCGTGTCTTTGATCGGGACGCCGAGATCGTTGCGCTGGATGTTGGCGCCAACGAGGGTGTCACGTCGCGGCGGATATTGGACCTTTGGCCGCGGGCGCGGGTGTGGGCCTTTGAGCCCTCGCCGAGTGTGCTGCCGGTGCTCAACGCGGTCGCGCAGGGACTGGCGTCGGTGCGGGTCGTGCCCGCCGCGGTCGGTGCGCGCGAGGGCTCGATCGAGTTCCACGTGACCGGCGACCATTGGTGCTCGAGCGTGTTGCCGCCGACCGAGCTGGGCAAGCGCTATTACGGCGCGTGGCTCGACGTCGCTCAGCGTGTGACCGTCCCGCTGGTGACGCTGGACGCCTGGGCAAAGCGCGAGGGCGTGTCGCACGTTGACCTGATCAAGATTGACACGCAGGGGTATGACCTTGAGGTACTGAGGGGGGCCGCGGCGTTGCTGTCCGGAGGCGTCACCGCGGTCAACTGCGAGTTTCAGTTTGCGCCCGAGTACGAGGGCTGCTCGACGTTCTCGCAGATCGATCGCTTCCTGGGCGAGCTTGGCTTCTCGATGTACCAACTCCACGAGGTGTGGACCAAGGGCAACGAGGAGCAGACGTCCTGCGGCGATGCGCTCTGGCTCAAGGCCGAGGCCTTGGCGGCGCTGCGGGCGCGAAAAGACTTGCCTGATCTGACGCCCGCCGGGCGCATCGGACGGGCCCTGCGCGAGCACGCTCAGTACGCGAACTTCGCGATCTATGGCGCGGGCCGACACACGCGACAGGCGCTGCCTCAGCTCGGCGAGCACGCGTCGTGCGTGCGAGCGATCATCGACGATAACCCCGCCCTGCGCGGCAGCCTCGTCGAGGGCAAGCCGGTGATCACCAGCAGCGAGGCGTTGACGCGCGGCGTGAACGCGGTGATTCTCTCCAGCGACACGCAGGAGCCGGCGATGTGGAACGCAAGCTCGGGGCTTCGAGCTGCGGGTGTCAAGGTGGTCTCGCTGTACGGGCGTTACGAGTGAATCAAGAGGCGAGAACGGAGAACAGACATGCCGCAACGACGCGCACTAGGTGAAGGTGATCGACAGTTGATTCAGGATCTTCGCGCCCACGGCCTCGCAGCGCGGGTGATCTACGACATCGGCGCCGCCGCCGGCGGCTGGACGTGTGCGATGCTGCAGACGTGCCCCGACGCGGAGTACCACCTCTTCGAGCCGTTGGCCGAGCGACGCGCGGACTACGCGGGCGAGATCGGCGAGCTTCTTCGCACAACGGTGCGCCAGGGCCCCGGCGCTGTGCGGCTTCATCCCGTCGCGCTGGGCGAGCACAACGACACGACCCAACTGGCGATGACCGACGACGGCGTCGGCAGCAGCGTGCATCACGTCGCGAGTGTCGCTTCTACGCCCGTCGAAGTGCCGCTCGTTCGGCTGGACGACTACGCGCGCCAGCACGGGCTGGCGAGGCCCGACGTGGTGAAGATGGACGTGCAGGCCAGCGAGGACGCAATCCTGCGTGGCATGGGCGATCTCTTGGACCACGCGCAGGTGCTGATCATCGAGACGTGGCTGCGCCGGTGCTACGGCCCCAAGACACCGCTGTTGACCGAACTGGTCGCGACGCTTCGCGAGCGTGGCTTCACGTTCGTCCGCGTGATCGATGAGTATTACAACGACCGGCACGAGCTCTTGGCAATGGACGCTGTGTTCGTTCGGCGCGAGCTGCTGGAGCGGATGCACGCGGCGCCCGGTGAGTTGATCGAGCGGCCGGAGCTTGCCGTCCGCGCGGAAGGTTGAACATCAATCAGCTCGCGATCGTTCAGTTCGCGGTCTTTTCGGAGTTGCGCCATGCTTACGTTGGTCACAGGTTCGTCGGGTTTGATCGGCTCTGAAGCGGTGGCGTTCTTTGACGCCAAGGGCTTTGACGTCGTCGGCGTTGACAACAACATGCGCCGCGATCTCTTTGGCCCCAAGGGCGACACCACACTGAACCGCCAGCGGCTGGAGCGCGAGTGCAAGCGGTTCACGCATCGGACGATCGACATCCGCGATCGCGAGGCGATCGACAAGGTTTTTCGCGAGTTGCCGATCGAGCTGGTGATCCACAGCGCTGCGCAGCCGAGCCATGATCTCGCGGCGAGCCGCCCGTTTGACGACTTCGAGATCAACGCGATGGGCACGCTCAACCTCCTTGAGGCGACGCGCCGCCACCGGCCCGACGCGGTGTTCATTCACGTCTCGACGAACAAGGTCTACGGCGACGGGCCGAACCACCTGGCGCTCAGCGAACTGCCGACGCGCTACGACTTCGCGGACCCCGCGTTCGCGCAGGGGATCGACGAGACATTCTCGATCGATCGCACGACACACTCCCTCTTTGGCGCGAGCAAGGCCGCGGGAGATCTCATGGCGCAGGAGTACGGACGCTACTTCGGCATGAAGACCGGCGTCTTCCGCGGCGGCTGCCTCACCGGCCCGCAGCACGCAGGCGTGGAACTCCACGGCTTCTTGAACTACCTCGTCCACTGCGCGATGAACGACCGCCCGTACACCGTGTTCGGTTACAAGGGCAAGCAGGTGCGCGATCAGATTCACTGTCACGACGTGATCAGCGCGTTCTGGGAGTTTGCGCAGTCGCCGCGCGCGGGCGAGGTGTACAACCTCGGCGGCGGGAAGGCGAACGCCGCGTCGCTGATGGAGTGTGTTGAGATGGTCGCGGCCGCCACCGGCAAGCGGCTGCAGACGACGTACGACCCGCGGAATCGCGCGGGCGACCACATTTGCTATTACACCGACATGGCCAAGTTCCGCGCGCACTACCCGTCGTGGCGGCAGGCCTTCTCACTGGATGCGATCATCCGTCAGATGTGCGATTGCACTGCGGCCAGACGTGAGGTCGCGTAGGCACGCGCGTTCCGCCCGGGCGATGCGCGGCCGAGGCTTCTGTTGTTTGCGCTTCTGGAATACCGTCGGCAATGCAGATCCACACCGCGAGGATGGTCCTTCGGCCCGTCGAAGAAACCGACTGCGCCGCGTTCGTTTCGTACTACGCCGGGCGCGAGGAGCATTGGCGGCCGTGGATGCCGCGGATGGTGGCCGAGTCGTATGAGGTTTGGTTTGCCAGCAGCCTTGAGCGGTCGAGGGTCGGGTGGCGAGACGGCGGCGCGTATCGGTTTGTCGGCGTGCTGCCTGACGGCACCATCGCGACGATGATCAATCTCAGCAACGTGGTGCGATTGTCGTTTCAGAACGCCGACGCCGGGTGGGGCGTGCGGGGCGACTTGCAGGGGCGTGGATTCGCGCGCGAGGGCCTGATCGCCGTGCTCAACGCGGCGTTCAGAAGCGAGAGCGAGGGCGGGCTGGGGCTGCATCGGGTGCAGGCCGCGATCATCCCGAGAAATGAGCGATCGCTGGCGCTGGCGGGGCGCGTGGGCTTCCGGCGCGAGGGGCTGGCTCTGCGCATGATCGAGCTCAACGGCGTGTGGGAGGATCACTTGATCTTCGCGAAGCTGGCCGATGAGCAGAGTGCTGAGGGAGAGCGAAGGGAGCCCTGAGCGCGAGCTCAGGGTGCGTCGTTTAGCGCTGCGATGGGGAACGTACACGGAGATCGCGGAGTGGCGCGGAGGCACACGGAGGGGAGGCCGAGTGCTGAGCTTGCGCTGTTGAAACAGAGAGCTTGCCTTGAAAGCCCGAAGGGCTTCACGTGTGTAGCCGGGGGTAGAGCGAGTCTGCGAGCGAAACCCCCGC
>JALHNK010000056.1 GCA_022843565.1 Phycisphaerales bacterium
ATCCTGGGGCTGAAGGCGGTCCCAAGGGTTCGGCTGTTCGCCGATTAAAGTGGTACGCGAGCTGGGTTCAGACCGGCGTGAGCCAGGTCGGTCCCTATCTGTTGTGGGTGTTGCAAACTTGAGAGGAGTCAACTTTAGTACGAGAGGATTGGGTTGGACGTACCTCTGGTGATCCAGTTGCGCCGCTAGGTGCACCGCTGGGTAGCTACGTATGGCAGGGATAACCGCTGAAAGCATCTAAGCGGGAAGCCCCCCTCAAAACCAGGTTTGCTAGTCGCAAGACGTGAGACCCCTGGAAGACCACCAGGTTGATAGGACGCGCGTGCAAGGGCTGAGAGGCCCTCAGCGGAGCGTTACTAACGGTCGAAGGCTCGGCCGTCAACTCGACGCTTCATGCGTCAGTGACGGTCGCCATGTCTGATGTTTCATTTTCTCCTGAGCTTCTTGCTCGTAGTCTTCCTTCTTCAGCATTCAACACCGTCGGCGGCGTGTTCACTCACGCTGCCTTCGGCTTAGGATTCGTCCGAATCCGGACGGCGTGTGATCGTCGAAAGACGTTCACCCGCTTTGTCGGTGACGATAGACCCTGGGAAACACCTGTTCCCATCCCGAACACAGCAGTTAAGCCAGGGTCGCCAATGATACTGCTCAGCGGGAAAGTAGGTTGTCGCCGGCGTATGGGCCCGTCTCAGGTAAACCTGAGCGGGCCTTTTTCTTTTTTGCTCCGCTCGCCGGTGCTCGCCATGTCGCGATGCGGTGCGCTGGTCGAAACTCCTCGGCGCACCATCCTCCGCATCGACGCATTCTTGCATCGTCGCCTGCTTTTCCAGAGCCCTGGAGCACCAACGGAGTACCAGGTCAAGCGGCGGTCCACCTGAAGTCAGTTGTTTTCGATTATACGAATCCCTGTTGACTCCCGCGTATTCAGGTGCCGTGCTTGGGGCTCTGCGAAGGCACGGGTTGACCTTTCGCGGGCGCACTCGTCAACGATCATCCGGGTGACCCAGCCGCCGCGAGCTCGCGGCACGGCCCGCTCATACGCCGCGCTGATGCCTTACCCCCTTACGCATCCCGTCCGGTTCGCACCTGTATCACGAGTTCTTGGGATTCCGCGGTTGTGGGGCTCCGGGGATGCGGTATTCTCTAGCACGCGCTCGCGCAGAGAGATTGGCTGTTTTACCTACGCTCGCGACCTTCAGGAGGTAGTCCCATGCGGATGAACAGAGTCAACGTTTGCACGGTCATTGTGTGTGCCCTCGCGGGGACGGCGATTCCCGCGATGGCGCAGACTCCGCTCGGCACGGCCTTTGTCTACCAGGGCGAACTCTCGCAAGGTGGCTCGGCTTCGACCGGCACGTTCGATATCCGCTTCCGGCTGTTTGATGCGCTGAGTGCTGGCAACCAGGTCGGCACCACGCTTTGCCTCGACAACGTGGCGGTGTCCAACGGGCGGTTCACGGCACCGCTTGACTTCGGGAGCGTCTTCGCCGGCGATATCCGATTCCTCGAGATCGAGGTGCGTGCGGACACCGGGCTGGCGTGCGACAACAGCGTCGGCTACGACCTCCTGAGTCCGCGCCAGGTCCTCTCGCCAGCGCCGGGCGCGATCTTCGCCACCAGCGCGGGCTCGGCTGTGACCGCCGCTTCGGCCACGAACGCTGTGACGGCGTCCAACGCGTTGAGCTTGGGCGGCCAGCCCGCCGCGAGCTTCCCGCTGTTGTCGGGCAACAATGTCTTCACCGGCGTGCTCAGCCTGAACAACCCATCGAACATCCTCGTGGGTTCGGGTGCGGCGATCACTGGCCTCAACGCGAGCAACCTCTCCTCGGGCACGCTCCCGAGCGCGCGGCTGACCGGCACGTACAGCAACGCGTTGACCCTTTCCAATGCTGCGAACGCCTTCTCCGGTAGCGGTGCCGGTCTGGTCAGCCTGAATGCGAGCTATCTCTCCACAGGCACGCTCCCGAGCGGGCGCCTTGAGGGCACGTATTCGAACGCGCTGACATTCTCGAGCGCGGCGAACAGCTTTACTGGCGTCTTCACAGGCGACGGTGCCGAGCTCACCGGGCTCAACGCCAACGCGATCAACTCGGGCACGATCGGTGCCGGTCGCCTTCCCAACTCGGTGGTGAGAACCAACATCAGCAATGCGTTCGGCGCCTTCACCAACACGTTCGCCGGCAATGTTGGCATCGGCACGCTGACGCCGGCGACCAAGCTGACCGTGCGAGCCGAATCGGGCACCCTTGGCTTCGAGCACACCGACGGCACGAGGCGCCTGGGCACGTTGACCGATGTCACCGCCGGGTGGTTCGGCACGCTCAGCGCTCACCCGCTCTATCTCTTCGCCAACAACTCCATCAGTCCTTCGATCGTCATCGGCGTGAACGGCCGCGTCGGCTTCGGCACCTCGGTGCCGCAGCTTCCCTTCGAGGTCCGCAGCCCGGCCGGCGGGCGGTTCAGCATCACGGATTTCGCCGCGAACGGGACATCTGACCAGCTCGTCGCGCAGTTCCAGAGCGAGAGCGCCGGACCACAGGTGCGCTTCGAGAGTATCGGCGTCGGGACGTTCCACGACCTCGGGAAGTTCAACAACGACTTTGTCGTTGAAGAGCAGGACATCCGGCGCATCACCCTGAAGGGATCGACCGGGAACCTGGGCATCGGACAGGGTGCCTCTTCGCCGACAACCCCACTCTCATTCGGCACGTACCGGAGCAACATCAATCCCACTCTGGCGATCCATGAGTCGGGGACCGACACCTGGTCGGGCTTCGGGCGCGAGATGACGGCGATGACCTTCTGGTCCAACGGGCAGGTCCAGGCCAGGCTCCGCGACGACGGCATGTTCGAAGTGAAGGCGATTCAGATCAACGGCGGCGCCGACCTTGTCGAACGCTTCGACTCACAGCACAAGGACATCACTCCCGGAACGCTCATGGTGATCGACCCGGCCAACCCGGGCCAGCTCATGCCCTCTTCCACTGCGTATGACACGAAGGTCGCGGGCATCATCAGCGGTGCCGGTGGCGTCAACCCGGGCATCCATCTCAGCCAGAAGGGTGTGATGGATGGCGAGCACTCGGTCGCGATGACAGGACGCGTGTACGTCAAGTGCACCACTGACGCTGGCGCGATCACGCCCGGCGATCTCCTGACCACCAGCGATGTGCCCGGTCACGCCATGAGGGCGAGCGACCACGCGCGCCGCCCCGGTGCGGTGATCGGCAAGGCCATGACGGGCCTGGACAAGGGCAACGGTCTGGTGCTGGTCCTGGTCAACCTGCAGTAGAGATTTGCGTGTACGAGATCCAAGCGACCTGGGCCGGGTGTCTTCTTTGCCGGGCCTCACCGCTCACGAGCCGCTCGCTGTTTCGATGAGGAGGATGTGATGTCGATCAAGACTGCCTGCCGCACGGCACTCCGGTGCTTCGCTTTCGGGTGCGCTGCGTTTGCACTCAGCGCGTTCATGCCCGCGGTCGCGCTTGCGCAGCAGCCGCTGCAACTCGGCGTGGCGACTGAGGCGCAGGATGACGAAGCCAACCTGCCGGCCGTGCTTCGCGCCAGAACGATGAGCATCAATACCGAGCCGTTCCATCCGCTGACCGCGGGCGCGAAGGTGGAGCTCAATCTGTTCGATGACACGACCTTCATCATCGTGCTCAGCGAGTATGCCGGTCGCTCGCCGACGCGGTACGTCTGGCAGGGCGCGATTGAAGGTGTCCCCGGGAGCCGGTTTGTCTTGTCGATCTGGGATGATGCTCTCCATCTCGATCTGGACGGGCCCGAGGGATCGGTCTATCGCATCCGCGGCATCCCGAACCGTCTGGACCTGCGCGGCGTGTTCGCCGTTCGGCAACTCGATCGCAAGCTGCTCGGTCGGTGCGGAAACGGCCCGGAACACGCCGCCGGTGCAGGCGCGAACCCCGGAGCACAACCCGCCAACGGGGAGCGGCCCCGGTTGATTCCTCATCCCAAGGGGAGCGAGCAGGCACCGCCCGGCCCGGGGGGGACTCCGAGCGCTCCGGCGACGCCGTCGGAGGACGGTCCGCAGATGCTGTCCGACGATGTGGGCACCGCCGACATCGGCGTGTTCTGGACGCTGGGAGCAGAGAACGGCGCCGGCGGGTCGAACAACATTCTCGCCGCAATCAACGCCGCCGTCGCCGATACAAACACCAGTCTGACAAACTCGACCGCCGGCGGAGTCGCGCGCCTGCAGGTGGACTGGATCGCGGGCTATCGCGTCAACTACTCGGAGTTCAACGACCAGAATCCCACCGCCAACGACAGCGTGGCGCTGGACTTCTTTTGGAACACCAATGAAGGGTATATGGATGACGTTCATCCGTACCGCACCACGCACGGCCTTGACCTCATGGTCCTGATTCACGACAACGCCCGCCCGGGTGTCTGCGGGGTCGCATACATCAATGGCTCCTTCGGTGTTGTGAAGCGAGAATGCCTTGGGGGCGCGAATGCCTTAACGTTCGCGCACGAGCTTGGGCACAACTTTGGGCTGGCTCATGCTCGTGGCGACGGAAACGCCGGGGGTGGGAGTGTGCCATCTCCCAACCCTTACTCCTATGGCTGGGGCTATCGAACCCCCGATGAGTCGCGTCGGGACACGATGGCGTATCCCCCCGGGGCTCGCGAGCAGGTCTACTCCAATCCGAACTGGTCCGGATTGGGCGTACCGATCGATCAACCGAACTCGGCCTTCGCGGCCCTGGCGATCGCGAACAATCGGTCGAACATCGTCGGTCGAATGCCCCGGAGTACCCGCGGCTACGTCTGGAGGTGGAGCCCGTCGAATCAGTCGGAGTTTGGCAATGGCAGTGTGATTTCGCCTTGGTACTACCTCTCCAACGCGACGGCGTCGGTTCCAACGGGATGGACGCTCAGCATCGCCGGTGGCAATCGTTACACTGAGAACATCGTGATCAATCGCCCCATGATCCTGCGGCGCAACCCGGCCGGACCGGAAGTGATCATCGGCACACCGCCTTAACTGCCGCGCGTGCGAGGGCAGAGATGCCCTCAGCGGAGCGATCCTCACGGTCGGAGGCTCGGCCGTGACCTCGACGCTTCGTAAACGCGACCCCGCCGCCGGGCCGCGGCCGCCTGCTGGTCGTGTCAATGCCCGGCGGGATCGAACGCCCGTTCCGCGAATGCGACCGCCTCGCGCGTGAGGGCAACGCGTCGATCGAGGGTGTCGTCGCAGCATTTCAGGCCTTCGACCTGGAATTTGTTGGCCCGCCGCTGAAGCCTTAGGGGCCTGTGATTGCGGTCGTCTGTTCACGGCGCTTGTCGTTCTGAGGCGAAATACTTATCGATGCTGCGACGGGATGGCCGATCGTCGGTATCTCGACGATGACGCGGTGAACGATTGCGGGTCTGCCAGACCTTCATCGTGGTCGCGACCGTTGGGTGATGGCGGGGAGGGGGGTGATCGTGGGGTCGGCATTCGATCGACCCTTGTGGCCGCGGGCGTTCTGTCCGCGGCGGCTCGGTGCAGACCCTTTGGAGGGCTGATCGATGGGACATGCGTCGAATGTTCAGGATGGCAACCACCGGCGCTGCTGCCCGATCTGCTCGCAAGAGTTGGCGGGTCGGTCGATCGCGCATTTGGCGGATGGGCGGGCGGTCTGCCGTGGGTGTTATGACCGCACGCGATTGCATCGCGCCGCGGCGAAGGTCGACGTCATGCCGACGGAACCTGCGTCTGGGATGCCTGAGCAGTCAGTGTGTTCTGCGATCCATGGATCGCTCGGAGATGATGACGATGCGCCGCTCTCAACTGCGGCGGGAGATTCGTTGCCTGTGAAGGGAGCAAACACACGGCCCGGAAATCGGGCTGCGTCGGTCGCCGCGGCTCAGGTTGAGGTGAAGCCGTCGATTATCCGTCGCGCGATTGACGCGTGGCTGGGGCGAGGCAGCGCTGCGGGAGTGGGTGGGCGGAAGGGAGGCGGGGGGTGAGGACGATGCGCGAAAGCCCTCAGCCCTCAGCCCTCAGCCCTCAGCCCTCAGCCCTCAGCACTATCTCTCAGCCCGTCGGTTTGACGGTACTTCAACCTCATGGCTCACCAGATCGGCGAGGTTTTCGCGTCGGCGGATGAGCCGGGGCTTGAGGCCGTCGACGAGGACTTCGGCGGGCATGGGGTGGCTGTTGTAGCGGCTGGCCATGCTCATGCCGTAGGCACCGGCGGTGAAGACGGCCAGGAGCTCGCCGCGGGCGACGACGGGGAGCTTGCGATCGTGGGCGAGGAAGTCGCCGGATTCGCAGAGCGGGCCGACGACGTCGCAGGGCTCGAGGCCGGGCATGTCGGGCGAATCGGTGCGGCGGACGGGCTCGTGCATCGGGCTGACGCTGATGGGCCAGATGAAGTGAAACGCGTCGTAGAGGGCCGGGCGGATGAGCGCGTTCATCCCCGCGTCGCAGATGATGAACTTCTTCTGGGCGTTGTGCTTCACGTACACGATGCGAAGGAGCAGGACGCCCGCGCTGGCGGCGATCATGCGGCCGGGCTCGATGATGATGCGCAGGCCCTTGGCGACGCGGTCTTTCAGGAGCGGGACGATCGCGCGGGCGTACTCGTCGGGCGTCGGGGCGTCGCCGGTGTGATAGTCGGCACCGAAGCCACCGCCGATGTCGAGCGTGTCGA
The DNA here is from genome assembly GCA_022843565.1 of Phycisphaerales bacterium. Classification (GTDB taxonomy): domain Bacteria; phylum Planctomycetota; class Phycisphaerae; order Phycisphaerales; family UBA1924; genus JACVCS01. The sequence goes on from JALHNK010000056.1 coordinate 6,666, forward strand.
TCGTCACGCCCTCGGCGGCGAGTTCGTCGATCATCGCCAGGACGCTGGTGATCGCCTCGACATACGGCGTGGGCGAGAGGATCGACGAGCCGATGTGGATGTGAACGCCCGTGAGCGGGAGGAACTTCTCCTTGTTGAACTTACGAAGGAGCGTGCGCGCGTGCAGCAGATCAACGCCGAACTTGGTCTGGTCGTATCCCGTGGCGATGTAGTCGTGACCGCCGGCTTTGACGTTTGGGTTCACGCGGAGCGCGGCGCGGGCGGGGCGGCCCAGGGCTCGGGCGACCATGCCGACCGCTTCGTACTCCGGCTCGCTCTCGATATTGAACATGCCGATCGGCTCGGGATTGCCGTCGGGGCCGGCACCGGTCAGCGCCGCCCGCACTTCGGCCTCGCTCTTGCCGACGCCGGCGAAGACGATGCGCTCGGCGGGGACGTTGGCTAGGCGGGCGCGTTGCAGCTCGCCGAGCGAGACGACATCAAGGCCCGCGCCGGCTTCGACCAGGACGCGCAGCACGTGGATGTTCGGGCAGGATTTCACGCTGAAGCAGATCAGGGGCTTGAGCTCGCTGAACGCGGCGGACAAACGCCGGTAGTGCTCCTCGAGCGTCGAGCGGGAGTAGACATAGGTCGGCGTGCCGAACTCCTGGGCGATCTCTGAGAGGCGGACGCCCTGACAGGAGAGCTCGCCGTCGATGTAGGTGAAATGGTCCATGGGCAGAGCGTAGCGGAAGACGCCGCCCGCTGCGTGGACGGCGAGAGAATGGGGGATCTGGTTGGTGGCGGTGGGGAGCGCGGGGGGAAGGGTTTGCGGGCCGCGCGGCGGGCTGGAGTATGCTGAAGGTCTCTCATGGACACGCGAGTCTTGGATGACGATGTTGGCTTTGCGATGGCGGCCTCGGAACTGGCGGCGGCGATCGTGCGCGATGAGTTCCGCAGCGGCGGGTGCGCAGCAGAGTCCAAGAGCGATGGCTCGCCGGTCAGCGTGACGGACTTGCGCGTGGAGGATGAGCTGCGGGCGATGGTCAAGCGCGAGCGGCCGCGTGATGCGTTCCTCGGTGAAGAGCGCGGCGAAACACTCGGCGATGCGAGCGTGCCCAGCGCTCGGCGATGGGTCGTCGATCCGATCGACGGGACCAAGTCGTTCATGCGAGGCGTGCCGCTGTTTGGGTGCATGATCGGGCTGCAGATCGCGGGCGAGAACCGGCTTGGGCTCGTGGCGTTCCCGGCGATCAGCGATGGTGAGCACCGTGGGCAGACGTATGTCGGCATTGCTCCGGCGCGGGGCTCGGCATCAGGACGCGCGCTTGCAACGGGCGGCGATGGCCGATCGAGCGCGGCCGCGGATGCGAGCGATGAGGGCGGCTGTTGGATGATTCGCGGATCGAGCGTGCCGGGGTCGCGGGTGTGGAGTCGTGCGGATGTGCGGGCGCGGGGTGAGCCTTGCCGCGTGACTGGGCGGCGGGAGCTTGCGGGTGCGACGGTGTGCGTCACGGATCCGCGAGCGATGCTTGTCAACAACGGATCGTGGCTGGCGAGGCTCAGCGCCGAGCTTGGCGATCGCGGCGTGCTGCGGTCGTGGGGCGATTGCTTCGGGCACGCGATGGTCGCCAGCGGCCGGGCGGATGTGATGATCGACTCGCCGATGAAGATCTGGGATATCGCGGCGATCGAGCCGCTGGTGCTTGGGGCCGGAGGAGTGATGAGCGATTGGCTGGGCGGGCCGGCGGGTGATGGGTCGCGGGGTGTGATCTCGGCGGCCAGCGAGGAGCTGCTGGCGAGGGTGATTGCGGGGAGAGCGTGAAGCAGAACATGAACGCGAACATGAACATGAAAAGGACGCGATGGGGGCTGGGGTGAAGTGTTGAACGTGTGAGCAGCTTTGGGCCTTGGCCACTCTGCCACTCTGCCACTTCGCCACTTCGCCACTTCTCCCGCCCCTTCCCGCTACCATCGGGCCTTATGGCACAGAACAGCGCAGCGTGGGTACGAGTGGTGGACGCGATCGATGCCGGCAAGTCGCCGGTGGGCACGCCCGTGACGATCAAGGGCTGGGTCCGCACGCGGCGTGACAGCAAGGCCGAGGGCGGGCTGAGCTTCGTCGCGATCAATGACGGCTCGTGCTTTGACTCGGTGCAGCTCGTGGTCAAGGGCGATCTGCCGAACTACGCCAGCGAGGTCGCCAAGCTTTCCAGCGGCTGCGCGATCGAGGCTCAGGGCGTCATCGTCCAGAACCCCAAGGGCGGCAACGAGGTGTCGGTCGAGCTGTCCACCGGCGGTGCGATCCGCGTGATCGGCTGGGTCGAGAACCCCGACACGTACCCGATTCAGCCCAAGCCGCACAGCTTTGAGTATCTGCGTGAGCAGGCGCACCTGCGAGTCAGGACGAACACGTTTGGAGCCGTGGCGCGTGTGCGGCATTGCTTGGCGATGGCGATTCACAGGTTCTTTCATGAGCGCGGGTTCTACTACGTCCACACGCCGATCATCACGGCGAACGACTGCGAGGGCGCGGGGCAGATGTTCCGCGTGAGCACGCTGGATTCGATGCGCCCGCTGCCGCGGGTGGCGAAGGAGGCCCAGAGCGAGGAAGCGAGGAAGCACTGCGAGGACCTGGCGGCCAAGCCCGCGATGCCCCCTTGGACCTACGGACAGGTCGACCACACCGGCGACTTCTTCGGGAAGGAAGCGCACCTGACGGTGAGCGGCCAGTTGAATGTTGAGACGTATTGCATGGCGATGAGCCGCGTGTACACGTTTGGGCCGACGTTCCGAGCTGAGAACAGCAACACGTCGCGTCATCTGGCGGAGTTCTGGATGATCGAGCCGGAGATCGCGTTCGCGGATCTTGCGGATGACGCGAAGCTGGCCGAGGAGATGCTGAAGTACCTGTTCGCGACGGTGCTGAGCGAGCGGGCCGATGACATGAAGTTCTTCAGCGAGCGCATCGAGAAGACCGCGAGCGAGCGGCTGAAGCACATCATCGAGAAGCCGTTCCTGCGGCTGACGTATACCGAGGGCGTGAAGATCCTCGAAGAGGTGATTGCCAAGGGACAGAAGAAGTTCGAGTACCCGGTGAAGTGGGGGATCGATCTCCAGAGCGAGCACGAGCGGTTCCTGACCGAAGAGCACTTCAAGCAGCCGGTGATCCTGACGAACTATCCCAAGCAGATCAAGGCGTTCTACATGCGGCTGGACGACGGCTGCGAGCCGGATCGCCAGACCGTCAGCGCGATGGACATCCTTGTGCCCGGCATCGGCGAGATCATCGGCGGCAGCCAACGCGAGGAGCGACTGGACAAACTCGACGCGCGACTGGAAGAGATGAAGCTCAACAAGGCGGACTACTGGTGGTACCGCGATCTCCGCCGCTACGGCACCACGCCGCACGCGGGCTTTGGGCTGGGGTTTGAGCGGCTGATCCAGTTTGTGACCGGGATGCAGAACATTCGCGATGTGATCCCGTTCCCGCGGGCGCCGAAGCAGGCGGAGTTTTAGACATTCGCGTTTGTCGGGAGTTCGATAGCACGCTCGTCCATTTCCCATGGGAGGTCACGTGGCAAAGAAGTCGCCCGTCATCAAGCCGAAGATTGACTGGTCCAAGTCGCAGGCCGATTGGAGCTTTCCTCTTCGGATCCCATCGGTGAAAGGGAAGCTGAGAGGCCCTTCGGTCATGGCGAAAGGGCGGATCGTTTCAACGGTCAGCCAGAGCGCGATCGACGCGAACGAGCACATCGTCATTGCGTTTCACGGCGAGTGGGCCGCGAAGTGGTGCGAGGCCTTTGACCGTTTGCTGTGCGCTTTCGAGGCTGACGGCGTCACGCTGGTGGCGATCCGGAAAGCGACGGACGCAGATGACGAGCGGCTCCGCGCGCCGTCGTTTATTCAGAGCGACGAGTGGCCTGTGTGCTGTAAGCGCAGCATGTCGTTCGTGGGGCAGATCGATGACGAGACGGTTGCCGACGACCCGCCGCCGGGCGCGAAACTGTGGTGGCACGACGCCGCGAGTTTCTATGTGTTCACGTGCCCGGTGTGCCTTGAGTGCAAGGCGGTTGGGCAGCAGTGCTGAGGAAGGGACCGGTCATGTGATGCAGCCAAGTGGTGACGGTCTTCTCGCGGCCCTCGATCGAGTTTGACGATGGTCGGCTCACCTCCCCGCAACCACCAACACCGCCTGCATCCCCAGCAGCACCGCGCCGACAATCGCGGTGTTGCGGCCGGCGACGGTGTGCTCGATCTTGGTTGGGAAGCGGACGTGCAAGAGTTTTTCAAACACGCGCCAGCAGATGCCGAGTGAGGCTTCGCAGAGCATGAAGATGAAGAACGCGGCACCGAACGTGTCGGGCGCCGCGGCCCGGCTGAGGCCGTAGCTTGCGACGCACGCGATGAGGACGGCGATCCAGTACATGGACGATCGTAGAAGTGGCAGAGTGGCAGAGTGGCAGAGTGGCAGAGTGGCAGAGTGGCCGCGATGACAGCGGGAGATCGCACGTTACGGCGAGCAGCGCTGGCGAAATCACATCCGCTCAAGCGTCTGGATGCCCAGCGTTTCCAGCGCGTCGTGCAGCACCTGGCGCGTGAGCTCGCAGAGGCGCAGGCGTGAGCGGCGGGTTGCTTCGTCGTCGGCGGTGATGACCGGGCAGGCGTCGAAGAACTGGCTGAACGCGGTGGCCAACTCGTACGTGTACGCGCACAGGCGGCTGGGCTCCAGCGTGCGTGCGGACTCGTTCACTGCACTGGGATAGCGGAGGATCGCCAGCGCCAGCGTCTTCTCCGCGGGCTCGATGATGTTGAGCGTGAAGCCGGCGGTGCCGCGCTGCGGGCCGGCGGGGTCCAGCAGGTTTCGCTCGCCGGCCTTGCGGAAGATCGAGCACATGCGGACGTACGCGTACAGCAGATACGGCCCCGTGTTGCCCTTAAAACTCATCATGCGCTGGGCGCTGAAGACGTAGTCTTTGATGCGCTCGGTGGAGAGATCGGCGTAGCGGAGGGCCGCGATGCTCACGGCACGCGCGATCGCGGGCCGATCGGCGGGCGCAATGTCCGGGCTCTCGGCATTCAGCACGTCCATCGCGCTGGCCTCGGCATTCGAAATGAGATCGCTGAGTTTGACGCTCTCGCCGGTGCGGGTCTTGAACGGGCGGCCGTCTTCGCCGAGGATCGTGCCGAACGCGGCGTGTTCGAGGGTGGCCCGCTCGCCCGTGGGCAGCTTCGTGAAGCCCGCGCGCTCGGCGCCGGCGAAGACCTGCTTGAAATGCAGCCCCTGGCGAGCGTCCACGCAGTACACCACGCGCGATGCGCCGAACGTCTGCACGCGCCGCCTGATCGCGGCCATGTCCGTCGTCGCGTACAGAAACGCCCCGTCGCTCTTGCGGATGATCAGCGGCTCGCTGATCCCCGCATCGTCCACACGGATCACCAGCGCGCCCTCGCTCACCTCGGTGATGCCTAGCGCGATGAGCTGGTCAACCAGCGGCGCCAGTTCCTCGGCGTAGCTGCTCTCGCCGGCGGAGTGCTCGCTGGTCACGATCGAGTTCAAGCGTGCCGCGATCGCCAGGCACTGGGTCATCGTCACATCGCTGATGCGCTGCCACACGCGCATGACGCTCGGCTCGCGAGCTTGCAACTGGCGCAGCACGCGCTTGGCGTCTTCGTACTTGGTCGATGCGCCGTCGACGTGGGCCTCAAGCTCGGCGATGACCTTCGGCCCCATGTGCCACTTGGTCGCGGCGGCGAGGCCCTTCTCGTCGGCGTCGCACTCGCGCTGGGCGGCTTTGTACGCCTTGTCCAGCCCGTCGAGCGTGAGCGTTTGCAGATCGATCTTGCCGGCCGCGTCCATGTCCATCAGACGCGCCGTCACCATCGCGATCGGCAGGCCCCAATCGCCGACATGGTTCTGCCGAATCACGCGGCAGCCGGTGCGATCCAGAATTCGCGCGAGCGTGTCGCCGATCACCGTAGATCGCAAATGGCCGACGTGCATCTGCTTTGCGAGGTTCACGCCGCAGAGATCGACGACGACAATCGGGCCGCTGGCGGGCGCGGGCATGCCGAGGTTGGACATGCCCAGGGCATCCAGCATCGCCGGCAGCGCATCGGGCCGCAGCGTGATGTTGATGAAGCCCGGGCCCGCGATTGCGCCGGGCGCCAGCGGCGAGGCCAGCCGCAGGAACGTCTCGTCGGCGTTGAGCTTCGCCACCAGCGCCGTCGCCACCTCGCGAGGCGGCAAAGACACCGCCTTGGCCAGCGCCATCGCGGCGTTGCACTGAAAATCGCCGAGCTTCAGGTTTCGCGAAACCGTCACCATCGGATCGGCACCCGCGTTTGACGGGAAAGCCCCGGCGATTGCGTGCCGTACTCGTTCGGTGAGGATGTTCAATGGGTCAAAGGACATGGGGGCAAGTCTAAGGGCGTGCCCGGCCCCCGGCGCGCGGTAAGATGACGTGGAGGTTTCTTCAATGGCCATCCCGATGTATTCCCGGTCCACGCCCAACGCCGAGCAGTCCGACGCCACCGAGTGGCTCCTGAGCGCCGGCAACGGCTCGTTCGCGATGGGCACCATCTCCGGTGTCGCCTCGCGCCGGTATCACGGGCTGCTCATCGCCTCCACACGCCCGCCGGTGAACCGCGTGATGGCGCTGAACGCGCTGGCCGAGACCGTGATCATCACCGAAGAGAACCGCTCCCGCCGGGTCGAGCTCTGGCGGGCCCGCTTCCGCCCCGGTGATGTCCACCCGCGCGACGCCGCCCCCATCGAACAGTTCGAGAAAGACGCCACCTGCCGCTGGGTCTACGACCTGGGCAACAACATGCGCATCCGCAAGCATGTGGCGCTGGCGCGTGGCACGAATCTCGTCGCGGTCAGCTATCGGCTTGATGCGCCCGCGACGCCGGGCGTCAGCGTGCAGATCGAGCTCCGCCCGCTGGTGACGATGCGCGACTTCCACTCGCTCTCGCTCAAGGAAACGGCTCGCGAGCAGCTCCGCATCGACGATCGCGAGGGCGTGGTGAGCGTGCAGGCGGCGCTGGCGACCCTCTTCATGCGGACCAAGGGCATGATCGCCACGCGCGAGGAGCAGTGGTGGTTCAACTTCCAGCTCAACCAGGAGCGCGACCGCGGCTACGACTTCCTCGAAGACGCTCTGTGCCCCTGCGTCTTTCAAGGGCCGTTGGCCAGCGGCCAGACGCTCACGTTCTGGGCTTCCACCGACGTTGCGCAGATGGTCAATCAGCCGGACCCCGAAGCGATCCGCCGTGATGAGACGAGCCGGCTTGAGTCGATCGTCACCCGCTCGCGAGAGAATCTGCCGGCGGGCGCAGCGCCCTTCCTGGCCAAAGCGGTCGAAGCGCTCGCGGTCGCCGGTGATGACTTTGTCGTGCGGCGCGTGGTGTCTCGCGGGCTGCCGGGTGCGGTGCCCGTGACTCGCGCGACGATCATCGCCGGGTACCCGTGGTTCGCCGACTGGGGGCGAGATTCCATGATCTCGCTGCCGGGCCTGCTGCTGCTCACGGGGCGTTTCGACGAGGCCCGCGAGGTGCTCCGCACGTTCGCGACCGCGCGGCGCAACGGCCTGGTGCCGAATCTCTTTGACGACTACTCCGGCGATGCGCACTACAACACCGCCGATGCGTCGCTGTGGTTTATCCACGCCGCGTGCGAGTACCTGCGGTTGTCCGGCGATCGAGCCACGTTCTTCGGCGAGCTGCTCCCGGCGGCGCGCGACATCATCGAGCACGCGCTGCGCGGCACAGATTTCGGCATCCGCGTTGATCCTGCCGACGGTCTGCTGGTCGCTGGGAACGAGCAGACGCAGCTCACGTGGATGGATGCCAAGCGCGACGGCGTGGTCTTCACGCCGCGCCACGGCAAGCCTGTCGAGATCAACGCCCTCTGGCACCACGCGCTGCGATCGCTCGTTGAGGCCTGTGCCGCGCCCGCGGCGTCGGGCGTGTCGTCGATCCCCGGTGCCAGCACGGTCGCCGGCATCGCGCGGAGCGTCACCGGTGCGCTCATCGGCGCTGTGCGACAGAGCGCTTCGGGCGTCGCCAGCGCCCCCGCCGCGCCGACCGCGGACGACGCGGTCTTCGTCGCCACGCTGGCTGCCATGGCGCAGCGAGCTGGCACCGCGCTGCGAACGCAGTTCTGGAACGCCAGCGCCGGCTGCCTCTTTGACGTGCTCTCGCCCACGCACGATGGCTGGCGACCGCATCCGGAGATCCGCCCCAACCAACTCTTTGCCGTGAGCTTGCGTCACAGCGCGCTGACGATCGAGCAGCAGCAGGGCGTCGTCGAGGTCTGCCGGCGGGAACTGCTCACGCGCCACGGCGTGCGCACGCTCTGGCGCCCTGACGGACGCTATCGCGGGCGCTTCCGCGGGCGCATGTTCGATCGCGACGCGGCGTATCACAACGGCACCGCCTGGCCCTGGCTCATCGGCCCGATGGTCGAAGCGATCCTGCGCGCCGGCGAGTTCTCCGCCGCGGCGTGCGAAGACGCGGTACACGCCCTGCGGCCGATGCTCGAAAGCCTCGACGCCCAATGCCTGGGCCAGATCGCCGAAGTCTTCGACGGCGACGACGACCCGCCCATGGTGCAGCAGCCCGGCGGCTGCCCGGCACAAGCCTGGAGCGTCGCCGAGGCGCTGCGCGGCGCGATCTTGATCGCCCAGGCCCGGAGCGGGAAGACGATTTGAGTGCTGAGTGCTGAGTGCTGAGTGCTGAGTGTTTCTGCTGATGCCTGACATGCGGCGCGAAGTGTCGTGCCGCGCCTCGGCCATCGTCAGAGGTCCGTCGCGCGCCGGCAACCTTTCGGCTCCCCTTCGCGACCCCGCGATCCAGACCCCCGACAAAGCAGCTCGCGAATCGAATCACGAGCGGGCACGCTAGCGCCCGCTCGCGACAAAGACAGTCAGTGTTCAGAAGATGAAGCGCCAGCCGAGCCCGAGGGCAAGCTGCTGCCGAGCGCGGTTGTTCAGGTGTGTGTAGATGGGGATCTGGGCCATGATCTCGAAGCCCCAGCGCCGGCCCTCGTACATGATGCCGGGGCTGAAGCGGGCCTCGTAGTCGCCGTTGAGCTCGTAGATCTGGTTGATCTCGGCAGTCACGTACCACGCCGATTGCGACTCGGGTGTGAACTCGACGGGCGAGATGCGGAGCACATACGCGAGGTTCAGGTTGAGCGCGTCGGCGTCGCCCTCGCCGCCGTAGTTCGGTGCGCCCGTGTCGCTGCCGGTGTTGAAGGTGTAGTGGGCCTCGGCGTTGAAGCCGTGCCGCCCGGCGACTTGCGTGTAGACGACGCCCACGTGCGGGTCGCTGCTGAAGCGCCCGTCGGTGCGGAAGCGGTTGCCCAGAAGCAGCGCAACGCGCGTGGTATCGATCCCGCCGGGATCGTCCTGATAGAAGCGGTATTTGAGCGTCAGGTCCAGCTCGTCGAGGTTCGCGGTCGATTCGCTGCCGGTGTTGATGGGCTTGACCTTCGAGAACTCGATCGGCGCGTCCAGCGAGATCGAGAGATCCTTGATCAGGCCGTACTGGATCGAGTTCTTGATCTCGAGCTTCTCGGCGCGTTCGAAGCCTTCGGTCTCGCTGAAGCCGAGCTTGTAGTAGTGAAACTGCTGGCGCAGGACCGAGACGCCCGGCGAGGGCATGGTCGCCGCGGCGGTGTACATGGCCTCTTGGGCGTTCGCGCCGGGCGCAAGGCCGAGGCACGCGAGCGAGGCGAGACATGCAAGCCGCGTGAGCGATCGCACGGAGCGACCGCCGGATGCGGGCTGGTGATGAGTCATGGGAGTTCTCCGAGAGGTTGACTGAAGTGAACGTACACGCACACGAGGCTTACTTCGCCGGCTCGATCTTGACCAGCGTCAGCCCGGCGTCGTCGATTGCCTTGCTCAGGCGATCCGGCGTCGGGAGCGGCGACTCGGTGAACGTCGCGTAGACCTTGCCGTTGGCCAGATCGACGCGGATGTCCTTGGTGCCCTTGATGCGCTCGAGCTGCAAATCGACATTGGTGACGCACTGCGGGCAGCCCATGCCGTTGATCCAGAGCGCGATCTTGGGTGACGCGATGGGCGTCGCGCCCTTGGTCGAGGCGATGTCGCTCTCGCTGACGCGATGCTTGATGCCCTCTTCCTTGCTGGCCTTGGCAGAGCCGGCGCCCGACGACGCGGCGCAGCCGGAAAGAAACAGCATTGAGGCGAGCGAGGCAACGGTCAGCGTCACGCAGACGCGGCGGAGATTCGATGAGTTGGTGTTCTTGTTCATGGGAGTTCTTCTTTGGGAATGGGTTTCGTGCGGGGTGGAGGGCGAACCGACACTGGTCAGCGCTCGGCCTTGGCGTTGCCCGAGCGAGCCGCCAGCAGCTTCGATATCAGGTGCGATTCAGATGACTTTAATGTGCGAAATCGTCGCACGGCGCACGCCGCGAGCGCGGCGTCTGCGCACGTTCCGGCAGAGCTACACCACCCAAACGCACAATCGCGAGCGACTTGCCTGCCCGCCACTGACTCGGCAATCCTTTTCGGTCGCAGCCGCGCCGTCGCATACCGAGATCGCGGCCTGCCGCAGAAGCGAAACGTGAAGCGAGATTGGAGCCGCCGGATAGTCCCGAGGATCGCGATCGCGATTCCGATCGCTGAGTGAAACGAGTCGTCCAGAGGCGCGAGTGAGCGCCGCGGGTGTCGATGCGCCTGTTGATGAGCCGGACGTGCCGCGCGACGGCGAACTGGGGCACCCCGGGCACGGCGGACATGGGCAAGACGCACTGATCACGACCGATGCAGGGGTGGCGGCCGCATCGGCTTCGCAGCACGCGAGAGCCTCGCCCGTCGCCGGCCCATCGGTGCTCGCCTCCGTCGCGGCATCGCAGCAGCACCCGTGCGACGCGACGTCCACCAGTCGGTGCGACGCGTTGGCCGATGTCCGACCCAACACGCTCACCGCCCACGCCGAGGGCAGCGAGCCCAACGCCGCGATGGCGATCAACAGGATGGCGACGAAACGCGGCATCTGCTGAAGTATAACGTCCGTTTGTAGCCCTGCGGTTCGTCGAAACTCCGTAGACCGCGGCCGCGGGCGGCCCGCAGCGGCCTAGTTCGCCCAGACGAGCTAGCCGTCACAAGCCGACGGGGACCTTCGGCCCCTTGCCCGAGCCGCTCCGTGTGCTGGCATCGCCGCTGCCCTTCCCACGCTCCTGTACGGAACGCCTGCCGTCCCGCTTCCCGCACAACTCCCCTACAATGTCCGCGATGCGCCACGGCCTCTTTGGTTACATCTGGGCGGCGTTCAACGCTCGCCCGCTGGCGATGCCGGTGGCTCCGAACTGGGTCGGGATCGCCGCGTGCGGTCTGCTTGGATTGGTCAATCCCGCGTTCTGGTTCATTGGCGCGGGTGTCGAGCTTGCGTATCTGCTCTTGCTTGGCACCAACGCTCGCTTCCAGCGCCTGGTGGACGCCAAGGCGCGTGCGAGCGCGGGGCCATCGGCCCAGGAGCGGCTCGATCTAGCGCTCAAGCGCCTGCCCGCCGCCGATGCGCAGCGATTCCTTGCGCTCCAGCGCCGTTGCCAAGCGGCCCTGGCCGATACGCCCGCCGAGCAGCGGGAGGTGATCGAGGCCCAGGCCCAGGCCTTCGGGCGCTTGGCGTGGTTGTATGTGCAGCTTCTCAGCGCCCGGGCCGCGATCCGGCGCGTCGTGAACTTGCAGGAGACCGGCGATGCAAACGCGCGCATGGTCGAAGACCCGGCGCAGCCGCCGCACCTGGCGCATCTCTCGAAGGGCTCGCTCGCACGCCAGCGCGAGGAGCTGCGACGCCAGCTCGAACAGCCCAACCTCAGCGACGATCTCCGCCGCAGCCTCACCGCTCAGGACGAGATCCTCGCCCAGCGTCTGGCCATGCACGCCGAGGCCAAGCAGAGCATCGGGTACATCGATGCCGAGCTGGCCCGTGTCGAGCAGCAGGTCTCGCTCGTTCGCGAGCAGGCGCTCCTGAGCGCCCAGCCCGGCGGCCTCTCGGGCAGTATTGATTCTGTTGACGATCATCTCTCTCAGACCACCGGCTGGCTGCGCGAGCAGCAACGCGTCTACGCCGAGCTCGGCGATGTGCTGGGTGAGACCGGCGAGGGCGTCGTCTTCCAGCGCTAGCGTCGGACCCGCGGCACGCGAACAATCTCCCGAGTCCTTGGCCCTGCTTCACTCGCACACTTTCTTGGGGGTTCTCAACATGCCATACTCACAGCCCGCGTCCACCGGCCTGACCTTCTTCGGGAAGTTCATCTCCTTCATCCTCATCGTCGGCCTCATCGGCCTTGGCGTGTGGATCTTCATGCGCCCCGCGGCGCCCACCGTGCCGTCGCCGACACCGGGCAGCTCCGGCACTTCAGGCGTCACAACCCCCGGCACCCCCGCCCCCAAGGACACCACGCCGATTGACCTTGTCGCCGCGCAAGCCGGCGCGCCCTCATTGCCGCCGGCGCTGCCGTATGTCGTCAAGGACAACACGCTGGATATCGAGCTCTCGGAATACGCCGGATACGCCGGCCTCATCGCGGCGAACAACGGCCTGGAGCCCACCGAAGACTCCTTCTTCTTCCGCAAGCACAACGTCAAGCTCCGCATCAAGATCAGCGAAGAAGAGTCCTGGGGCGCGCTGAACTCCGGCAAGATGGCCGCTAGCGCCACGACCGCCGATGTGCTGGCGGTCTACGGCAAGTCGCTCAGCGTCGTCGTGCCGGTGCAGATCGGCTTCAGCCGCGGGGCCGATGCGCTGGTTGTGCAGCGCGACATCAAGCGCATCAACGCTCTCAAGGGCCGCACGATCGTCGCGGCCCAGTTCACCGAGGCCGAGTTCTTCCTGCGCTGGCTCGCGCAAGAGACCGGCATCCCCGTCAAGGTCATCGACGATCTGAACGCCGACGTGGACCCCAACGCGATCAATCTCGTCTTCGCACAAGACGCCTTCACCGCGGGCGATGTGTTCGCGAAGGAGCTGGAGCGGCCCTCGCCGCGATTGGCTGGCTGCGTGACGTGGGAGCCCAAGACCGGCGAGGTCGTCAGCGGCTCGGGCGGCAAGGCCAACATCCTCATCAGCAACCGCAACGTCCTCATCATCGCCGACGTGCTCATCGTCAACCGCGGCTTCGCCGATCAGAACCCCAAGCTCGTCGCCGCCCTCGCCGAGGGCGTGCTCGAAGGCAACCGCCTCATCAACGCATCAGACCCCAAGGCGCTCGCCGCCGCGGCCAGAGCCTTCAAGTGGGATGCGGCGCAGCTCAAGAGCGAACTGGCCAAGGTTCATCTCAGTAACGGCCCGGAGAACGTCGCGTTCTTCTCCGGCGCCATCGACATGGCCGGCAGCTTCGGCAGCATCTACCAGAGCGCCGTCTTCGCCTACGGCCGCCAATACGTGCCCGATCCCGCGCCCGTCGAGCGATTCTTGGCGCTGGCGCATCTGCAAACACTTGAGAAGTCCGGCGCGTTCGTCGGCCAGTCGATCGCGATCGCGCCGATCCGCGCCGCCGCGGGATCGACCGTCGAGACCGACCCGGTCTTGAGCAAGGACATCCGCTTCCTCTTCCAGCCCAACTCCGCGACTCTCGAAGCCGACCGCGCCGAGAACACCCAGAACCTCGAA
>JALHNK010000057.1 GCA_022843565.1 Phycisphaerales bacterium
GCCCGGCGCTCCCGCCGCGGCGACGCCGGCGCCGACGACACCCGCCAAGCCCGACAGCGACATCATGAAGTGATTGGTTGGCTGGTTTTGGCGCTCAACAGAATCGAATCACACGAACGCCCGCTCGATGAGCGGGCGTTTTGTTTTGGTGGCTCTGCCTCTCTGAGGCAGAGCTGAGGCATTGAAACCTTCGGTGACGCAGGGCACCCTCGCGCGATAGAGCCGGGCCTTCGCAGAGCCTCAGACCCGGTGTCCTTGCGTGCGATGAGCGACTGGGATCGGTGCGAGGTCTGCATGAGACGCCGCTCAGCGTTGGCCGCCGCGCATGTCCAGGTCGATGGTCGGGCGGACGGCGTCCTCGATGATCTTGCGGTCCACGTCGGTGACCGTGTTGGACCGGTTGAGATCCTTGCGGCTGTTGGAGGCGGCGTTCCAGGAGTACAGATCGTCGATGGTGATCTGGCCGTCGGCGTTGAGGTCCTCGACGGTGCGGGTGACGCGAGCCAGCGGATCACCGATGACGATCTGCTGCCAACTGAGGCCGGGCATCGAGGTGTACGCCGCTTCGGCGAAGGTGAGCCCGCCGAGGTAGAAGTTCCGAACGAGCTGCAGGTTGTCCGGGATGCCGTCGGCGAAGGGTTCCCAGACGTTGGCAACCGCGAACGTCCCGCCCGCGGCCAAGAAGTCCGACGATTGCTGCTGCGGATATCCGCCCGCCTGACCGAGGTTCGTGTAGTCGCGCCCGTTGAAGGACTCCAGCGATGTGAACATCGCGCCGGGCGCGTAGTTGAACGATGTCGCGTAGGTGGTCCGCGCGTCGGGCGTGCCGCTCGGCGGCACCGGCTGCTCGCCCGGCGCTGGGCCGGAGGAGTTCGCGCCGAACGACGTGAGGTAGATCAGCGGCGTGCTGACCACGAGGCCCTGGTTGTTGTAGTTCTGGCGCGGGCCGACCATGAACCCCGCGGCGTTGCTATCGGCGTTGTATCGCACCAGCGACGGCAGGAAGCGGCTGTCGTTGATCAGCAGGTCGCGGGTCTGCTCCCAGTCGTCGCCGTTCCAGGTGAGATTGGGAAAGCCGACGTTGTCAAACTCGTTGCCGGCGACGGTGTCGGTGATGCCGTTGCTGCCGGATTCATCAAGCACGAACGTCGCGGTATCGACGTTGACCACCAACCCCTGCGCGCGATCGATCATCGACTTCACATCGGCAATCGATTTGCCATCCAGGCGGCAGACGAGGTACATGTCGCCGGGCGTGAGCTCGGTCGCCAGCGGCGGGTTGGTCGTGTCGGCGACCGGGGCCCGCCAGAAGCGGCCGATGGTTGTCGCGGGCGACGTGACCGCTTGAACGAAGTTCTTGGGCGTGCTGCGGTTGGTGGTTGGCCAACTGGAGATCGGGCGGGTCTGGCGCCAATAGGGGTTGCTGATCTGGCCGGTGGCCTTGGAGCCGCCCGCGGTGGTGGTGTCGCCGCCGAGATCCTGCATGACGAGCGTGAGTTCGGAGTCGACGGACGAGGAGGTGTACGTGCCGCCGGTGATGCTGTTGCTGGCCAGGGGCGGTTGGTCACCGGCGTAAATGGGTGAGGCTTGGTAGATGCGGTGGGGGATGCCTTTGGTGAGAAGGATGACGCGGATGTCGCCGCGCGGGTCGTTGGCCAGGAGCCAGTTTCGAATGGGGTTGCGGAGGTTGGCTTCGAACTGGCCGCGGGTGGCATCGGGAAAGGCGGTGGTGGGCCCGCCGGCGCTTGAGAGGTTGAGCACGCGCACGCCGGGGCGCACGCCGGGCTGACCGCCGACGCCGCCGGGGACCTTTGCGCTGCCGGCGTAGTACTCAGCGACCAGGAGCGAGGTGGGCTTGGCGATGCCCTCGTCAAGGAAGAACGGGCGGGGGTCGTAGACGAGGAGGACTTGATCGGGGCGGATCTGAGCAACGGCGGGACACGTCGCGACGCCGAGAGACGCCAGCGAGCCGATCAGGAGTGCGAGCACCCCCCGCGAGCGTCGCGGGGTCGCTGAGCAAGATGGCGTGTCGGTTGGCATGGCGCGGCGCGAAGTGCTCAAGGCTGAGTGCTGGCGGCTGACGGCTGGCCGCCCCCAAGTGTACATGCAGATTTGAGGGACGCCCGAGGTATCTGGCTGGGTCGGTGACGAAGGGCCGAGAATTCACCGCATTCTGTCAGATCCGGGGGCGTCGACCACGAGTTTCTACCTATCCCCGGGAGATCGCAAGGGCGGCGATGACGACGCCAGCCCGGGCACACCAAGCTGCGGTGCGGACCCAGTGCGACGCGACGAGCCGCCGATGGGTGCGGGCGTCGAAGCCATTGGCCAGGCGAGCGTGCTGCGGCACGTTGATCCCGAACGTGATGCCCCAGACCACGACCAGCAGCGCCGCACCAATCCAGAGCGCACGCGTCGCGTCCGGCGGCAATGCGCTCCAGGACGGCACCAGCAGTAGCACGCCCGTCAGCGCCTCGGTGAGCATCAACGGCGCGACCACGATCGTCGTGCGGCTGGCGTGCTCGCGCGAATAGGCCGGGAACGACGCGGCATCCACGCGAGCAAACATCGGGTAATGAACCACGGCAACAAAGAGCACCACGCCGGTCATCAGGAGCGTCGCGACGGCGTGAATGAGCAGCAGCATCATGGCTTGGTGTCCGTCAAGATTGCCTCGGCGGCGCGTCGTCCGCTGTGCAAAGCGCCATCGATGCTCGCGGTGTCGCGATGGTCGCCGGCAAGGTAGAGCCCGGCCTCGGCCCGCGCGGGCAGCTCACGCTTGGTCAGCCAGGGTGGAGATTGATCGGGCAGCGCGCTCTTGATCCGCTGCGCTCGCAGCAGTGTCCAAGCGCTCACGCGATCTCCGAACCACTCGGTCAGTCGCGATCGCACTCGGGCATCGAGCGCCGCATCGGGCAGCGCGAGGATCTCGGGCGACGCGGGCGGCGTGACACACAGCAGGGAATGGCCGCTCGGCGCGTACGCCCGGGAGACGCTGGACATGCACGCGACGTTCTGCGCCAGGTGCCCTTCATCGCCATCGAGGATCAGCGGCGGCTCGACAATCGGCGGCTCGCCGTCGAACGCATACCAGAGCGTGCGCGACGACAGCCAGCGCGCCGGCGGGCGAGCTCGGAGGCGTGAAGCCTCGAAGCCCTCGCACGCCAGCACGATCGCGCGCGCGTGGTACTTCGCCCCGGGAGTTGTGACAACGCCTGGCGCGATCGAGGTGACGGGCGTGTTGACAGAAACCATGCCGGGCGGCAGGGAGGCGGCGAGCTGGCGCGGGATCTGCTGCATTCCCAATCGCGGCACCGTCGCGTCGCCGCTGGCGAAGCAGCGGAAGACGAAGTCCATCATGCGACTGCTGGCGGACAGATCGGGCGCGAAGGTGATGCCGCCGAAGAAGGGCGTGAAAAAGCGGTCGATGAACGCGGGGCTGAAGCCGCGCTCGATGAGGGCTTGCGCGATGGTGAGCTCGGGGCCCGGTGCTTCGAAGATCGCTCGCGGGTCGCTGCTGGCTTGCAGCCTGGTACGCATGAGGCCGACTTTGAACTTGTCCGAGAGCGTGCCGACGCGCGAGAGCGCGCCGTCGAGGATCGAGCCCGGGCGGCGGAGCGGGTCCATCAGCGCATGGAACTTGCCATTGAATCGGACGATCGCGCCGGGCTCGAAGGGGCGGAGTTCGAGTGATGGGAGATCGAGTTGCGCCGCTTCGGGATAGGCGGTGAGGAAGACCTGAAAGCCGCGATCGAGCAGGTACTCCCCGCCGGGCCCGTTCACGCGATCGGTGCGGACGCGCCCGCCAACATCATCAGACGCTTCGAGGACGATCGGAGTGCGCCCGGCGCGAACGAGCGCCCGCGCGCACGACAGACCCGCCAAGCCAGCTCCTACGATGACGACGTCCGCGTTGACCATCGCGGTCAGTGTGCGCCGATTGGCCGGATGAATCAAGCGACGCGAAGAGAAACCGGGTGACCTTCGTCGGCATCCAAACTCATGGTGCCGCGTCGCACCGTGCTGAGCCGCCGAGTCGGCTGACCCGAAAACCCTCTTGGAGAACACACATGCCACGTATCACGCCTGTCGATCCGGTCCATGCCACGGGGCGCGCCAAAGAGATCTTTGATGGCCCGCTCAAGGGCAAAGCGTTCAACATTTTCCGCTCGATGGCGCAGGCGCCGGCGGCACTTGACGCGTATCTGGGCCTCAGCGGCGCGCTGAACCACGGCACGCTGAACGCCAAAGAGCGCGAGACGATCCAGCTTCTGGTTGGTGAAGCCAACAACTGCGGCTACTGCGTTGCTGCGCACACCGCGATCGGCAAGATGTCGGGGCTGACTGAGACCCAGACGATCGAGGCCCGCCGCGGCGCGCTGGCGGATTCCAAACTGGACGGGCTCGCGAAGTTCGTGCTCGCGCTGCACGAGAAACGCGGCTTCGTCTCCGATGGCGACATCGCGGCCTTCAAGAAGGCCGGTTACAGCGAGAACGTCATCGGCGAGGTCATCGCCGGCTACGCCCTGGCGATCCTCACGAACTACTTCAACCATGCCAACGAAACCGTGAGCGACTTCCCACCCGTCACGAAGGTGTGACGGGCGGCTGCCCCGGCGGACGCAGAGCGTCAACGACGGCGTGCGCCGGGGCACTGGGCAGGGGCAGCGGGTCCGCAATCCTGCCGTCGCGCCACGCGTTGAACCGGGGCCACAGGATCTCCTGAATGGTGATCTTCACGCAGGCGGCGATCGGGATCGCCAGAAGCAGGCCGTAGAACCCGAGCAGCACGCCACCGGCAATCGAGGCGAAGAGAATCGTCGGCGTATCCATCCCGGTGTTCTGCCCTTGGATTCGTGGCGTCAGGATGTAATCGTCAATGAACTGGCCGATGGAGTAGACCACGATCGGCGCGCCGATGATCCACAGCAGGTGCGATTGCACGCTGCTGTCAGCCGGCTGGAGGAACAGCAGCAGGATCGCGACCGGCACGCCGATGCCCGAGACGTACGGAATCAGCGTGAGGAGGCCCACGATCGGACCCAGGATGAGAGGCACGCTGGTGCCGATGGCCCAGTACGCCAGGGTGTAGTACGCGACCAGGACGGCGCAGATCGTGAGCCGTCCGCGGACGAAGCCGCTGATCGCGCGGTCCATCTTGCCGGCGAGGACAAGCGTTCGCTCGCGGTTCTGTTCCGGCAGCGCACCGTGCAGGAACTTGACGATGCGCTCGTACTCCGAGCAGACAAAGAAGAAGAAGAACGAGGTCAGGAATGCGCCGAACCCGACCATGAAGAGCCAAGAGACGACGCCGAAGCCGCCGGTGATCGCGCCGGCGCTGGTCTTCAGGAGCGTGGCGCCGAGTTCGGTGCCGTGTTTCTGAATGGACTGCACAGCCCACTCGATGCCCTGGTACGCGAGCACGGCGCTGCGGCTGGAGCGGCGCTCGGAGTTCGGCGGTTGCGCGTGGGGCTCTCCCGCAGGCGGCGTTGCGACCGGCGGAATCGCCGGATCCACCGTTGGCGGCGGTGACTCCGGGCTTCGCGGCGTGTTCGGCGATGTGCCCGGCGTTTGAGCGGGCGACGGCGCCGGTTCCGCGGAGCCGCGATTGCCCGTGGCGCGAGCCATGTCCGCCTCGGCCTTGATGTCCACGATCCAATCGCGCAGTCTGATCCAGTTCGGCCCGGGCAAACGGGCCTCGAGTTCCGAGTCCGCCGGCTTCTCGACGCTCCGCACCAGCGATTGGATGTTCGCCGCCTGCTGCTGCACATACCCAGCGCCCTGCAGCGCGCCGACGCCCAGGCCCAGCACCACCGGCGTCGCCACCGCGATCAGCGCGATGATGATCAACGCCGCGGCGACGAACGGGCGCGAGAGGTGGCCGCTGCGCGTGATGCGACGCACCACCGGCTCCACGAGATACGCCAGCAGCAGCGCCAGCAGCAGCGGCACCGTGACGATGCTCAGCAGATAACCGAGATAAACCACGCCGAGAACCGCCGCGATGAGCATGACATCGCGCAGCGGCTGAATCTGCCAGATGTGCAGCGTTCGCCAATCGATGCCGGGGCGTGGGGTCGGGCCGGGCTCAGTCATGCGGCAAGTGTAGCGGCACGCCGAAAATGCGCAATGCGAGCACGGCCTGAGCAAGCGCCTCGGTCGCGATCGCCTGTACTCCGCTCAGCTCTTGCGGGGCCGGCCTCGCTTCTTCTTCGGCGGCTCGCCCGCCACCGCTTCAGCAGTCGGAGTGCTCGCAGCACCGATCGAATCGCGAGTGCGAGCGATCGCGGCGTCGCTGGCGGCGCGCGCCTTGAAGATCGCGGTAGATTGGCCCAGCGCCTTGCCCTTGCCGACCATGCCGATCTCGCTGATGCGCTGGAACGCGCTGAGAAGGTTCGCTCGCGAGAACTCGCAGCCGATGAACCGCCGCTTGTACGCATGTGCGACCGCGCCCGTCGTGCCGCTGCCCAGGAACGGGTCCAGCACCAGGTCGTTCTCATTTGAGCACGCCAGGATCACGCGCTCCAGATACGCCTCGGGGAGCTGATTGTCGTGCCCCGGCCGGCGCTCCTTGTTGTTGCCCTGCACGCGGCCCCAGTACTGCCCGTACCACACGTCCATCGGCAGGCGCATCCCCGCGGGCATGCCGTCTTTCTTGCTCAGCGTGCGCGGATCAAAGTACGTCGTCGCCCGATCCGACGGCTCAAGCACGCGCTCGGGGTTCCACGTTGGCGTGCCGCCGGGCTTGACAAAGTGCAGCGCGTGAACCTTGGAGTTGATGAACGCGCTGGCCCGATTCTGGCCGAAGCGATAGTGCCAGATGCACCAGTTGATCAGCGGGATCTTGAGCGTGTTCTTGACGTACACGACGATCTCCGCCGCGGTGTCGTCGGGGATGTTGATCCACAGCGAGCCGCCGGGGCGCAACGCATCGACGCACCCCTTGATCCACTGATGCGTGAACGTGATGTAGTCTTCGCGCGGGATCGAGTCATCCCATGTGTCGTACTTGGCGCCGTCGCTCCGCACCTTCGCGACGTCCGCCTGCTTCGCGCCCGTCGTCTCCCACCGGTCATACGCGCGGCTCCAGTTAAACGGCGGATCCGCAAACACCAGATCGACCTTGTGCTTGCGAGCCTCGTCAAGCCCGGCCAAAATCTGCCGGCAATCGCCCGCATACACCCGCACACGCCCGTCTTGCGTCGCGCGCTCGGGCTTCAGCGCCCCACCTCCGGCCGAAGTGCTGAGGCGCGAGCCAACCTCAGCGATCGCCGCCCCGCGAGCCGGTGACATTGGCTTCGACTCGACGCCCGAAATCGAAGCCGAAGCGCCGTTGCCCACGTCAGCCCCCGCCGCGGCACCTGCGGTAGCAAGCGTCGAAGATGCCGAACCCGCTTTGGATCGCGAAGTGCTGGAAGAACGCGGTGCTGGAGCAGAACGAGCCATGTCGCGAGTTTACACCAGCGCCGCTCCGTCGAGTTTCGCTGGCCAGCGGCGGCGTTCGTGGTACGATCGGCAACGTGCCACCGCGGAAACCAGCCCGTGCCAGGAGCGATTCAGAGGCCAGGGCTGATGGCCGTGCCGACGCGCGAAAATCCGCCGCGATCTTCCGTCGCACGCGCGATGCGCACCGCGCCGAGGCGGCGGAGGATTACGTCGAAGCCATCGCAGAACTCATCCGCGTCGAGGGCGAGGCCCGCGTGATGCTGCTGGCCCGCGTCATGGGCGTCTCGCACGTCACCGTCTCGCGCACGCTCAAACGCCTCACCGAGCGCGGCCTCGTCCTCAGCGAACGCCACCGCCCAGTGACACTCACCGAAGCGGGCCAATCGCTCGCGCTGCGAGCCCGCGAGCGGCACGACGTGGTGCTGGCGTTTTTAGAGTCCCTCGGCGTGCCGCGCGAGCAAGCGCTGCTAGACGCCGAGGGCATCGAGCACCACGTCTCAGAAGAGACCATCGCGGGGATGAAGCGGAGGTTGGCGGGGGGGTGAGGCCCGTGAAGAGTTGCCGCTCATCGAGACGGCGGCGAGGCCCCCGGCTCGTCTGGCGGCGCGGGGGTGGGCGTTGGGGGGGTGGGGCCGAGTCGGGTGCCCAGGACGCGGACAGTGAGCGTTCGCGAGGGGTCGGTCGGTGAGGTCGCGTCGACCGCGATGATGCTGGAGGCCAGCGCCAGCGGGCGGCTTCGCGGAACTGCGGTGATATCGGCAACGAGGGCGGGGCGGTCATTGATGTCCATGAGCAGCCGCATGACTTTGGCACCCGGCGCGAGCGTGCTCTCTCGGACGCGACCGTTTGGCGCAATCGAGACTGAGATTCCCGAGAACGCGATGCTCATCAGGCTCGGGCGATCTACGACCTCCCACATGATGTCGGTCAGTGGCGAGGCGAGACGGTCGCCGAGGTAGCCGGAGAAGATCAGGAGCGAGCCCATGCCGAAGACATACGTCTCTGAGTCTTGGTCGGTGAACTGGCGGGCGTGTGCGTTCGGTGGAGCCGAGAGATCGATTTGGTAGTCCGAGAGGACCTGGAGAGCGGTTGGCAGGAGTCCCAGGAGCGTTGACGGGGCCTTGCTCGATGAGTCCGCCATGAGCCGCGCGTCTTGGTCGAACAGCTCCGTGCGTGCCATGATGATCATGGATGCAAACTGCAGCGGCTTCGTAGCCTGACCGATCTTGGCGTCAAACGTATAGAACAAGAATCCCGGCAGTTCCTCTGTAACGCTGAGGCGCAAGTAGCGGACGCGGGTCGTTTCGCCCGATCGCACGACGAGGCCGAGCAGCACCTGGTCGCCGATGCGCAGCGGGGAGTTGGGTGCGGACTCATTCGCGTCGAGCAACTCGGTGGCGCGGGTGAACAGCTTGAGCGACGGATCCTGTTCTGAGGCTCCGGTCACGCCGGCGGGCTCGACGCCTTGAGGTGCCGGCGAAGTCGATGCACAGCCGGTGAGCAGCGCGAGGGCCAGGACGCCGATGCTGGAGCAGATGTTCGCTGACGGCACGCGCATGCGGGATTGTTGGCGCTGTCGGCGCGTGGCCGGGTGCGGCGATCCCGCCCGCTCCGCTGCCGGGCCCGGCACTTCGCACGCCCAGAAGCATGCGCTATCCTGTCGCCCTCTGAGGAGCTCTCCATGGAAGCTGGCATCGTCGGGCTGCCCAACGTTGGCAAGTCCACCCTGTTCAACGCACTCACAAACGCCGGCGTCCTCGCGGCGAACTATCCCTTTGCCACCATCGAGCCCAACGTCGGCGTCGTGCCCATCCCTGATCCGCGCCTGCACGTCATCCAGAAGTACATCAAGACCCAGAAGGTCATCCCGGCCGCGCTGCGGCTGGTAGACATCGCCGGCATCGTCCGCGGCGCGTCTGAGGGCGAGGGACTCGGCAACAAGTTCCTCTCGCACATCCGCGAGGTGGACGCGATCCTGCACGTCGTTCGCTGCTTTGAGAACGCCCCCGGCGGCGAAGAGATCACCCACGTCGACGGCAAGATCGACCCGATCCGCGATATCGAGACCATCGAGACCGAGCTGATTCTCGCCGACTTGCAGACGATCGAGGGCTCGATGAGCAAGGCCGAGCGCTCGGCCAAGAGCGGCGACAAAGAAGCCATCGCACGCCTGGCGGTGCTCAAAAAGCTCGAGCCCGTGCTCAACGAAGACAAGCCCGCGCGAGGCGTCGTCTCAAGCCTCACCGATCCCGAAGAGATCAAGATCGTCAAGTCCCTCGGCATGCTCAGCGCCAAGAGCGTGCTGTACGTCGCCAACGTTGACGAATCCGACGTCCACGGCACCGGCGAGATGGCCCAGCGCGTACGCGCTCGCGCCAAGCAAGAGGGCATGCAGGTCGTGCCCGTGTGCGCCAAGATCGAGTCCGAGCTTTCGAGCCTCAGCGAGGACGAGAAGAAGGAAATGCTCGGGGCCTACGGCATGGATGAGCCGGCGCTCAGTGCGCTGGCGCGGGCCGCGTACACGCTGCTGGGCTTGCAGTCGTACTACACCGCCGGCGAGAAGGAAGTGCGAGCGTGGACGGTGCCGGTGGGCGCGACGGCGCCGCAAGCCGCGGGCGTGATCCACACGGACTTTGAGCGCGGCTTCATCCGCGCCGAGATCTACAGCGTGGATGACCTGGTGAAGTTCCAGAGCGAGAAGGCGATCAAAGAAGCCGGCAAGATGCGCATCGAGGGCAAGCAGTACGTGATGCAGGACGCGGACGTGTGCCACTTCTTGTTTAACGTGTAAGGGCAGGGGTGAGTGCGGAGTGCTGAGCGACGAGTGCTGGGTGCTGAGTTGGTGAAACCAACCACTCGCCCCCGCGCGAGCGGGGGAGATGGCGAGTCCGCGAGCCAGAGGGGGCTCGAAGACTCCCGGCTATTTCTGTGACCACGAAAATCGTGAAGTCCTGCCCCCTCCGCCGCGAGGCGCGGCACCTCCCCCGGTAGGAACCGGGTGAGGGCGTTGCCCACAGCACTCGCGCCTTGAGCCCGGAGTTCGCGAACGGTCCAGCCATAAAAAAAACCACCGACCTGCGGACAGGTCGGTGGCACGATGAACATCAGATGGCAATCCCGCGATCAGTTCTGGTTCGCGACCGGCAGACCCGCGACGTGCTTCATCTTGCGGCGACGATCGATGATGCGGCGGCTCTTGCCCGTGCGATCGCGGAGGTAGTACAGCTTCGCGCGGCTCGCCTGGCCGCGACGGATGACCTCGAAGTGGGCGACCTTGGGCGAGTTGATCGGGAAGACGCGCTCGACGCCCATCTCTTCGACGATGCGGCGGACGGTGATCATCTCGGTGATGCCGCGGCCCGAGCGGGCCAGGACGACGCCGGTGAAGATCTGGATGCGTTCCTTCGTGCCTTCAACGATCCGGCAGTGCACGGCGATGGTGTCGCCGATGTCCATGCGCGGGATGTTGGTCTTCAGGGCGGCGGCGTTGATCTGCTCGATGATGAGTTGCGTGGACATGGTCACATCCTTCAAAGTCTTGGGGGGAGGATGCTAAGGGGGCAGCGGGTGCCAGTCCAGCACGGGGCTTGCAGAATGCGGTGAGACGGCGGTATCCTTTCGGTCGGTGTTCGGCGTTCGACGGCGCACCGAGCCGATTGCCCCCGCTGACTGATCGTCTGGGAGATTTGAAATGGACATCGCCCTGTATGTCGTCGGCGGGCTCATCGGCCTCGTCATTCTCGCGGCCGTCATTGCTTACCTTCTGGGCCGTTCGGTGCCGGAGAATCACGTCATCATCGGCGAGATGACGCTCAAGGCCTCGCCTGAGCGGGCGTTCGAGGCGTTTGACCAGATCGAGGGCTACCCCACGTGGACGCGGTTCAAGAGCGTGGAGCGGCTGCCGCCGGAAGGGGGCAAGGAGCGATGGAACTTCCGCGAGGGGCGCAACTCGTTTGTCATCATCGTCCGCACGCGCGAGCCGTCACGGCTCATCCGCCATGAGATCGCCGACAACGCGAAGCTCTTCAGCGGCAGTTGGGACGTCGCCTTCACGCCGACACCCAGCGGCGGCACGCGAATCGTGCTCACCGAGAACGGCAAAGTCGTCGGGGCGATCCCCCGCTTC
Source organism: Phycisphaerales bacterium (assembly GCA_022843565.1). Classification (GTDB taxonomy): domain Bacteria; phylum Planctomycetota; class Phycisphaerae; order Phycisphaerales; family UBA1924; genus JACVCS01. The sequence goes on from JALHNK010000057.1 coordinate 11,573, forward strand.
ATGATGAAGTACGTCGTCGACGCCGGGATGTACGTCCGCCAGCATCTGGCCGGCCTCGCCAAGCACCTGGGCGAAGACGCGGCCCCGGTGGTGACGCGGGCGGTGTGAGAACGACATCACTACGGTTGATCCATGCCCTTCGCCCCCATCCCCGAGATTCTCGACGAGCTTCGCAACGGCCGCATGGTGGTCCTCACCGATGATGAGCATCGCGAGAACGAGGGCGACCTCGTCCTTCCGGCGCAGTTCGTCACGCCCGAGTCCATCACGTTCATGCTCGGCAAGGCCATGGGCTACCTCTGCGTCGCGATGACCGAGGAAGACTGCGATCGGCTCGACCTGCACCCCCAGGCCCCGCTCAACACCACCGTCCGCGGCACCGCCTTCACCGTCACCATCGACCCGCACCCCAAGCACGGCGGCACCACCGGCGTCTCCGCCAAAGAACGCGCTAAGTGCATCCAGCTCTGCATCGATCCCACCAGCACGCCCGTCGACTTCGTCCGCCCCGGCCACATCAACCCGCTGCGATCACGCAACGGCGGAGTGCTGGTCCGCACCGGTCAGACCGAGGGATCGGTGGACCTGTGTCGGTTGGCGGGGCTGTATCCGGGTGCCGCGATCATCGAGATCATGAAGCCCGATGGCGAGATGGCGCGCGTGCCGGACCTGATCAAGTTCTGCGCCGAGCACGGGCTGAAGATGTGCTCGGTGGCGCAGATCATCGAGTATCGCCTGAAGCAGCAGCCGCTGGTCAAGCGCGTGAACCCCACCGGCGGGCAGACGATCCGCACGGAGATGGGCGAGTTCCGGCTGTTTGTGTATGAGAGCCTGGTCGATGCGCTGCCGCACGTGGCGCTGACACTCGGCGAGTTTGGCGAGGGCGTGGGCGGGGTCGCCGATGAGCCCGTGCTGGTGCGCATGCACCGGCGCAACCTGCTGGGGGACGTGTTTCTGGCGTCGCCCGAGGCCGCCGCGCCGGCTGGCGCTGGCGGAGGCGCGGGCGCGGACCAGACGCCAAGCGGGGACTTGCTCCGCGAGTCCATGCGGATGATCCGCGACGCGGGCCGCGGCGTGATCGTCTATCTCCGTCAGGAAGGCCCCGACGGCGCGACGGACATCGAATCGCAGCTCCAGCGGATCCGGCGAGGCGGGCACGATGCCGGGAGCGATCACCCGGATCTGACGCATGTGGACGGGCACGCGAAGAACCTGCCGCGCGAGATGCGGGACTTTGGCATCGGCGGACAGATCTTGAGGGATCTGGGCGTCCGCCGGCTGCGGCTCCTAAGCAACTCAGCAGCCAAGAGCCTGCCGGCGCTGGAGGGATTCGGCCTGGAGATCGTCGATCGTGTGCCGATTGTCGTCGGCGGACGCTGATCGCCCGCAAGATCGCGGCGGGTTTTGCCCGGTCGGTCATCTGGCGAGTATCGCCCGCCACTCGGCCGGGCCAGATCTGCACCTCGTGGGAGAAATCACATGGCGTTGACTCGACGGGCGTTTGTTCAGTTGTCGGCAGGAGCCGCGGCGTTGTCGGCGGCGGGGTTGATCAGCGGCGCCGGGGCGCGCGAGCCCGCGAAGGACGCGCCGAAAGAAGCGCCCAAGGGCGAGGGCGCGGCAAAGGCGGGCAAGCCGTTGTCGATCCTGATCCTTGGCGGCACGGGGTTCTTGGGGCCGAACGTCACCGCCGCGGCGAAGGCACGCGGGCACAGCGTGACGCTCTTCAACCGCGGGCGCACGCAAAAGCGCAAGGGCACGCGCTTTGACCAGGAAGACAAGCTCGTCGGTAATCGCGACCCGAATCTGTACAGCGAGACCAAGTGGGTCGGCGAGGGTGCGACGGCCAAGCAGGTCGAGGACGAATCATCGCCCAAGGGTCTCTCGCAGATCGCTGCGGCGATCAAGGACGGACGCACGTGGGACGCCGTTGTTGATACATCCGGAATGTTCCCGCGGATCGTCAGGGCCTCTGCGGAGCTGCTTGCACCGGCGACGGGCCAGTACGTCTTTATCTCGACGATCTCGGTGTTGGCGAGCCACGAGCCGGAGAACGCCGACGAGAACTCGCCGGTGGGCAAGATCGAAGACGAAGCCGCGGAGACCATGGGCCCGGGCATGAGCTACTACGGCCCGCTGAAAGCGCTCTGCGAGCAGGCGGCGGAGAAGGCGATGCCGGGGCGCGTGACGAACATCCGCCCCGGCTTCATCGTCGGCCCCGATGACAACACCGATCGGTTCACGTATTGGTGCTGGCGCGGTGCGCAGGGCGGCAAGATGCTCGTGCCCGGCACGCCGGAAGACCCGGTGCAGTTCATCGACGCGCGCGACCTGGGGCGATTCATCATCGAGTGCATCGAACGCAAGCACGTCGGCGTGTATCACGCCACCGGCGGCGTCACGCCGCATCGCTGGGGCGATGTCGTCAGAACATTCGCGAGCGTGGGGTACAAGTCCAGCGGCAAGACCGTCGAGCCGGTGTGGGTCAGCGAGGCGGAGATGGAAAAACTTGGCGGCCTGCCGTTTCCCATCTGGGTGCCGCCGTCGGGCGGCAGCAAGGGCTTCCATCGCGTGAACTGCGCCAAGGCGATCGCGGCAGGGCTGCGTTTCACGCCCGTCGAAACGACGGTGCGCGACACGCTGGCGTGGTTGCCGACCGAGCTTGAGCGCCGCGCCCGCGCGACCATCGACATCAAGAAGGAGGCCAAGGACGCCGGGCGAAGCGAGCCGCAGATGGCCGATCCCAAGGTGCTCCGCGCCGGACTGACACTGGACGCTGAGGCGGAAGTGCTGGAGAAGCTCAAGGGCAAGTGACCTCGCCCGCAGGAGACTGATCGCATGAACGAAAGAGGCCTCCGCCCGTGATCACCGGCGGAGGCCTCTGCGTTTGGTCTATTCGTTCGCTGCCAACCGGCGAGCGTGACGCTGCGATCAGCGGGTCTCGCGGACCTCGGCGACGCGCTCGCGGGAACGCTCACGCTCCAGCGGCGGGGTCGTGGGGCGCGCCGGGGCAGAGTCCTTGATGGCCTTGATGTTCCTGTTCTCAAGCTGGCCCGTGAACTCGCCCTTGCGGAGCGCCCGGGCGTTGCTCGCGCCCAGCGGGCGTTTCTCGGGCTTGATGTCCAGAACATCGGACGCCTCGGGCTGAACCTGTGCGAGCGAACGCGTCGCGAGGGCCGCGATCTGCGCGAACTCGGGCGTGTTGTTCCGGCTGGCGGTGGTCGCCAGGAGCTGCGAATCGGTGGCCAGCGTGGTCGAGCCGAAGCCGGTGACCGACCCATCGATCACGCGGACCGTGGGGTCGCCCGCGGCGTTCGTCGCGTCGGGGTTGTAGTAGATCGTGACGGCGCGCCCGGTGTTGGTGAACCCGGACATGACCAGCGTGCCGTTGACGTACGCCATGCCACTGATGACCTGCACGTCGTTGAAGGACAGATTCGTAGAGCCGGTCGTCGAAGGCTGGTTGGCGAAGTCGTCGCCGTTGGCGCCGAACGTTGAGCGTGTGTTGACGACGCTGCCGCTGATCGGGTTGACCTCGTAGAGGACCCAGACGGGCGTGCTGGGTCCGCCGCCACCGGTGGTGTTGGGGGTGCCGATGACAAAGACGGTGCCGCGCCCGGGCGCAGCGGCCATCGCAGGCTGAAGCTGAGCATCCAGGCCAGTCACCAGATTGACACCGACGTTGCCAACGGGCGAGAGGTTGTTGAGGTTGCCGAGGTTGAGCTCGAAGATGCCGTGGGAGAAGTTGCTGTCAACGCCGCCGGCGAAGAGGCGGTTCTCAATCGCGCCGAGGCCGAAGAAGGTGTAGGTGCTGAAGCCACCAACGCCGCCAGGGACCGGGGGTACGGAGCCGACGGTGGTATAGCTGAAGGCGTTGGGGTTGTCGAGGTTGAGCGCTCGGAACGTCGGTGTGTTGCCGTTGCCGGAGGCGACGTTGTCGACGATCAAGAGCGTGCGCTGGCCGCTGGTGTTGACCAGAATCGTGGCCCCTTGGACGACGCCTTGCACGCCGCTGATCGGCGTGCGAACGCGCCGGGTGTTGAAGAAGAGATCCCGGCCGACGAGCGTCGAGCCGTTGGTGCCCAGGTCCAGGAACGTTTCGCCAAAGAGCGTGCCGTCGGGCTTGATGATGTCGTTGTCGGCGTTGACAACTCGCGGCGGCGGCGTGGTGTTGATGATCGGCGAGCTGAAGCCCTGAGTCTGGATGGCCTCGGTCTCGGTGGTCTCGCGCGACGAATCGGCCGCGCTATCCACGAACTGGATCTTGCGCTCGAACGAAGCCGGGTCGGGGTTGTCGCCGCTGGAGGATTCAGAGCCGGTGATGCTGGCGACGATGCGGTTGTCGTACTTGACGTCAAAGAGGCCCTTGTTCAGCACGCCGCCGAAAGCCATGGGCTGGAATCCGGGGCGAGACTGCAAGCCGCCGCTGGTGCCCTTGACCGCGAGGGTCGCGTCGGGCGCCGTGATGGTGACGTCGTTGGCGACCTGCGTCGAGGTCACGTCAAAGGTGATGCGCCCGTAGGGCATCTCGATGGAGGTCTTCTCGGTGCCGGACTTGTTGATCACCTCGCGCAGGATGACGCGGGTGTTGAAGTCCACCGTGAAGATCTGGCCGGCGCCGATCTGGATCTGCACCGCCGACTTGGCGAGCGTGAAGAGTTCGGCCCCCTCGCTGAGCACCATGCCGACCTCGACCTTGCGCAGCGGCGCGCCGGGCTTGTCACGCACCTGCACCTTGCCCTGAACGGCGCGCACGAAGCACGGGACCGACGTCGCAACGGGCGCCGCAGGATCGACCGGCGTCGCGGCGGGGGCGGGGGTCGGGGCCGCCGGCGCGATCGACTCAACCGGCTGAGCAAGCCCCGCGGCCAGCGCGAGCGAGCCGGGGTTGAATGCGACGAACGCAGAACCCGCCGCGACAAGCGAGGCGAGACCGAAGGCACGTGACGTCTTCATGATGGGAACTCCTCCAGCGGGCGATACTCAAACAAGTTTATCACAAAGAGAGGTACCGGCGTAGGAATCGGGCGGATTCCCGAGCGGCCCGAGAATCGGGCAAATGCGAGGAAAAAAGGGCGATGGGCGGTGTTTGGTAGGAATTCGGACGGTATCACGCCGCAAGATCAAGGCGCAGACCGCGCGACAGCAGATCGCTCAAGAGCTCAAGACCCGCGGCGGCAACACCCAGCCAAAACGCCACCCCCGTACCCGCCTTGCTGCTTACTGCTTGCTGCTTGCTGAAGGCTGAAGGCTGAAGGCTGAAGGCTCCCTCACTTCTCCTTCAACTCCACGCAGCCGTCAAACGCCTCGGCACGGTCCACGCGCGCGGACCATTCGATCATCGCGTCTCGGTACAGGTCCAGCAGCGCCGAGTCGCCGAAGTCCATGGCGTACTGCGCGATCACGCTGTCGCACGCGTCGAAGTCGCCAGCTTGGTACGCGCTGATCAGCCGCTCGGTCGTCGCGATCCAATCACCCGTGCGATCGCCAAACGGCGCCAGGTCGCCGACCAGCTCGAACACGCCGACCGGCTCGAGCTTGCCCTTCACCCGCACGCGCCCCAGCGGCCTCCACAGCAGCGGGGGGATGAGATTGGCCGGGGCATTACTCGATCGCATCTCGGCGACATGCGCCTCGGCGAGCGTCTTCAGCCGTCCGCTGACGAGGATGCGCGAGCCAAAGACCTTGTTCGCGCCCTCGAGTCGTGCCGCGAGGTTCGTCGTATCCCCCAGCGTGGTGTACGACGAGTTCGTCGGCGGCGCGCCGAAGTCGCCCACCATCACATCACCCGCCGAGAGCCCGACACGCATGGTCAGCCCTTTGGGCCCGACATCTGCGAACTCGCCGTTGGCATTCATCTCGTCCAGCCGGTGCAGCATCGCCAAGACCGCGCGGCACGCATCCGCAGCGTGGCGCGGGTTATCAATCGGCGCGCCCCAGAACGTCACGATCGCATCACCGATGTACTTATCGAGCGTCGCGCCGTTGGCCAGCACCACACCCGTCATCGTGCCCAGGAACCGCGCCAGCACTTCCGCGGTCTTCACCTCGCCCAGCCGCTCGGCCGTCGTCGTGAACCCCTGCAGATCCGTGAACATCACCGTCAGCTCACGCCGCGCGGGCTTCATCGTGTCCATCTCTGGGTTGTTGACCAGGATGTCCACGAGCTGCGGGGCCACGCGGCTCTTGAATCGCTCCTCCGTGCGCCGGCGTGAGGCCTGCTCGACCACGAGGCGATGCACGAACACGCCGATCACCGGCAGCACCAGCGCGCTGGCCGGACCGGCAAAGCTCACGACCACGCGTCCGTAGTCCCACAGTGCAAAGCCCACGAACCCGAACCACCCGGCGATGAGCACCACGCAGATGATCGGGGCCGCGACGACCGTGGCGCGAACGCCCACGAGCGTTCCAAGAACCCCGAGGATCGCGATGATCGAGAGATCAACCCACGTCGGCACCGGCGAGCGCTGGAACTGCATGAGCACGCTGCTGGCCACTGCGACATGCAGGTGAACGCCGGGGGTCTTCGGGTCGATGCTCGTTCCCACGAAATCCGCCAGCGCGCCCGTCGCCGTCCACCCCACGAAGCAGGCCTTGCCGTCGAGCATCCGCTTCAGGTCCGCGCGCACCTTGGCGATGTTGATCAGGCCCTCGTCGATCTCGCGCAGGGCCAGCGGCACCGCCCGCAGCACCTCACGCAGGTTCTCGACGCGGGCCCGCTCGCGCGGGGCCAGCGCCGACAGCTCGGTCCCCTCGGGAAGCAAAGCCGCGAGCTCCGTCTGGGCTCGCGGCAGCGCCGTCCCGAGCGACGCGCGGATGACCTTGAAGTACTCGACCCAGAACTCCTCGCTTGACGACAGGCTCAGCGCCGCAGTGAACGTGCCGGTCAGTTCCTCCTGCTCGGACTTGGACAGCAGCGAGCCGGGGTTGTCGGCGCTGGAGCTCGCGGGCGTGGCGTTCTGGCACAGCACCAGTCGCACGGCCCGATCAATCTGCGCCAGGTTCGCCGCGATCACGCGATCGATGCGTGACGGCTCATACACACGCCCGATCGAGAGCTCGGCCGGTGCGCCGGCGGTGAGGTTGTAGAACGGCCACTGCCAGCCGCGGAGTTCGTCGTCGTCAAAGGGCTTGCCCAGCAGCGCCCGTGGCCAGGAAATGAGATGCACGCCATCAAACTCGCCGGACGACACCGGCACGCGGCGCATGTGCAGCGAGAACTCCGGTCGATCCTTCCCCGCGGGGATGATCGTGGCCTCACGCTCGACGCGCACGCTCGCCGGATCGATCTCGAGCAACGCCATCGCTGTGGCGAGGCCGAGGTTCGGCCACAGACGGCCGTGATGCTCCACCCAGAGCGGGATCCGGCGCGTAAGCCCGTCGGCATCGAAACTGTCAAAGGTGACGTTCCCGAGTCTTGCCGCTGCGAGTCCGATCGGCCCGATCGGCGTCGCCGGATCGCTGGACACCGGGTAGCGAGCAATCGCACTCGACTGCTCGCCGCCAGCGCTCGTCGTCGCCGGCGCTGCGACGCTCGATGTGCCCTGGTGCTTGGCGAGGATGCGCGTCGCGCTGAGGCGCGAAGCCAGGCGCTGAAACTCCGGCCCGTCGCTGAGGGCCTGTACATCCGGCGGCAGCAGCTTGCGCACCAGCGTCCGCATGGCCTGTTCCAGCGGCGCGGTCTTCAGCGCCGGATCCGCCTCCAGCTCGGCGTAGACCTGGGCGAGTGTGATACGCGCCACACGCGTCGAGCCCGAAGCGCCCGACGCGCCGGACGCGGGCGCTGTTGTGCCGCCGTCGCTCGTCGAGCCCCGATCAGAATCTGCCGAGGTCGGCTTGGTCTGCGTGCTCTTCGCCCGCGCCGCGCTCGCGGCGGCGTGACCGAGCGATTCGAACTGAAATCCGGTCGCGACGATCACCTTGCCGTGCGCTTCGATGGCGCTTGCGAGCGCCTCATCGCCGACGGTGCTGACGAACTGCGTGCCGGGCGGGGCCGCCTCTCCGGTGGCCAGCGTCGCGATGGCGGTGGTCGGCACCCAGCGGGCCTTCTCGGGGTCGTTGAGCAAGAGATCCAGCGCGATGACCTCTGCACCGGCGCGATCCAGCTCGCGGATGATGAGCGCCAGATCCTCCCGCTTCCAGGGCCAGCGTCCGATGTTGTCCAGCGCCGCCTGATCGATCGCGATCACCGCGAGCTTCTCGCTCGGCCCGGGCGACGTCGCCCCGAACCACTGCGCTCGCCAATCCAGCGTGAGGCGTTCGACCGGCCCGAGCGTGCCCGTGTACCAGAGCACGCCGGCGATGAGCGTCATCACGATGCCCAACGCGACTTGCGTCCGCGCGAGTCGGAGTTTGCGCCGCGTCGCGGAAGAGGGGCTGGCCATGGGCTTGAATTACGGCGTCGAGGGCGCGGCGGGGG
>JALHNK010000058.1 GCA_022843565.1 Phycisphaerales bacterium
CGCAGGCTCACTCGTCGCCGGCGTCGCCAAGGGCATGCCCGCCGCCGCGGCGGGCCTGAAACCCTACGACGTCATCCTCACCGTCAACGGCGAGCCGCTGACGTCCGAATCAGGCATCGCCACGATCATGCAGGAGAAGAAGACCAAGGTCGGCGAGCTGGTCAAGCTCGGCGTCATCCAGCAGGGCGCTCGCAAAGAGATCACCCTCTCGCCGATCGCGTACAACGCCGAGGAGATGGAGAGAGCCGAGTGGGATGAAGTTGACAGCGCCGACATGGCCATCGCCGACGGCGAGACGCGGATGTTCTTCGGCGGACCGGGCGAGATGGGCCAGATGATGGTGCCGGGGATGCAGCTTGACCGCGATGCAATGCGCGAGCAACACGAGAAGTTCAATGAGATCATTCGCGAGTTCGGCGGCAAACCCGACGAGCGGCCCAACCCGACAGGAATGCCGACTGTCGCGCAACGACTGCAGCTCGACCGCATCATCCAGCGACTCGAAGAAGGTAGCGCGAAACGCAAAGTCGAGGATGAGAACACGCTCCGCGAGCGGCTTGATCGCATGGAGAAGCAGCTCCAGCAGCTCACCGAGCAACTGAACAAGAAGCCGTGAGGAAGTTGTCAGCTACCAGTGTTCAGTTGTCAGTGTTCAGTCGTCAAACTTCGCTCGTCTCAAGACCACGAATCGACCCTCAACCTCTCCGCTCCTCTCCGCGCACTCCGCGATCTGGCCAATCTCCAACGCCTCACCCACGACCGCCCCACTTCCATCCCTTCCCTCCCTTCGTTGAATACCACTTCTCCGCCCCGCGACCACGCTCGCGGGGCGTTTTCTTTCTGCGACGGACGATTTCCGCCCATGCCCTGCGAAACCACCCGCCGCCCGGCCGATACAGTGCAGCATGACAACGCAAGGCAGCAGCGAGATCACCCCTGAGCAGGCCCAGCAGACTGTCGACGAGGTTCGTCTGGCGTACTCGCGCCTGCGCGAGGAAGTCCGCAAGGTCATCGTCGGGCAGGACCAGGTCGTGGATCAGATCCTGACCGCGGTCTTCTGCCGCGGGCACGCGCTGGTCGTCGGCGTGCCGGGCCTGGCCAAGACACTGCTCATCTCGACGCTCGCTCGCACGCTGAGCCTTGGGTTCTCGCGCGTGCAGTTCACGCCCGACCTCATGCCCAGCGACATCACCGGCACCGAGGTCATCGAAGAGGACAAGAGCACCGGCTCACGCTCGCTGCGATTCGTCAAGGGGCCGATCTTCGCGAATGTCATCCTCGCCGACGAGATCAACCGCACACCGCCCAAGACGCAGGCGGCGCTGCTGGAGGCCATGCAGGAGCGCCAGGTCACCGTCGGCGGCATGCGACACATGCTCCCGGCGCCGTTCTTCGTGCTCGCGACGCAGAACCCCATCGAGCAGGAAGGCACCTACCCCCTGCCCGAGGCCCAGCTCGACCGCTTCATGTTCGAGGTCAAGATCGGCTACCCCACCGCCGAGGAGGAGTACGCGATCGTCAAGCGCACCACCGGCGGCCCGCCCGCGTCTGTCCAGCCGGTGATGAGCGCCGAAGAGATCGAGCGCGTGCAGACGCTCGTGCGCGCGATGCCCATCGCCGAGCATGTGGTGCGCTACGCGCTTCGGCTCGTCCGCTGCACCCGCATCAAAGAGCCGATGGACTCCGGTCTGCCACGCCCCAAAATGGTCACCGAGTACCTCGCCTGGGGCGCCGGCCCGCGCGCCAGCGAGTACATGGTCCTGGGCGCCAAGGCCAACGCCATTCTCAGCGGCAGCAACCACGTCACCATCGAGCACGTCCGCGCCGTCGCACGCCCCGTCCTCCGCCACCGCATCCTCACCAACTTCAACGCCGAGGCCGACGGCGTCACCACCGACGCCATCATCGAAGCCATGCTCAAAGAAATCCCCGCCGACGCGACGAGCGCCAGCGACAAGCGGCAGCTCGACGCCGTGGTGAAGGGCTAAGGCGCGCCGCGCTCGCCCGTGCAGAGTCGCGAGTCGCGAAACGCGAGTGGGAAGTGCCGAGGGCCGAGTGAACAGTCAATCCCTCCGCCGCTCTCTCATCGCACTTCTGATTTGCCATTTGCTATTTGCACATTTGCCATTTTGAACTGCCCCGCCCCACACTCCGGGCACCTTCCCCCGCCGCTCACCGTCATCGCGCTCAAGTCATACCCGCACCCGCGGCAGGTTCCCGCCCGATACCTCGACGTCGCCAGCGTCACCAGCCCGCCCATCGCGCACGCGACCCCGGCCATCATCAGCGTCTGGATCATTTCCGACTCTGACGGATACAACAGCACCAACGACGCGACGGCGTACGTCAGCACGCCGGCGATCATGCCGAGCACGATCGCCCAAACACCCCACCCGCGCTCGACATGCGGATGAAACACCCGTCGCGGCGAGATCGCGTGGACTGCCGTCGCTCCCAGCATCGCGCCGCCGACAACCGTCGGGCCGAGCATCAGCAGCGCCATCACGGTCGCGCTAGCCATCGGCCCCGAGAGCTCCAGTCCAACGAGTGTGTCCGTGCCGTACCACTGCGGCATCGCGACGCCGCCCGTTGCACACCACATGCAAATCACAAACGCGACCAATCCGCATCCGACCGCAAAGCGGATCACTGCACACCTCCGGTGCCCGGCGCTCCAGCGCTCGGCGCTGTTGGCAGCGCGACATCACCCATGATCATCCGGCCGGGCATCGGCATCGCCGGCGCTCGCTTTGGCGTGAGCCACCTGGCCACCGTTCGCATGGGCTCAAACGCGGTCAACTCGATGGCCGCGGTTCCCGGCGAGAACACCATCTCGCCCTTGGTTTGCACAGGTTCCGGGTTGTCGCGGATGTACTGCCGCCGAACCGCCCACGCGCCGGTTGCAAAGATCATCGAGAGCGCCGCGATGGCGATCGCGCCCGCGCGCCGCGCCGCGCGACGGGCCAGCGAGACGCCCACCGGGCAATCGCTGGTCAGGATCGTGCCATCAGCTCGCCGATAGAACGCGCCGCACAGGCGCTCACCGCTCGCCGCGGCGTTCGCCAGCAACGCCTCCGCATCCGCCGCCTTCATCGCGCTGAGGTTGTACACGTGCAGGTGGCACTCACCGCAGTATCGCTTCGCATCGTCGCCGGTCATCTGGTCCCAGCGTGCTGGGCAGGGCGAAGCGATCCGCACCGACTGCAACAAGGGCAACGAGAGGGTCGTGCTCACGATCAGGCTCCTTCATGCCAGCCGCGCGGCCAGCAGTTGATGAAGCCCGCGCCACCGACGAAAGGTTCGCGCCTCGCTCGCCCAAAAACAAACACAGCGGGTCAGCTTTCGCCAACCCGCTGCCTGGCGGATACACGACACAACTCGTCGTGAGTTGAACGGAACGAAACTCTCTCTCCGCCGTGACAAGATGTTTGAGAAATGCCCGGCCCATGGCCGACGCGGCTCTCTCCTCGCATTGCTCACGCAAACCGTCGCGTGTGCCCTTGATCTTCGTCCGCATTTGCGCAGGTGTTGCACAAGTTTGGTGAAAGACTCTTGGAGAATACGTCAGAGACGTCAAAATTCAAGCCATTCTGGCGGATTCCCTGCTTCTTTCCCAAGTTCACACAGCCATCACAAACGGTTCTCGGACGGACGTCCGAAGTCTGGGAAAATGGCCTCAAAGACGATGCCCAGCGTTTCCGCTGGGCATCGCGGGAGTCTTCTGAAAGACCGATTAGGACGCGCAGCCGTCGAAGTAGATGCTGAAGAAGAAGTTGTAGTCGCCCTCGGTGACGCCGTTGTTGGGGACATCGGGCGCCGGCGGCAGCGGGTTGCCCTGGTCATCGGCGATATCGCAGTAGGGCAGGGCATCGAAGTAGCCGGAGAAGAAGGCGTTGTAGTCACCCTCGGTGACGCCGTTGTTCGGGATGCCCGGGCGCGGCGGGGCGTTGCCCTGGTCGTCGGCGATATCGACGCCGTTGCAGGGGATGAAGGCGAAGATGCTGTTGCCCTGGGCGTAGGTGCGGACGAGGCCGGTGCTGTTGGAGATGGTGGCGGTGGTAAAGGCACCTGAGGCGGTCTGGGTGCCACGGATGACCTCGAAGACCTCGCCGCGGAAGTCGCTGCCCGGGGGCACGCGAAGGCGGAGGGTGCCGCCATTGACGACTGGCGCGCCCTGGCAGATCAAGCGGTCATAGGTTGTGAGATCCTGAACATCGATCAGCAGGGTGCCGAGGTTCGAGTTGACATACGGCCCCGAGAGCGTGAGCGTGCCGATGAACGCGAGGCCGGGCGGATCGATGTCGATCTGCGCACCGGAGTTGTTGATGGGGCCGGTGTTGCCGGTGGCGCTGAAGAGGCCGCCCTGGAACTGCAAGGGCGCGAAGGACGCCATGCTGCCGCCGAGCAGATTCGTGGTGCCGGCGGTCTGTGTGTAGTTCATCGACTGGAAGCCGCCGTTGTTCACGTTGAACGTTCCGCTGTTGACGGTGGGCACGCTGAGAGTATTGATGCCCGCGCCGGTCTTGTTGAAGGTGCCGGTGTTGGCGAAGGAGTTGGTGCCGGTCCAGTTGGGCATGTCACCGCCGAGATGCTCGAAGGTGCCAGCGTTGGTGAAGGCGCAGGTCTGGAAGTAGGTGATTCCGCCCGAGTTCCGGTACGTCGCGTTTGCGCTGTTGACGAACGTCGTAGAGAACAACGACTTGTTCGAGGCATCGGAGATGAACAGGCCCTGGTTCGTGAGCGTGCGGCCGTTGCCCTGGATGTCGCCGGCCTCCCAGCGCCAGCCGGTGCCGGTGACGTTGAGCGTCAGGCCGCCAGCGGCGTTGATGTTGACGGTGCTGTCGGACCCCAAGTAGCCGACCGGAGCCGCGGCGATGGTGCCGTTGAGCCCGCAGAGCCGGAATCGCAGCGCGGCGGCGGCGTTCACCTGCCACTGAGCCGCCGGAGCGACGGTGATTCCCGTCTGCGCGAGGATCAGCGTTCCGTCGAGCACCTCGATGCGCCCGCTGGAGTGCGTGAACGGGACGGTGACGCTCGTGGTCGCGCCGGTGGTCTTGCGGAAGGTGCCGGTGTTGGTGATCGAGTTGGTGCCGGTCCAGTCGGGCCAGTTGCCGGCCTCGGTGATCGCCAGACCGGCGTTGTTCAGCGCCAGCGTCTGGAAGTAGAGGGTGCCGCCGTCGACCTTGAACGTGCCGCTGGCGGTGTTGTTGAACGTGCCGTTGAAGATCGAGCGGTTCAGGACACCACTGGTGATGAGGCCGGTGTTGGTGAGCATGTGGCCGCTCATCTGGATGTCGGAGTTGAAGTTGAAGCCCGTGCCGCTGAGATTGAAGGTGGCGCCGCCGGGCAGGAGGGAGACGGTGCTGTTGTTGCCCAACGTGCCCACCACGTTGCCGTTGAACGTCCCGCCCAGGGAGGTGGTGTTGAACTGGATCGACGCGCCGCCCGCGACGTTCCAGGTGGTCTGCGGCGCGCTGACGATCGACGTGCTGTTGAAGTTGATATCGCCCAGTTGGACGTCAACGAGGCCGCCGTTGAAGGTTGACGCCACGGACATCGCCAGCGAGTTGATGCCGAGTTTGCGGAACGTGCCGGTGCTCGACTGGGTGAACGAGTTGGTGCCGGTCCAGTTGGGCCAGTTGCCGGCGTTGGCCTGAATGAGGCCGTGGTTGACCATCGCGAGGGTCTGGAAGAACGTGGTACCGCCCTCGGAGCGGAGCGTGGCGCCGACATCGTTGACGAACGTGCCGTTGAAGAAGCTTCTGTTGGCGGCGTCAGCAATGTAGAGCGACTTGTTGGTCAGCGTTGCGCCGTTCATCTGCAGATCGCCGGCGCTCATGCGCCAGCCGGCGCCGCCGACGTTGAGCGTGAGGGACTGACCGGCGGTGATGTTGCAGGGGCCGGTCTGCCCGAGGAAGCCGGCGGGAGTTGAGTTGATGGTGCCGCGGAGAGCCTGGCTCGAGAACTGCAGGGTCGCGGGCGCCGCCACGTTCACGCCGACGCCGGGCGCGAAGGAGATGGAGTTGCCGGTGAAGGAGAGGCTGCCGTCGTTGACGCTGATCGCACCGGCGGTGAAATCGGTGGCGACGCTGATGTTGGCGTTGCCGGCGGTGTTCTTGTTGAGCGAGCCGCCGTTCATGATGAACGAGTTGGCGCCGCTCCAGTTGGGCCAGTTGCCCGAGTCGTAGTTGATCACGCCGGTGTTGGCCAGCGAGAGGGATTGGAAGAAGAGCGTGGCGCCCGGCCAGTTGAAGGTGCCGGCGTTGTTGAACATCGAGTTGAAGATCGAACGGTTGCCGCCGTCGCCATTCACGGTGCCGTCGTTCTGGAAGACGCCGTTGTTCGTGTTGAGGTCGCTGGCGAGCGTGAACATGCCGCCGAGGTCCACGTCAACACTCGCGACCGTGGCGTTGACGTTGAGCACGACGGTGTTCGAGCCCAGGAAGATGCTGTTCGTCGCGCCCGGCAGCGCCGGCGGGAAGGTGCAGTTGGTGAAGCCGAAGTTGTTGGTCTGCTGGACGGCCCCGCCGCCGCAGAATCCCGAGGCCCCGAAGGCGTTCCAGTTCGGGCCGTATGTGCCGGAGAACGTCAGCGGCTGGGCGCTGGCAGAGCCGGCCAGGGCCAGAAGCGCCAGCGGGGTGATGGCGCGAGCGAGACGGGTGAAGCGTGCAGGGATCATGGTGAGGACTCCGGGTGATGGTGGTGTGGGCAAAGGGGTGCTGCGCCAGCGCGGTTATGGGCGCGCGTCTGTGGGGAGATAGCACGTCCGCGAACAGAGTCTGACAGGAAACCGCCAATTTTCCTAGAGTGTTCTTGAAATCACGATGTAATGTACTTGTGGAGGGCTCGGCGTCATCTCACGCAGAAGGGCGGGTTCGGTGTTGATCTGGCAGACCATGACACACGCGACGCTGCTCGCTCGCGTCGCTGAGGGCACGGACCCCGCGGCGTGGGGCGACTTCTATGCGCGCTATGGCGAGCTGATTCGGGCGTTCTGCCGTCGAAACGGGCTCCAGGCGGCGGATGTTGACGACGTGACGCAGGACGTGCTGATGTCATTGACCCGCGCGATGCCGGGGTTTCACTATGACCCAAATAAGGGGAGCTTCCGCGGATACCTGCGGACGATCGTCACCCACGCGATTTATCGAAGAATCTGTCAGAAGCGCGGCGAGGCCCGCCTACCAGAGATAGAAGAAACCACGCGGCTTGCCCAGAGTGACGCCGAAGGCGAACAACACTGGGAGGCCGAGTGGCGGCAGTATCACCTCCGGCGAGCGCTGGCGACGGTGTCCGGCGAGTTTGGCGAGGCGGATCTGCGCGCGTTCGAGCTGTACGCGCTCAGCGGTCGAGCACCGGCGGAGGTTGCAGCCGAGGTCGGCATGAGCGTGGACAGCGTGTATCAGGCCAAGTCGCGCGTGCTGAAGCGGCTGAGTGCCGTGATCGAGCAGCAGGTGCAGGACGAGGGTTGAGCAAGGAGTTGTGGTCCGGGGTCTCACACGTCATCAGCCTTCCGCCTCAAGCCTCACGCCTTCCCGATGAGCGACACGCCTTCATACTGGTTCAGCACAGAAGGCGATCTGATCGCTGAGCTCAAGCTCATGCGCGGCTCAAACGAAGCGCCCGCCATCGCCGGCTACGAAGAACTCGCCGAGATCCGGCGCGGCGGACAGGGCGTGGTGTACCGCGCAACCCAGGCCGGCACACACCGCACCGTTGCTATTAAACTCATGCACGCCTCGGGCGCCCCCGCCGGCGAGGCCCGGCGGCGCTTCGAGCGCGAGGTCGATCTGGTCGCGGCCCTGCGCCACCCGCAGATCGTCAGCGTGTATGACAGCGGAATCGCCACCGACGGCCGCCCGTACCTGGTGATGGAGTATGTTGACGGCCAATCGCTCGACGAACACCTGCGCGCGATGGGCCCCGCCAGCCAGCGAGACCCGCGACGCATCGTCGCGCTCTTCGTCGAGATCAGCGAGGGCGTGCAGTTCGCCCATCAGCGCGGCGTCATCCATCGCGACCTCAAGCCCAGCAACATCCGCGTCGATCGCGCGGGGCGAGCGCGCGTGCTGGACTTTGGCTTGGCCAAGGGCGTGCGCGATACGGAGAACTCGTCAAGCCTGAGCCGCGCGGCGCAGCGGATGGAGACGATCTCCGGCTCCGGTCAATTCCTGGGGAGTTTGGCGTGGGCGAGCCCGGAGCAGGCGGCGGGCGAGTCGCGAGACCTGGACGTGCGGACGGACGTGTACTCGCTGGGCGTGATGATGTATCACGCGCTCAGCGGCGAGTTTCCGTATGACGTCAGTGGTACGCTGCGACAGGTGCTGGAGAACATCGAACGCACGCCCCCGCGGTCGCTGCGACTTTGCGGCCCGGAGATCGACGACGAGTTGGCGACGATCGTCATGCACTGCCTGGCGAAAGAGCGCGAGCGGCGATACGCATCCGCCGGCGAACTGGCAGTGGACCTGCGCCGGTATCTGGCGGGCGAGGCGATCAGTGCCAAGGGCGACAGCTCGTGGTACACGATCCGCAAGAGCGTGCGCCGTCATCGGGCGGCGTTCGTGGTCGCCAGCGCTGGGATTGTCGGCCTCGCGGTTTTCGGCGTGACGATGTCTCTGCTCTATGCGCGCGCCGCCAAGGCCGAGCGCAGCCTGAGCCAGCGGGTGGTAGACCTGGACCGCACGTCCACGTTCCTTCGCGAGACGCTCAACGCGCCGGACCCCGCCAAGAAGGGACGCGACGCGCGCGTGCTGGACGTCGTGCTCGTGGCTTCCAAGAAGATCGAATCGGACACCGAAATGTCCAGCGCGGCGCGGGCCGCGGTGAAATCCACGCTCGGCGTCACGTTCACGGGCCTGGGGCAATACGCCGACGCAGTGCGACTGCTGCAAGGGTCGCTCGATGACTACGGCGCGGCGGACGCGGAGGCCGGCGATGGGGCGCACGTTGCCGATGTCATCAAGACCGAGGCGAGCCTGGGCTACGCGCTCTATCGCGATGGCAAGCTGGAGGACGCGACGAAGCACGCGACGCACGCGTACGACCAGGCCAAGAGCCTGAGCCCCGAAGCGCGGGCGAACTCACTGGCCGCGAACGTCATGGCGTTCACCCGATATGGCGCCGGTGACTTGCCGGGCGCAGAGAAGTACCTTCGTGAACAGATGGAGCTGTCGCTCGCAGTGGGCACGGACGAGGCGCTGGCGGTGGCGGGCGACGCGGCGGGGAACCTGGGGATCATGCTCCGTCAGCTTGATCGCTACGACGAGGCCGAAGCGCTCTATCGCGCCGAGCTCAAGCGCGCGGGCGACGCGGATACGCCGGGCGTGGCGCGGATCGTGAACAGCCTGGGCTCGGTGATGCACAGCCGCGGGAATGTGGCCGAGGCCGAGCGGCTGTATGTGGACGCGATCGCACGAGCGCAGCGCACGCTGGGCCCGGCGCATGATGACACGCTGGCGGCGATGGGCAATCTCGCACTGCTGTACGCCGAGCACGCGCGCCTGGCCGACGCAGAGGAGCTTCAGCGCAAGATCATCCTGACCTGCGAGCAGACGCTGGGCAATGAGAACCCCATCACGCTGATGCAGCGCCACAACCTGGCCAAGACGCTGGAGGATCAGGGCAAGCTGCCCGAGGCCGAGGCGCTCCTGCGGGCGACGATCGAGCTGCGGACAAAGGTGCTCGGTCCCGCGCATCAGAACACGCTGGTGAGCCTCGGCAATCTCGGCGGCGTGCTGGCGAAGCAGGGGCGGCGTGACGATGCGCTGGAGATCTCCAAGCGCGTGTACGAGTTGTTGCTGGCCGCGAACGGTGAGGAGCGGCTTGAGACGGTGCTGGCGCTGAACAACCTGGCGATCTCGATGCAGAACGCCGGTCAGGTGGAACAGGCGCTGCCGCTGGCGCAGCGGGCCGCGGCGTCGTGCGAGAAGGTGCTCGGCGCTGCGCACTGGCGCACCGAACTGCTGCGAGGCAACCTCGGTCGCTGCCTGCTGAAGCTCGATCGACCCGCGGACGCCGAGCCGCTGCTGCGCGCGAGCCTTGACGCGATCGTGAAGCAGTTCGGCCCCGATCACGCGATCGCGAAGCAGACGCGAGGGAACCTCGCCGACGCGCTCACGCGATTGAATCGCCCCGACGAAGCGGCGGCGCTGAACAAGTAGAGCCGCGATCCCCACTCTCCCCCGCGCCCCCCTCTCCCCCGCGCGAGCGGGGGAGATGGCGAGTCCGCGAGCCAGAGGGGGCGATCGGCTCACGGCGATTGTTGTGACCACGAGTATCTCGCAGTCCTTCCCCCTCCGCCGCGAGGCGCGGCACCTCCCCCGGTAGGGACCGGGGGAGGGCGGAACTCTGCACGCTCAGCGGCCAACCGTGGACCGAGTCACACCTTGCGGTCCAGCAAGCGGTAGCCCACCGCTTCGGTGATGTGTGACACGTCGAGCGTGTCGTGGCCTTCGAGGTCTGCGATTGTTCTCGCAACGCGTCGGATCTTGTCGTACGCGCGGGCCGAGAGCTTGAGTTCGGTCATCGCTTGTTCGAGGATGGTGCGGGCGTTCTCGGTCAGCGGTGCCCACTTGTCGAGTTGTTTGCCGCTGAGGCGGGCGTTGGGCGTGGTGGCGCCTTGGCGTGCGCTCTGGCGTTTGCGGGCTTCCAGGACGAACTGGCGCATCTGCGCGCTGCTGGTGCCGCGGGGTGAGTCTTTGGCGGACAGTTGCTTGAAGGGCACCGCGGGCGCTTCGACGTGAATGTCCACGCGATCAATCAGCGGGCCTGAGAGCTTGGCCATGTACCGATCCATCGCGCGACGCCCGATCTCGTCGGTCGGCAGATCGCCCTTGGGCGTCGGGTTCATCGCGGCCACCAGCATAAAGCTCGCCGGGAATCGCACGGCGCTGTGCGAGCGAGCGATCGTGACGACGTGATCCTCCAGCGGCTGGCGCAGCGTCTCCAGCACGTCGCGCGGGAACTCCGGCAGCTCGTCAAGAAACAGCACGCCACGGTGCGCCAGAGACACCTCGCCCGGTCGCGGCACGACCCCGCCGCCGATGATCGCGGCCCCGCTGGACGTATGGTGCGGTGTCCGCACCGGGCGCGTCGTCACCAGCCCCTGCCCGGGCGCGAGCTTGCCGGCCGCGGAGTAGATCCGCGTCACCTCCACCGCCTCTTCCGGCGTCATCGCCGGCAGCACGCCCGGCAACGCCTTGGCCATCATGCTCTTGCCCGTGCCCGCCGGGCCCAGCATGAGCAGGTTGTGCGAGCCCGCGGCGGCGATGACGATCGCCCGCTTCACCGCCTCCTGCCCGCGCACATCGGCGAAGTCGATCTCCGCGTTGGCGGTGGTCAACAGGGCCGCGACGTCCGTCGGCGGGTGCGGAGTCGCCGCGAGGCGACCGGTCAGCAGCCCGACCGCCTCGATCAGCGAGCCCACGCCGATCGCTTCGACGCCCGGCACCACTGCGGCTTCGGCGGCGTTCTCTCGCGGGACGATGACGCCGCTGAGACCGAGCTCTTTGGCCAGCGCCGCCATGGCGATCACACCTTTGACCGGGCGGACGCGCCCGTCGAGAGCAAGCTCGCCGGCGACGAGGTATCGCCGGATGTCCAGCGACTCGATCGGTTCGGGCTCGTCATCGGCGCGAGAGCCGGCACCCAGGGCAAGATCGAGCTCGGCGTCGATGTCAGCGCCGGCGGCGCCTGGGCGGGACTGTGCGCCAGAATCGCCGGGTTTCGGCGAGCCTTTGCCGGCGACCTCGCGGACGCGCTGCACAGTGGCGCCCAACGGCGAGCGTGCGACCTTGGTGATGATGCGACCGCCGACGCCGCGGGCGCCGTCGGGGATGACGCCTTGGACCATGAGCAGGGCCAGGGCGATGGGCAGGTCGTAGATCGGGCCTTCTTTGCGAAGGTCGGCGGGCGCGAGATTGACCAGGACTTTGCCGCGCGGGAAGACGTAGCCGCTATTGGTGAGGGCCGCCTTGACGCGTTCGACGGACTCTTTGACCGAGGCATCGGGCAGGCCGACGACGAGGGAACGCGCCGCGTCGTGAGTCACGGTGTCGTCAAAGTCCACCTCGACCTCGCACGCAAGGGCGTCGATGCCTTGGAGCAAATACGATGAGAGGCGTGCGAGCATGGGGCACAGTGTACCAAACACGGCCCGAAAGCAATCGCGGAATTTGCTCAAAAATCGACGAAAACATGATCGCGAGTGCGACGACGGCGAGCCGGCTGGTCACACGCGTCCGATTGACGATTCGCTGAAAGCCCGGTGACGCCCGTCAGTGTGGCGCGGGCTTCATCACGGTGGCCACCAGGTGGAGCGTCTCGGCGCAGGACCTCCGCACGTCCGCCGGGATCGTTGACATCGCTTCGCGGAACCAGCGATCGACGTCGGGCATGATCTTGTCGAACTGTGTCCTGCCCTTGGGGGTGATCGCGAGTGTGTTTTCGCGACGGTCGTCGGCGCGTTTGACGCGTTCTACGAGGCCGCGCTCGCTGAGACGATCAATGAGTTGAACGATGTTGCCCTTGGTCACGCCGAGCGACGCGGCGAGCGACTGCTGGTTCATCGGCCCGTCGCGAACGAGCGCGATCAGCGAGCGGGCCTCGCTGACCGAGAGGTCGTGCGGGACCAGCAGCTCGGCAAGGCGGGCGTTCACGGTGCGTGCGGCGTACAGAATCTGACCCGGGAGGCTCTCAGCCCAATCGAACGGCTCGGCGCCGCCAGCAAGCTTGTGCGAGAGAGTCTTCGGAACGAGTCCGGTGGTCTCCACGTTGGTAACCTCTTTGCCCATCAGGATGATGAAGGTGACAGAATCCGACGTTTTGGAGTGAGGGGGGCGAGCATAGAAAGCGAACACTGACCGTGTCGACTCGTGAGCCGGGTCTGAAATACAGCTGACCGATGCTCAACGCGAAACGACCGATTTCAGAAAACCACGCGCCAAACCGTCGATTGCTAAACCGACAAAACCTTTGCGCGCAAGAGCATTTTTCCGCGAGCCTACCAGAGGCCTCGCGTTGGCGCTTCAGAACTGAGAGCTCGCGAGCGTGACGAGCGCTTGAAGCGCTCGCTCGATGTGAACGCCCGCTGAACGCTGCGAGACGCCGCGCGTGCTCGTTCGCACCACCGGTGATCAGGGCGCGACACAACGCACACCGACGTAGGCCTCGCACTCAGCGAGACCGACGCGTGTTCGCTCAAAGTTGTACGCCGAAGAGACGATTAGAGATCGTGCATCCGCACAAGGACGCGCGATCGTGACCCAGGCGACCCGACCGACGGTGACGTCGATAAGGCGGAGGCACATGTGAAACTGGAGCCTCATCCAGCGCGGGCTACTCGTCTTTCGCGGTGCCCTCGCGACGCATTTTAGGCATCGCGGTGACGACCTTGTCGATGAGCCCGTATTCGACCATTTCCTTTTCGTCGAGCCACTTGTTGCGATCGCAGTCGTTCTTGATCTGCTCGACGCTCTTGCCGGTGGCCTGATGGTAGATCTCGTAGAGGCGATCCCGGATGCGGAGCATCTCGCGGGCCTCGATCTCCAGGTCTGTCGCCTGGCCCTCCATCATGCCGCCGATCAGCGGCTGGTGCATCAGGTTTCGCGAGTTGGGGAGGCTGAAGCGCTTGCCCTTGGTGCCGCTGGTGGCGATGAGGCTGCCCATGCTCGCGGCCTGGCCGATGATGTACGTGCAGACATCGCAGGGGATGAAGCGCATGGTGTCGATGATGCCCAGGCCGGAGCTGACGCTGCCGCCGGGGGAGTTGACGTAGAGATGGATATCACTCTTGGCGTCCTCGTTGGCCAGGAAGAGGAGCTGGGCGACGACGAGGGAGGCGATGTCGTCATCGATCGGCGCACCGAGGAAGATGATGCGATCTTTCAGGAGGCGCGAGAAGATGTCGTACGCGCGCTCGCCGCGCCCGGAGTTTTCAATGACGATCGGGACGAGGGTGGACATGGTGTGCCTCAGTGTTGGACGGGAGATCGAGGGATCGAGGGATCGAGGGATCGAGGGCGGGGCGATGACCGACGCAGCGCTGCGACGGATGGCGACGATTACTTCTTCTTGAGGGCGGTGGGCGCGATGACCTCGTCCACGAGGCCGTACTTCTTGGCTTCCTCAGCGGAGAAGTACTTGTCGCGCTCGCTGTCCCTGCGGACGACGTCCTCGGGCTGGCCGGTGTGGCTGGAGATGATGCGGATGAGTTCGTTCTTGCTCTTGATGATCTGCTCGGCCTGGATGCGGATGTCCTCGGCCTGACCGCCGATGCCGCCGAAGGGCTGGTGGATCATGACCTTGGCGTGGGGCAGGATGTAGCGCTTGCCGGGGGCGCCCGCGGTCAGCAGCAGCGCGGCCCCGCTGTACGCGCGGCCGATGCAATACGTGTTGATCGTGGAGGTCAGGAACCCCATCGTGTCGTAGATCGCCAGGGTGTCGTCAACGACGCCGCCGGGCGAGTTGATGTAGAAGTGGATGTCCTGGCCCTTCTTCTGGTTCTCGAGGTAGAGCATCTGCATGGTGACGCGGGCCGCGGAGCCGGGGCTGATCTCCCCGATCAGGAAGACCACGCGGTTCTCAAGCAGCAACTCATCGATCGTCATCTCTCGAGTGCGCTGATAGGCAATGCTCACGGTCGGTCCTTCCTGCGTTGCGCCCGCCGGAAGATCCGCAGCGGGCAATGACTCTCGACATTCTCGGGCCTGCCGCGTGCCGAATCCTCGGGCGCGGTCTGTCTTTATCGGCAACTGACGTGCCGGGGTCCACGATCGGCCAACGAACTTGGAGGTTCGTCGTGCCCGAGCCACCCCCGCCCCGGAGGCCGAGTATTCGCCCTCGCTCCGTGTTTACCCTCGCGACGCTCGCCTGCCGAACTGGCAGCACCCCACCGGCCTGCGTTGAACGCGGCAGCCAAACTCGCCACTTGCGCTCGACGCCCCCGGCTCAGTCCCTACTCAATCAGGCCACTGCGCGTTCTCACCCTCTTGGGCACATCACCGCCAGCGACCCGTGCCTTCGCAGAGCTTCAGGCACGGCGTCCGTCCGAGCCCGCGGCTTACGCTTGGGCCATGTCGATCAGCTCCACGCGTCTTTCCTGTGGCATCCCACTCATCGTCGAACGCATGCCCTCGGCGAAGTCCGGCGCGATCGCGTGGCTTTTGCCCGTTGGCGCATCACATGACCCGCTGGATCGGCAGGGTCTGGCGACGATGCTCAGTGAGTTGATCTTCCGCGGCGCAGGCTCGCTGGACTCTCGGGCACAGGCCGACGCGATGGACGCCATCGGGCTCAGCCGCAGCTCTTCAACGGGGATGATCTATCTTCGCCTGGCGGCGACGTGCATCGGACGAGATTTGGGCAAGGCGCTGGGGCTGCTGACGGACATCGTCCGGCGGCCGCGCTTTGATGATGCCTCGATCGAGCCGACGCGTGAGCTGGCGCTGCAGAGCCTCGCGGGCCTGCGCGATGACCCCTCGCACTTTGCTGGGACGATCCTGACCGAGCATCACAACACCATCCCCTACAACCGCACGGGGCTGGGCGACGAGTCCGGCCTGCGGAGCGTGACGCGCGACGACATCGTGAACGCCTGGTCGACCCGCGTGCGCCCGCAATCCTCCATCCTCGCGGTCGCTGGCGATGCGGATGTCGAGACCATCGAGGACCAGCTCGAAGAGCTGCTGGCCGATTGGTCCGGCCAGAACCCAGAGCCCACCCTGGCCCCCAACCCCAAGCGCGGCGGCACCCACCACCAGACCGATGACTCCAGCCAGGTCCACATCTACGCGGCGCACGAAGCCCCGGCCGAGGGCTCGCCGGACGCGGTGCTCGAACGACTGACGCTCGCGGTGCTCAGCGGCGGCTCATCGTCGCGCCTCTTCAGCGAGGTCCGCGAGAAGCGCGGGCTCTGCTACAGCGTCTCGGCGTCATACTCCGGCGATAAGCACTTCGGGCGCGTGATCGCGTACGTCGGCACCACGCCCGAGCGGGCGCAGCAATCCCTCGACGTGCTCAGCGAGCAACTGGCCCTCATCAACACGCCCGAGGGCAAGGTCACGCAGGAGGAGCTCGATCGCGCCGTGATCGGCCTCAAGTCGTCCCTCGTCTTCAGCGGCGAGAGCACCGGCGCCCGCGCCATGTCGCTGGCGCTGGATCAGCACCGAATCGGGCGCCCGCGCTCGCTGGACGAACTGAGCAAAGAGATCGACAAGGTCTCGCTCGACCAGTTGAACGCGTACCTCACGCGACGCAAGCCGGAGAAGATGACACTGGTGACGCTCGGCCCGGCGGAGCTGGTGCGGCCGGGGGGGATCTGACTGCGGAGCCGAGAGGTGTCGAATCTCGCGACAGAATACTCGAAACAGCAAAGCTCAATGCAGCAAATCAACGCCGGGGATTGCAGTCCCGGTGCCGCCAGCGACGGGCCTGGCGGCTGATTCAATTTGAGTATTGCTGCTTTGCTGCTTTGCTGCTTTGCTGCTTTGCTGCTTTGCTGCTTTGAGCATTGCGCCCGGCCCGGAGTCTGCGAGAGGCAGGCGGGACGCCCGCCCCACGGGAGCGTACGGCGGCCCTTGGTCCACCTTCAGCAAACGAGCACTGATGCCCAGTCCCCAGTGCCCAGTGCCTTCCCACTCTGCCACTTCCCTCCCCCCTATCCTCCCGCCCTATGGCCATTCTCGTTGACGCTTCCACTCGCGTTCTTTGTCAGGGCATCACCGGCGCGTACGGCGCTCAGCACACCAAGGGCTGTCTGCACTATGGGACCAAGCTCGTCGGCGGAGTCACGCCCGGCAAGGGTGGGACGAGGGACGCCAACGGGCTCCCGATCTGGGACACCGTGAAAGCCGCGGTGGATGCGACGGGCGCGACTGCGACCATGATCTTCGTCCCGCCGGCGGGCGCGGGTGATGCGGTGCTCGAAGCCGCCGAAGCCGGCATCAGGCTGATCTGCTGCATCACCGAGGGCGTGCCCGTGCAGGACATGATCAAGGTCAGGGCAATTCTGGATCAGATGAACCTTGAGCGCGCGGCCTGCCGCGGTGTCGCCGCGAGCACCGGCGGCAACGGCACGATGGCGCCCAACCACATCACGCTGGTTGGGCCGAACTGCCCGGGTGTCATCACCCCAGGCCCCAAGACCGGCAAGGGCGACTCCGCCAGCGACACCTACACCAACAGCGGCTGCAAGATCGGCATCATGCCCGGCTACATCAACACGCATATCAGCCAGAGCAAGCGCGGCAAGGCCGTGGGCATCGTCTCGCGATCCGGCACGCTGACATACGAGGCCGTCTGGCAGACCAGCGCCCTGGGCCTGGCCCAGAGCACCTGCGTCGGCATCGGCGGCGACCCCGTCCGCGGCATCAACCACATCGAGACCATCCGCCTCTTTGCCAATGACCCCGACACGCACGCGATCCTCATGATCGGTGAGATCGGCGGCAGCGACGAGATCGACGCCGCCCGCGAGATCGCCCACATGCGGGCCTGCAACAAGCTCAACAAGCCCGTCGCGGCGTTCATCGCCGGGCGCACCGCGCCCCCCGGCCGGCGCATGGGCCACGCCGGCGCGATCATCGGCGGCGCCGATGACACCGCGGACGCCAAGATCGCCGCCCTGCGCGAGGCGGGCGTGGAAGTCGCCATGAGCCCTGCGGACATGGGCAAGGCGATGCTGAAGGCGATGGGGATGTGAGGGCGGGGCGGGCGTGGGTGGATCACGCCGAACGAGACCACGCACTTGATGGTCGAAGATGTGAACAAAATACGAACATTCGCCCGCGTGGGCTTTGTTCGATCGAGATTTCAACGAGAATCGCGAGATCGATCAATCTCGGGCTTCAACTTCTCGGTTGGTTGAAATCTCAGGGGATTGCTCTCCTGCCAAGGAAGCCCGGGTCTGTTCGCAAAGTTTCGATGACTCTTCGCAGCGAACGGGTGGCTCCGGGTGCGAACCGAGTGCAAACTGAGGGCGTACCCTCGGTTCACCCACGCAGCCGGGCCAGGTCCGGTTCGGAGATCTCATGCAGTTCACCGGTTTTCACCGCTCGCCGTCGACACTTCTGGCTGTGATTGGGCTCTCGTTGTCGCTGGCCAGCACGGCGGCGCAGGCTCAGCTTCGCGTTGCCAACTGGAATGTCACGGACTACTCATCCGGTCGGGCTGTGGAGTTTCGCAACGCGCTGTTCGGGACGGCGCCGGCCAGCGGCGTGCTGGTGCCGAATCTGCGTTTCTGGCCCGACATCGTGCTCGCTCAAGAAATCAGGGAAGCGACGGGTGCCGCCAACTTTCTGGCGATCCTGAACGGCGCCGCCGCGGCGGGCTTCACCGGCGCGCCGACCGACTGGGCGATGACGCCCTATGTCGCGACGCCCGTGAACCCCGGCAGCAACCCGCCTCAAGTGATGTACTACCGAACGAGCAAGGTCACGCTTCTGTCGCAGGCGGGCGTGCCAGCACCATCGACGGTGAAGGTGCTGCGCGTGGGCACCACCGGCAGCGCGAGCACATATGGCGACACCGGCTCGTGCGCGGATTGCCCGCCGCGCGATACGCACCGCTATCAGGTGCGCCTTGTCGGCTATCCATCGGGCGTTGCGAGTGAGTTGTATCTGTACAGCGCTCATTACAAGGCTGGCCCGGACACCTCTGACCAGGCGCGACGCACGCCAGAATCTGATCGGCTCCGCGCCGACTCGAACGCGCTGCCGCTGAACTCGAACTTTCTGATTGGTGCCGACTTCAACGTACAGAGCTCGAGTCAGGCCGCGTATGTGAACTTGCTGACCAGCGGCAGCAACGCCGCGGGCCGGTTCATCGATCCGATCAGCACTCCGGGCTCTTGGGAGAACAACAACTCTTTCCGATTCGTGCACACGCAGGAGCCATCGACCGAGATGGACTCGCGCCACGATCAGATCCTGATCGGGCCGACGCTGCGGGCGGTCGGCGGGCTGGATTACATCGGCACAACCGCGGCGTACAGCACGACGACGTGGAACGACCCGAACCATTCTTATCGTTGCTGGGGCAACGATGGGTCGACGTTCGACACCGTGCTCAAGACCACCGGCAACACGATGGTCGGCGCGTCGATCGCCGCGAGCCTGATTGCGACTGTCGAGGGCAACGGGCACCTGCCGGTGTATCTGGACCTGCGCGTGCCTGCCAAGATCAACGCCCCCGCTTCGATCAACTTCGGCACCGTCGATCAGAACTCGCTGGCGACCGTGACGATCACGATCCGCAATGGCGACGCGCTGGTGTCTGGCAGCGATCCGCACTTCAGCCGCTTCAGCCGCGATGGCTCGTCCACGGGCTTTGAGACGCTGTCGTACACGCTGTCACCCAGCGCCGGGTTTACCACGCCGGGCGGAACGTTCACGCGAACGGCGAACCTGAGCGCGGGCAACTCGCACGTCATCACGATGAACACGAGCACTCTTGGGCTGAAGAACGGCACGCTGACCATCGCGTCCAACGGAGTGAACAGCCCGTCGCTGCTCATCCCGATCACCGGCAACGTCATCGCGGTCGTCGCGGCGTTGTGCCCGGGCGACATCGCGTTTGACGATGGCGGCCTGCTGCCGCCCTTCGGCCCCAGCGGCGGGACGAACAACGGGCTCACCGAGGCGGACTACAACGCGTTCTTTGCTGGGTTCTTTGACGCCGCGGCGTACTGCGACATCGTCGCCGATGACGGCTCGCCGATCGGCTCGCCCGGCTCAGCGAACAACGGCACCACCGAGGCCGATTACAACTTCTTCTTCAGCGTGTTCTTCGACGGCTGCCCGCAGTAAGGGAGGGGCCGAGGGATGAGGGCCGAGGGATCAGTAGAAGGCAATGGGCACTGGGCATCAGGTTCAGTCTGCTGACGACTGACCACTGACCACTGGTCAGCTCGCCTG
>JALHNK010000059.1 GCA_022843565.1 Phycisphaerales bacterium
GGCGGGGTAGTGTGTGGGGGGGGGGAGTTCGGGAGATTCAAAACGCGAGCGTGACTCCGAAGAGCACGAAGTGGCGAGCGTTGCGGCCACCGGAGATCCCGGCAGACGGGAGGAAGATGCCGTAGCGAGCGGTCAGGGACAGGTCGCTGGTGATGCGCCAGTTGGCGTAGACGTCCAGCTCGCCGCCGAGGAAGGTGCTCTCGCTGGAGACGTCGTCGATCGGGCCACGCCGGTTGGGCTTGATGAACGCGAAGGCATCGACACCGAGCTGCAGCGCGTCAAACGTCTCGTCGGACTTGAACGGGAACGTCGAGAAGCCCAGCCGCATCGAGCCAAGGTTCGAGAGCGCCGGCGCGAAGGCCAGGCCGGTGTTGGCATAGCCCAGCGCGTTGAACTGGTGATCAGTCGAGCCCGGCAAGTTGCCCGAGAGCGTCGAGGTCGCGTTGTTCCGGTCGCCATCGCCGGTGGCGTAGAGCAACTCGCCCTCGACGCGAGACTGACTCTCGTCGCGCAGCAAGTACGTGAGCATCAATCTTGCCGCACCGGCGGAGATGTCCTCAACCCGCTGCGCGCCGCGCAGCGGGTCAGAATAGCTCTGGCCAGTCTGAAAGATCCCCTCGACCTGATACAGCCAGTCGCTGCCGAGCGAGCCGGTCGAGCCGAGGCCGAAGTACGTCGAATCGTACTTGAAGTTGACGAAACCAATCGGCGTCAGCGGCGGGCGAGCCCGGTTGTCGTTGTAGTTGTCCACCATGTGCAGCACGAAGCCGTACACCTCGTCGCCCTGCTCAAACGTATACGCCAGGCGCCCGCCGAAGTACGCGCGGCGCGTCTTCTCGTCGAAGCTCCAGCGCGAGCCGTCAAAGTCCGCGGTGTGATCCGGCGTGATGCCCGCGAGTCCTTCGAGTTTGAACTGGCGCGTGAACTCGATCGTCGGCGTCACCGCGTAGAGCGTCTCAGAAAGCGTGATGCCGCTGCCCCACTCGATGAACTGCCGCCCGACGCGCAGGTTGAAGTTGAACTCGGGGTTCTCGCCGTGATACGCGGACATCGCCTTGCGCGAGTCGAACTCGTACCAGTAGCGATCAGCGAAGGGCTCGGTCCAGCGGTCGCCCCGCCCGTCGAAGCTGTCGCCATCAGAGAACGTGCGATACAGGAACCGCCCGCGCACGAAGAACTGGTGCGCACCGTCGATGTTCGCACGGCCGTAGAGCACCGCCTCCGGCTGCCAGAGGCGCGTCGAGTTCGTCGCGTCGTTGCGGAACAGGCCGGTGAACGCCAGATATCCGCCGACATCGATCTGCGAGCGCTCCGCCAGCGACAGACTGGTGTCCACGCGCAGGCGATAGTCGTCCGACTCGGTGCCGGTACGCAGGATGCGATCGATCCGGCGCGTGTCGGCAGGGCCGGCCTGCGCCAGCGCGTGACCGGGTGCGAGCGCGAGCACGCCAGCGCCGAGCGTGAGCGACAGAATGGATGAGCGAAGTCGATTGGTCATCGTGACAGACCCCACGGAGAAGAGGGCAGGAAGCCGAGTGTACCTGATCATGGGCCGGATCGCGCGCTCCGGGGTGCTTCAAGGTCGGTGAACGTTTGGAGGTCGCCGAGAGTACGCTCCACCATGGTGATTGTGAGAGCCGCGACCGCTGAAGATGTGCCAAACGTGCTGCCGATGGTGCGGCAGATCACGGCGCTGCACGAGCGTCACGACCCAGAACGGTTTCGGGTGCTGCCCGACGTGCTCGATCGCTACGCCTCCTGGCTGCCCCAGCGGGCCGCCGACGCACGCAGCGTGTTCCTGGTCGCGCAGCGCCCGGACGCCACGCTCGCCGGCTTCACCGTCGGCACCATCGAGCCGGAGGTGCCCATCTTCTGGATCCCCGAGTGCGGCTGGATCCACGACATCTGGGTCGAGCCGCTTGACCGAAAGCACGGCGTAGCGCGCCTGCTCATCGACGCGGCAATCGACCGCTTCAAGGCGATCGGCGTCGCACAGATGCGACTGCACACCGGCGCGTTCAACGACGCCGCTCGCGAGGTCTTCGCAAAGGCGGGGTTCCGCACCAGCGTGGTCGAGATGCTGCGGATGCTGAAGTAGCGCCCCGGTCGGCCGCGACGCCCCCTGTACAATCCTCAAACCTTCGGGCCCCGTGGCGGAACGGCAGACGCAGCGGACTTAAAATCCGCAGCCCGGCAACGGGCGTGTGGGTTCAAGTCCCACCGGGGCCATTGATCACTGTGCATGACGTGTGAATCACGCGAGACTTTTCGAACATCCTCGCAATTTTCTCAACGCCCGGTGCCCGAGCGGACATTCCAACGAGGGTACGAGAGCCCGCGGCCGCGCGGTCGATGCCAGCGGCTCGCGGTCGATCTGTTGTCCATTTCGTTTTTTGAAGTCCATTTCAGAGGGGTTGCGATATGAACCGAATGAACCTTGCCGCGGTGTTGGTTGTTGCGGTGGCCAGCGGCGTGGCGAACGCTGCGATCGTCACGTTGCGTGCCGATCTGAACGGGGCCAACGAGGTCGCGCCGAACCTCTCGAACTCCACCGCCACGGGCGTGGCGATCATGGTGATCGACACGGCCACGCGTCAGTTCACGCTGGACCTATCGTTCTCAGGGCTCGGTTCGCTGAGCCGCGCGGGCCACATTCACAACGGCCCCATCGGCGCCAACGGGCCGGTGATCTTCGGGCTGGACAACGCCGCGACCTGGGCCCTGATCCCCATCGGTGCCAACGGTGTGACCTCGTTCAGCACCAACGGCCCCGTCCAGTCGCCGACGCTCTTCCCTGCCGCCCAGCTCGCGAATCTGCTCGCTGGCAACAACTACGTCAACATCCACTCCGTCGGCCTGCCCGGCGGCGAGATCCGCGGCCAGCTCATCCCCGCACCGACCGCCATGGGCCTGCTCGGCCTCGCCGGTCTCGTGGCGGCGCGTCGTCGTCGCGACTGAGTCGCCCTCGCGACCAACGCGTTGTCTTCCGGTCGCGATTCACTTGGACTTCTCTTTCTCGACCCGTGCCCGGCACGGGTCGTTTTTGTTGCGCTCGGCGAGTGCTGTCGCTGCTGCGCGCGAGGCCACCAACCTGAAATCAGTCGTGTGACGCGAGTTCGGACGCCGTGCCTGAGGCTTTGCGAAGGCACGGGCTGACCACCCGCCGGCTCGCACGACAGCGAGAGCCTCCATCACCGGTTTCGTTCGTGCGGTGGTCGCGCTCACCGATCCGCCCAGCCAAGAATCACCAATGCCCGACCCCGCCGGCCCACTCGCACCGACGCAGACGGCGGAGCCATCGCCCGAGTCGCCCGCGATGCTCTGCGAGTCGTGCGGCTACGACATCTCGCGCACCGCCGAGGATGCGGTGTGCCCGGAGTGCGGCACCACGATCGCGTCAAGCCTGCCGGAGCGACGCGACCTCTCGGTGCGCTGCCGCGATTGGGGAGAGATCGCCAGACAAGTCCTTCTTGCCCCTCGATCGGCGATGCGAGCCGCCGCGATCGGCGACGTCCGCATATTGAAGTTTGGTCTGTTCGCACAGATCGCGGCGACCCTGCTCGTCACGATCGCGGCGCTTGCCCCGCCGCTCGGATATGCCGTTGCGGGAGACAGACTCCAGTTGATCTTCCTGCCAAGCTTGAGCTTTGTGTTATTCGGCGTGATCTGGCTCCTCACGCTCATCGAGTCTGTCGGCATCCGCTTCTTCGGGCGGCAGCGGGGCTGGCGCATCACCCGTGAAGTCTCGAAGACGGTCTGCAGCCTTGCCAGCGTCGGCTGGCTCGTCGGCGCGTGCGTGTGCGCGGTCGGCTGTATATTCCTGCACCTGGGCTTCATGCAGGAGTTGAACCTGATCGACTCCCGCCACACGCCCAAGTTCGGCATCATCGGGGCACTCATCGTCATCACCGGCGCAATCATCGGCCTCCTCTACTTCGAACTCCTCGTCTATCTCGGCGTGCGCCAATGCCGATTCGCCAACCCGCCCGGCGTGCGTCGCTACAGTGCCGCCGGAGGTTCTTCTGGCCCTGCCCGAATCCAGCGTGTCGATAGCGAGCAATGACGTGCCTCCGGCCGATCCGGTGGGCGCGACGCCAGTCCAGCCGCCGCCGCCCTCCCTGCCGCCGAGCCTGCACAACAACCGCGGCTCCTACAGCGAAGTCCTCGCCCACAAGCACTATCGCAACGTGCTCCTCGCCCAGTTCCTCTCCAACATCGGCACCTGGACCGAGATGTTCGCGATCCAGGTCTTCGTCGCCGATCGCACCGGCTCACTGGCCGACCAAGGCATCCTCGGCGCGCTCAGCACCCTGCCGATCTTCGTCTTCGGGCTCCTCGGCGGCGTCGTCGCCGATCGATGCGATCGGCGCAAGATGCTCATCATCACGCAGATCCTCGCCTCGGTCGTCGCGTTCGGCGTCGTCGCCGTCAGCCTCTTTGACTTCGCCGAGGGCTCGCGCGCCCCGATCAACTGGCTCTTTGCCCTCTCGGCGATCAACGGCATCGTCATGGCCTTCAACTTCCCGGCGTGGCAGGTGCTGACGCCGCGGCTGGTGCCGCGAGAGCTGCTGACGCGAGCGATCGCGCTGAACGGCATTCAGTTCAACCTCGCCCGCGTACTCGGGCCAGCGATGGCCGGCGCCGTGCTCGCGCAATGGGCGTCCCCTCCGCTGTTTGTGTTCAACGCGTTCTCATTCCTCCTCGTCGCCGCCGTCGTCGCAACGACGCCCAAGCCGCCGATCACCGTCCCCGACCCGCGCCCAGTGCTGGCACAGATCGCGTCGGCCTGGGAGTTCATCCGCCGCAGCCGCGGGCCCTGGGCCGTCTTCCTGGCCCAAGTGCTCATCAGCTTCCTCGCGGCCCCGATGGTGCGACTGCTCACCCTTTTCGTCATCGATGTCTACGGCATGCCCAAGAAGACCGCCGAAACCTCCAGCGGCATCTTGCTCGCAGTGCAGGGCGTCGGCGCCGTGATCGGCGGGCTCGCCCTGCGCTACGTCCCCGCCTGGTACCCCAAGCACCACTTCATCCCGCTCTCCGTCGCGGCTCTCGGCGCATCAATCACGCTGTTCGCCGTGACCACGTCGCTGTGGGCCGGCTACGGCGCGATGCTCATCGTCGGCTTCTTCTGGATCTGGTGTTTCAACCAATCGTGGGCCGCGATGCAGGTGCTCTCGCCGGATGAGGTGCGCGGCCGCGTGCTCTCGCTGACAACCGTCGCGAGCTTCGGCGCGACCGGCGTCGGCGTGTTCCTCGCCGGTCTTCTGGGTGAAGGGCTGAAAGACTGGGCGAACATCACGCCCGGCCTTGCAACACAACTCACCGTCGCCGCCCTCGGCGTGCCCCTGCTCATCGGCGGCGTCTTCATGCTCATGCACCGCACCCCGGAGGTCGACGGCATGACACCCCCGCCGCCGGGCAAGCGCCCGAGCCGCAACCCGATCCGCGCCGCACTGGCCGTCGAGCACTGGCCAAAGGAATAGCCAAGAACCCGTGTGAATCGCGTGCCTTCGGACGCCGTGCCTGAGGCTTGGCGAAGGCACGGTTCGAGGCTCGAGGGCCTGAGTGATTCACCCCCGCGCCAGCCCCAAGATCGCGTGCGCCTTAACGATCGTCTCCTGCCACTCGGCCTCCGGCTCGCTCTGCGCGACGATCCCCGCGCCGACCCACCAACGCGCCATCGCCGACTGAAACGACATCGCCGAGTCGGTCCGCGGCTCGCCGCTGATGCACGCCGTGCGGATCGCCACCGACAACGCCCCGTGGCCACAGTCCGACAGATACCCAATCGCCCCGCAATACGGCCCGCGCGGCCCAGACTCCAGCGAACGGATGATCTGCATCGCCCTGATCTTCGGCGCGCCAGTCACCGACCCCGGCGGGAAGATCGCTCGAACGATCTCCGGCAGCGACACATCGGCCCGGAGCCGGCCCTCGATCGTCGAGGTGGCCTGAAGCACGCCCGCCAGCGGCCGGCCGTGGCGTTCGATGTCGCGCAGCGACCGCACGCGCACGCTGCCCGGCTCGCAGACTCGACCGAGGTCGTTGCGCATCAGGTCCACGATCATCGTCAGCTCAGCGCGGTCCTTGGCGCTCCTGAGCAAATCGTCCATCGCGCCCGAAGAGTCCGCGTCTGATGCGCGCGTGCCTTTCATCGGCACGGTGCTGATCGTGCGATCGCCGCGCCCATCGGTCGCGGGCGCCATGGTCGCAAAGACCTCCGGCGAAGCGCTGACGACGCACCGCCTGCGCGGCTCGCCAATGTGCACGTCATCCGGCATCGGCAGCAGCGCGCCCATGCGCGGGCGTGCGCCATCGCAGAGTGAAAGAAAGAGCTCGCGCGCGTCGCCTTGAAACCGGAAGTCCAGCGGATGCGCCAGGTTGACCTGATACGCATCGCCACGCCCGATGTGCTCCAGCACGCGTGCGACGTTCCGTGTGTAGACGGCTCGTGCGGACTCCAGCGCGTCGCGCGCGATGGGGTGCAAGCCGAACGCCGCGCGCTTTGCGTCCGAAGCGTGCGGCGTCACCAGACATTGCGGGCCACAGCGCCGGGCGGTGGCCGCGAGCTCTCGCCGGGCGTCGAGGTCGCCGACAGCCCACCATCGTGCGACGGCGTGATCGAATACCAGGGCCGCGTCGATGCGATACCAGAGCTGCTCGGGCCAATCGGCGTTCGCCTGCTCGCCTCGTCCGCTCCGAGCATCCACTGGCGCGCCCCCAGTGTTCACGCGACGCTCGCCCGCAACCCGCGGCTCAATCCGCTCGCCAAGCTCATACCCCATCATCCCGACATACCCGCCCACAAACGGCGGCCGCTCCGGATCCGGCCTCGACATCGCGCTCACCGCCGCGCCATCGGGCCACGATGGCAAGCCCTCCGTCCACGAGTCTTCGCACGCGCCCGGCCCGCCAGCGCCCGAACCACTTCCTGGCGCGTGGCCTGACTGCGGGCACTCGGCGATGATCGACCACCGCGAGCGCTCCGGCTGGTCGTCTGCCGAGAGCAGCGCCAGCACGCGGCGAGATCGTGGCCAGATTCCGAGCAGCTCACCGGGCGTCAGCCGCAGTTCATCAACAACTTCGTACCGGGGTTCGCTCACGCCGGAGTGTACTGCGACCGCCACGCGCCACGGGTCGGACGGCGATTTCTTGGGCCAGCCCCGCGTCCAACGCCCACAAACCGCCCGGTTTCGGGCTCGGGCGCGCCCGGGCGGTCGAATTGCGGGGGTGAACGTCCTAGAATCGGTGTCGTACGCCGGCCGCGATGTTTCGCGAGCCCAATGGCCGGCGAATGTACCAAACGGAACACGATTGTTTGGCTCGCACCTCGAACTGAGAGGCTCCTTCCATGCCCAGCGCAACGCTGAAGTCGTCCGGCACCACCAACGGCAAGTACGTCATCACCGGCAAGGCCACGCCATCGAAGCTGCAAGCCCACAAGATGGTCTTCTTTTTCGGCCAGTCCAAAGTTGACGGCGACGCCACCATGAAGATGTTGCTGGGTGGCAAGGGCGCCAACCTCGCCGACATGTGTTCGATCGGTCTGCCGGTCCCCCCGGGCTTCACGATCACCACCGAGACCTGTGCCGCGTACTACCGCGCCGGGCAGCGCCTGCCGGTGGGCCTCATGAACGAGGTCCACAAGTATGTGAACATGCTGGAGAAGGAGACGGACAAGAAGTTCGGCTCTTCCGAGAACCCGCTGCTGGTCTCCGTGCGCTCCGGCGCCGCCGTGAGCATGCCGGGCATGATGGACACGATCCTCAATCTCGGCCTCACCGATCAGGCCGTTGAAGGTCTGGCCAAGCAGACCGGCAACCGCCGCTTCGCATACGACAGCTACCGCCGCCTGATCAACATGTTCGGCGACGTGGTCATGGGTGTTGATCATCACCTCTTCGAGCAGGCGTTCAAGGCCATCAAGTCCAAGTACAAGGCCGAGAGCGACACCGATGTCCCCGAGGCGGGCATCGTCGAGCTTTGCGAGGCGTACAAGGAAGTCTTCCGCCGCAAGGTCGGCGAGATGTTCCCGCAGAACCCGTTCAAGCAGCTCGAGCTGGCGATCGAAGCCGTGTTCAAGTCATGGAACGGCGATCGCGCCATCAGCTACCGCCGCATCCAGGGCATCCAGGGCCTCATCGGCACCGCCGTGAACGTGCAGTGCATGGTCTTCGGCAACATGGGCGATGACTCGGGCACCGGCGTCGGCTTCACCCGTAACCCCGCCACCGGCGAGAACAAGTTCTACGGCGACTTCCTCATCAACGCCCAGGGCGAGGACGTCGTCGCCGGCATCCGCACCCCCAAGCTCATCGACGAGATGCCCAAGTGGCAGAAGAAGTGCTACGACCAGCTCATCAAGATCAAGCTGAAGCTCGAGAAGCACTACAAGGACATGCAGGACATCGAGTTCACCATCGAAGAGGGCAAGCTCTTCATGCTCCAGACCCGCACCGGCAAGCGCACCGGCACCGCCGCGGTCAAGATCGCCTGCGACATGGTGAAGGAGAAGCTCATCACCGAGAAGCAGGCCCTGCTCCGCATCCCCGCGGGCGACCTGGTTCAGCTCATGCTCCCGAGCTTCGATGTCACCAAGAAGAAGCTCGTCACCAAGCTCACCGTCGGCATCCCGGCCTCGCCCGGCGCCTCGGTCGGCAAGCCCGCGTTCACCGCCGCCGAGGCCGTGGAGCGTCGCCAGAAGGGCGAGAAGGTCATCCTCGTTCGCGATGAGACCAGCCCCGAAGACGTCGAAGGCATGCACAGCGCCGAGGGCATCCTCACCAGCACCGGCGGCCGCTCCAGCCACGCCGCAGTGGTCGCGGTGGGTTGGGGCAAGTGCTGCGTCGTCGGCGCCGGTGATCTGCACATCGACGCCAAAGCTCGCAAGTTCACCGTCTCGGGCAAGACCTTCGGCCCCGAAGACGTCATCTCCATCGACGGCACCACCGGCGAGGTCATGGCCGGCTCGGTCCCCGTGGTCATCCCCGACAAGCTCAGCGGCGACTTCGCCACCATCATGCGTTGGAGCGACAAGTACCGCACCCTCCAGATCCGCACCAACGCCGACACCCCCGCCGACGCCAAGCGCGCCCGCGAGTTCGGTGCCGTCGGCATCGGCCTCTGCCGCACCGAGCACATGTTCTTTGACGGCGCACGCATCAAGAGCATGCGCAAGATGATCCTCGCCGACAGCCAGGAGATGCGCACCAAGTATCTCGAAGAGCTCCTGCCCTACCAGCGCGACGACTTCAGCGGCATCTTTACCGCCATGAAGGGCATGCCCGTCACCATCCGCCTCATCGACCCGCCGCTGCACGAGTTCCTCCCCCACGAGGAGAAGCAGCAGGCCGAGCTCGCCAAGGCCATGGGCATCACGCTCGACAAGGTCAAGCGCCGCGTCAGCGAGCTCCACGAGTCCAACCCCATGCTCGGCCATCGCGGCTGCCGCCTCTGCGTCACCTACCCCGAGATCCTCAAGATGCAGGTCCGCGCCATCGTCGAGGCCATGCTCGACTGCCAGGCCAACGGCGTCAAGGCAATGCCCGAGATCATGCACCCCTTGGTCTGCACCAAAAAGGAACTCGACTTCCTCCGCAAGCTCACGCTCGAGACCATCGAAGAGGTCAAGAAGCTCAAGGGCTGGCAGAAGCGCATCGACATCCCGATCGGCACCATGATCGAGATCCCCCGCGCCGCGCTCACCGCCGACGAGATCGCCGAATCCGCCGACTTCTTCTCCTTCGGAACCAACGACCTCACGCAGATGACCTTCGGCTTCTCGCGTGACGACATCAACAGCTTCCTCCCCTCCTACATGGAGCACGAGCTCCTCGTCGCCGACCCCTTCGTCACCCTCGACCGCACCGGCGTCGGCCAGCTCGTCCGCATGGGCAAGGAAAAGGGCCGCCAGACCAACCCCAAGATCAAGGTCGGCATCTGCGGCGAGCACGGCGGCGATCCCAAGTCCGTCCACTTCTTCCATGACGTCGGCCTCGACTACGTCTCCTGCTCCCCCTTCCGCGTCCCCATCGCCCGCCTCGCCGCGGCCCAGGCCGTCCTCATGGAAGAAGCAGCGGCGAAGTAAGGCCGAAGGGCCGACGGCGTCGGGTAGCCCCTCTCTCCGAGAGGGGTCGGTGCTCACGATCCGACGCCGTGACGAAGGCTCTGCGAAGTCACGGGTCCAGCGCAACGTCCCGCCCGCACTGCGTCATCGATGCGCAAATCACCAACGACGACCCGCCCCCGGGTCGTCGTTTTTCATTTTGCCACTTGGGATCCCGTCGGCAGCGTGCCTTTGGGTACCCCCTCTCTCCGAGAGGGGCGAAGGGCGGGGCGGGTGCGTGGGGTGCTGAGTCCCAAGTCTTCGGACGCCGTGACTGAAGCTCTGCGAAGTCACGGGCCCACCGCAACGTCACACCCGCAAACGATCACCGACTCGCAGATCAACAACGACGACCAGCCACCGGGTCGTCGTTTTTCTCTTTGACACACGACACGGAGTTCCGACCTTTCAGTGCTTTGGGCATCAGGCACGGTGTTCCTGCCTTTCGCACGCAGTGCGCAAGAGCGTTGCCGGTGGCGCCGCGAGGCTCGGCGAGCAAGCCACCGGTACGCGTGCATCCAATCCGCCCCCTCGCCATGGGCCTCCCGCGCGTCTGAGGGCGGACGAGCGCGGCCTTGCCGGCCAGAACCGCCACGCACAACCAAAGGTCCGCCCTGATCCACACCTCTCAGCCCGAAGGGCTGATCGCCAGTAGCCGGCGGTGGAGCGAGTCATCGAGCGACACCCCCGGATGCGCCGTCGATTCGTCGCACCCTGACAGGGTGCTCGTGCTCAGGCCCACTCACCCAACCTCCGAGTTGTTCCCAAACCCACACTCCGGGCACGCCCGGCCCGGCGTTCCCGATCGGTCATACCCGCACTGCACGCACAAACGGCGCGTTCGCGCCTTCACAACGTCACGCAAACGCACGAACGTGCGCCGCCTGAAAAACGCCCACACCGCCACCACGTACAGCGGCAACACCAGCCCGTCGTGAAAGACGCTCTGCCAGACCACGCGTGCCCGCCACTTCCCTCCCTCGGGCAGGTAGCGCACGAGTTCCGCGTCCCCAAGTCGGTCGGTGGCGAACAGCTTGAGTACCGCCGCCTGATCGGCGGCGCTGAGCTCGCCGCCGCCAGGACGAAACACTCTCACGCTCGAGATCTCCGGCCCCCCGACGACCCACGGCAATACCAATCCCGCACCAAAGCCCACGCTCTGCCTGCGCACGATCCAGGCGCGGTCCGCTTCCGGCACGCCAATAACGACACCCGGCGCCGCCGCCCGATCATCAATCCAAACGCCGTTGACTCGCGAGTACATCGCTGGCCTGGAACCGTGAGTCCGGCCGGCGTGCGTCAGAGGGTTCAGCGCGACCAGCGAGAACAACACCACGCCACTGCCGCCGCCCGAGATCATCGCCCCCAGAATCACCCAATCCAAGACGATCACGCAGAGCGCGACGACAGTGATCCGCCGCACCGAGCACCACGCCACCGCTCTGTCAATCGCTCGAATCATCGTTCACACCCTTGCTCTGCGCCCCGCGCGCCATGCACCGTTGCGACTTCCTCCCGCTACCGCCCCCTCGAACTCACCCCCGACTCCCTCGCCACCACCCGCCCTGCCGGCGCCCACTCCGCCCCGCAACGCGGGCACCGCCGCACGCCGTGCTCCCCCGGCTCCACGCCGGCAATCGAGCCAACGCACGACGGGCAGCGATCGGCCGTGAGCATCACCTGCAAGAAGCTATTGACGTGCGTCACCTTCGCCCGACGGAAGTAGCGGGGCAGCCTCGCAAGGACGAAACCTAGGAAAAGAACACCCCCGAGCGCGCCCACAAACGGGGCAATCGTGTCAATGCTCCATCGCAGTCGCGACGAAAAAGACACGAGCGCGGCGACGCTCGGAAATGTGAACAGCGCGCCGAGCCCAAGCCGCAACACCACCGCGATGATGCGGTCCATCAACCCTCCGGCACTCCGCTCGATCTCCTTCCGGACTTCAACCGGAATCGCCTCGCGCTCTTCCGTGCTCAGATTGCTCAGGTCCGCCGCCGCGAGCAAGACCGGTCGCGCGTACGCGTCGCGGACCGTGTCGCGCGCCGGCTTCGGCGGCCACGTCCACCCGCGACCATCGCGATGATCGGGCGTCGGCTTCTCCGGCGTCGGCACCGCGTCGGTCGCGCGCAACCCATCCAACACGCTCGCCGGCGCGACCCGCGACGCCCGCCACGCCGTCGAACACTCCGGGCAGACAACGCAGCCGTCGTCTGCCGTCGCGAGCCCGCGCAGGCTGGACAGACACTGCGGGCAACGCCCGTAGTACGCGTAGAGCTCGATCCAGCGCCCGAACTCATTCGCGCGAGTCAACCGTCGAAACAGAATAAATCCGGCGAGTACGCAGACCGGCATGACGAACGCCGCCGCATACAGCGGCACGCGAAGGCTCTCCATCAACACCATCGCGGAAATGAAAACCACCATCGTGGCCAAGAGCCTGATGAGCAAGGGCTTCATCGGCTGCCGACCGATCTCCCGCAGCCGCGGCAGCCCCGCCTGCCGCCGCGCGATCTCTCGCAGCTCCGGGTCCGCATCGTCACCCGCGCTCCCGAGCTTCAGCGCAAGCTCAGCCCGCGCCACATCCACCGCGCCCCCGCGATCATCCGTCGGCCCCACATTAGAAATCCACCAGCCCATCTCTCCGACGGTACGCGCCGGCGGCTCGCCCCATCATTTTCACCCGCTGCACAGAACCGGGCCGTTGACCCCGCTGAGAACCCCGACCCGGGTCGTCTTTCAACTTTCTCACGCTCCGGTGAACCAAACGCATCGCCGCCCACCTCCATGTTCGAATCGACGCCGCGCGGCGTCGCACGCCGACCGAGTTCAGGAGACCGCCAATGCCGACAACCCTCGCCGCGACGCTCGTAGCCATGTCCATCCTGATCGCCAATGCTCAATCGACGAGCTCGCCCGCTGACCCCTCCAGCGGCGGGCCACACCGCACCACACCCCCCGGCACCGAGCCAGCCATCGCCGCAGCCCCACCCAAAGACGTCTCCCCCTCCGTCGCATCCAACAACGCCTTCGCCGCCGACATCTTCCGAGCCCTCGCCAAGACGCCCGGCAACGTCGCCGTCTCACCCTGGAACGTCGGCACAGCGCTCGAAATGGCCCGCGCCGGCGCACGCGGCCCCACCCACGCGGGCATCACCAAATCTCTCCGCCAGGATCCAAAGCTCGCCAACCCGCAGGCCAACTCCGACGCGCTCCGCAGCGAGGTCCTCGCCGGCACCGGGCCCAAGTCCGCGTTCAAGCTCGTCGAGTCCAATCGTCTCTGGATCAACCCCAAACTCTCGACGCTCGACTCCTACCGCGCCACCCTCGCCGCCAAGTTCAACGCCGACGACAAGTCGCTGGACTTCTCTGATCCGCAATCCGCCGCGAAAGCGATCAACGCCTGGGTCGCGGCCTCCACCAACAAGCTCATCACGCACCTCATCGACCCGAGCTCGCTGGCCAGCGACACCAGCTCCGTCATCACCAGCGCCGTGTACTTCAACGCGCAGTGGGACGAGCCCTTCGACATCGCAGACACCAAGCCGCACAAGTTCTTCCTCACCCCGGAGAAGTCCATCGAGCACCCGCTGATGGAAAGGACCGATTGGGCGCTCTACGCCGAGATCCCCGGCGCGACGATCGCGACCCTGAACTACAAAGCCGAGAACGACGCCTACCCCGCAAGAGCGATGTTCATCCTCCCCGCGCCCGGCAAGATGGACGAGGTGATCGCCGGCCTCGACATCGCCGCCGCCCGCGCCGCGTTGCGAAAGGAACTGGTGCAGTTGCACCTGCCGCGTGTGGACCTGTCGGCGAATGCCTCGCTCAAGCCCGCCCTCAGCGCCATGGGCATGGCGTCGTCGTTCGACCCAGCCAGCGCCGATTTCTCGCTCCGCACAAACGACCGCCCGAACCACGTCACCGACGTCGCCCACGCCGTGCGCATCAAGATGGACGAGACCCGCACCGAAGCCGCCGCGGCGACCGGCATGCCCACCGCCGGCTCACCCGGCCCCGCCACGCCGCCGAAGATCTACGAAGTCCGCCTCGACCGCCCCTTCATCGTCGTCATCACCCACGAGCCCACCGGCGCCGTGCTCTTCGTCGCCCGCGTGAACGACCCGCGCAAGTGAGCGACAATCGGCGACCGCGCTGATCGCTCGGATCGTCCGCTCAACCGCCGCGAACACAACGCCGCGCGTAAGTGCTCACGCGTGGCGTTTCACTCAATCCGGCGAACCGACCGTGTAGTTCACCCGCACCGCCTGCACCGTCTTGGAGTCCGTCGGCCCCCAGAGCCCGTCGACGGGGAAGATCTGCACGATGAAGACGCTCTGAGTATCGACAACGGTGTTCCCCGGCAGCGTGACAGTGCGTGAGGTCGGCAGCGGCGAGCTGTCGGTCAGGTTGATGTCCCCCGCGACCAGGCTCATGTTCGGCACGCTGAGGTTGTATCGGAGCAGCGCGGCACGCAGATTCCCGGTCGGGTCGCTATCGCGATAGTGGATCGTGATCGACTCCAGACGCGCGCCGATCGGCAGCGGCACCGTCGCGATCAGCGAGGCGTTGCTGGGGTTCGGCCCCGCGATGCCGAAGCTGATGTTGTTCACCACCGCGTTCTCAGCGCCCGTGCAGCGGAAGTCCGTGTAGCCCAGCATCACGCTGCGCGATTGCAAAGACGCATATTGGAAACCGGTCGCTCGCACCGTCCCGGCGACCTCAAGCTGGGTCTGGGGGTTGAGCGTGCCGATGCCCACGCGCCCGGTATCAGTCCGCGTCGTCAGCGACCACCCGCCGCCGGCGTAGCCGAAGAAGCCCACGTTGTTGTCATCGGCCATGCCGATGAACGAGCGAAACACGGGGTTGCTGACGGGCGTCGCAAAGATCAGCCCGGGGCTGTTCCCGCTCGCGCCCGTGGCGCCACGCACCAGCCCGCGGCTCGACAGATCAATCGAACTCGCAACCTCCGCGGTCTGCGCGGCGCCCGCCTTGGTGGCGTACAGCGCGCGGGGCGCAGCGCCGATCCGCTGCCTGGGCGAGAGCACCGTGCTCCCGCCGGTGCCGCTGGACGGACGCACCGCGACTTCGAGCCAGCGGTTCTCCGTCGTCTCCCAGGGCGTGTTCCCAAAGTCAAAGCTCGTCGTAAACACGCCGTTGCTCACCGGCACGTTCGTCTTCTCCAAGCCAAACAGCAGCGGCGCCCCACCCGTCGGCTCCGCATACACCGTAAACCCAATGTCATAGGGCTCGTTCACCGGCGCTCCACCGGCACCCTCAATCTTGCCCTGATACGTGATCGCGCTCGGCCCCGGCTGAAACCCCGTGAAGTTCAGCGTGAACCCAAACGGCCCCGCCGAAGCAAAGCCGTTGTAGTTGTGCGTGAAGTTGTAGCTCAGCGTGTACGCGCCGGGCAGCAGCGAACCACTGGCGATGTTCACCGACCGCCCGCTGGCAACCACCCCGCTGGGGCCGGTGAGCGTGAAGCTCACGCCGCCGAAAACGCCCAGCCCGTCGCCGACCGTGAGATTGATGCTCGCCTGGCTGAACAGGCTGAACGCGATGTTTGCATTCACCACCACCGGCGACGCCGACGTCGCGTTCCCCGGCTGCCACACCGTCGAGTTGCCGTTCAGGCGGATGCTCGTCTCGGAGACATCCGACTGCACGCTCACCTCGTTGTCCCCCGGAAACCCGAACGACACATCCTGATTCCAAACCCCAAACGTCGACGCCGACTGCCCCAACGTCCCGCTCGGGCTGAAGATCGTGGCGTTGCGCGATTGCGACACCAGCCCGACCTGGGCCAACGCGATCGCCGGACACGCCAAGGCCGCCGCGAACGCAACCAGAGCCAAACCCACGACGCGACCATTCAAGAGCTTGAACATCAGACTTCCTCCAAACAAATGACCGCCCGGCGGGCCCGGGTTTAGGCAATGAACTCTACCACAAGCGGCCGCGACGGCGAGGAAAATGGATACAGCTTTCGCTCGCACGCTCACCCCTCACAGCGCGGCAGTCATCGCGTTCAACGCCCTCCCAGCCAAGCTCCAAAAATGCAGCCGCCACGACCCATACTGGGGCGTGGCGCTCGACCGAAAGACGATGGGCCGGACGGAAGGGGGTGGGGGAGTGAGAAGGTGGCGGCGATGCTCGGTGCCGATTGATCCGACGCCCGAACGCAACCCCGCTCACGAGTCCATATCGATGAGCGACGCGATCTTCTCCATTTCCGCATCACTCACGACGCCCTTGTCTCGCA
This sequence comes from Phycisphaerales bacterium, assembly GCA_022843565.1. Classification (GTDB taxonomy): domain Bacteria; phylum Planctomycetota; class Phycisphaerae; order Phycisphaerales; family UBA1924; genus JACVCS01. The sequence goes on from JALHNK010000059.1 coordinate 16,371, forward strand.
AGAGCTTGGCAAGCGTCGCAACGCACATCTGCAGCGCCTCGTTCTCAAGCTGCAGCGCCGCGATCTGTCGCTCCTGCTCCTTGTCGCTGGCCAGGAGCTTGTAGTCGATCTGCCGCTGGTCCCCAAGCGCGCGTCGGAGCGCCGCAACATCCTCCTTGGACTCCTCGATGTCCATCTGCTGGCCGAAGTTGCCCAGCAGCAGCATTCGTCCCCACCCCATAGCAAGCTCCTTCGCAAACGTCCCTCGATCCCTCGATCCCTCGATGCCTTCCGCTACTTCAACAACCGCTCCAAGAAGTGAATGTCCACGCCCCCGTGCGGAAGTCCGTGCCCAGGTCTCGTCTTGCACCTGACCAGGGCTTTGGTAAACTGTCCGTCGTCGCGAGCGTCTGGGCTCGTGGCCGGCGGCATCGCAGGGAATCCGTGCCGTCTCCCGAACCTTGTCGTGCCTTCAAGAAGTCGATCACATGGCCAACTTCACCGCCGATTGGATCGAGGTCTTTGACGGGATGGAACCCTGGCCAGTTTATGCTGGCATGTTCGCGTGGGCACGCTTTGGGACACGTTGGCAGAATCGACCGAATCTCATCGGCCCTCGCACCGCGTATTGGCGAATCGAAACAACCTTCACCACCGAGTCTGGCCAGCAGTTGTTGTCGTTCCCATCTGTCATCGACAGCGGGGAGAGCTACTACGCCAACTCCGGTCGGTCGAACGTCGTGAATCCGAATCTCGGAGACGACTTGACGATCATGTGGTTGCCCGACTCAGGCGGCTTCCGTGGGCCGCCTCGATTCACCGTCAAGGTGAACCGTCGGTGCGTTCACGACCCGGTTGATTCGCAGAACAGGCCCTCTGGCAGCCGTCAAACGCTCTGGGAGCGTGACTACACGGTTGAGGTTGTCAACCCTTGGACACTTCTCGCTCGCCAAGGCACGCGAGCCGCTCTTCGGTCGATCTTCCGGCTTTGGGGGCGCGACTTGGCGATCAGTTCTGGAGTCGTCAATGGCAAGTTCGCGACGATACCTGTTGGTGCCTTCGCGATCCCCAACATCTACATGGCTATGGACTTCGCGAGCGGTGCGCTCAGGCAACTCGCGATTGAAACTGGGGCGTTCGTGAACGGCGCAGATTACCTGGTCAACAGCGTCGGGATGGAAATTGCGAGAACTGTGGCTGGCTGGGCCGCGACGCTGGGGGGCGATCCCGCGCCCAGCTTCCCAGCTTGCCAAATGCTCAGCGAACAAGCTGTTCGAAACGTGCCGAGCGTCGCGGTTCGGCTGCGGGAGTTCCTGCCGCCGCGGGCTCGAGATTCCGGTGGCTTGCCTTCGGAAGCAGAACTGCGGGTCGCGCTCCTTCGTGCCGTTCGACAGAGCTTGGGTTTAACGGAGTCCGGCCTCACGCGTTATCCCCCGCCCGCGATGCCGAGCCAGATGATGGTCTGGTTCGCCTCGGCTCAAGACACGTACATCAACGCATTCTGCACCGAAGTCGCTTCGTTGCTTCGATCGGCACTCCGCCAGGCTCCTGAGAGAATCACTGTCCAGAATCTCGTGTGCTCAGGACCAGTCCCCTCAATGCAGCAACGTCCCCCGCGACCCGGGCCGGTTGTTGGTGGACGCATCTCCTCGACTTCGCCCGTCCTCGCGTTCGACGGAGGCTGAGCGAACAGCATCGCGTCCGCGCCCTTCCCTCACTTCAACAACCGCTCCAAGAAGTGAATATCCACGCCCCCCTTGCGGAAGTCCGTGTTCTCCATCAATCGCAGGTGCAGCGGGATCGTCGTCTTGATCGGCTCGACGTTGTATTCGCGCAGCGCCCGCGCCGTGCGGTTGATGCACTGGGTGCGGTCATCCGCGTGCACAATCAGCTTCGCCACCATGCTGTCGTAGTACTTGGGCACCACATACCCCGTCACGACATGCGTATCCATGCGAACACCCGGCCCGCCCGGCGTCTCCCACTTCGTCACCGGCCCCGGCTGCGGCATGAAGTTCCGCGCCGGATCCTCCGCATTGATACGGCACTCGATCGCGTGCCCGCGGACCTTGATCTCTGATTGCTTATACGGCAGCTTCTCGCCCGCCGCGACGCGGATCATCGTCTTGACGATGTCCACTCCGGTGATCTCTTCGGTCACCGGGTGCTCCACCTGCACCCGCGTGTTGACCTCAAGCATGTAGAAGTCCTGCTTGTTGTCCATCAAGAACTCAACCGTCGCCGCGCCGTGGTACTTCGCCTGCTTGATCAACCGCACCGCCGCCTCGCACACCGGCTGGATCTTCTCGCGGCTCACGCCCGGGCTCGGCGCTTCCTCAATCAACTTCTGATGCCGGCGCTGCACCGAGCAGTTGCGCTCCCACAGGTGAATCGCCTCGCCGTGCTTATCGCCGATGATCTGGATCTCGATGTGCTGCGCGTGCTCGAGGTACTTCTCGATGAAGACCGCGCCGTTGCCGAACGCCGCCTGGGCCTCGGTGCTCGCCGCCTGAAGGTTCGACCGCAGCGTCATCTCGTTATGGCACACGCGCATGCCGCGCCCGCCGCCGCCGGCGCTGGCCTTGATGATCACCGGGTAGCCGATCTTCTCCGCGACCTTCACCGCTTCGTCCGGGTCCTCAATCGCGCCGGGCGAGCCCGGGAAGATCGGCACCCCCGCCTCCTTCGCCGCGTTCTTGCACGCCACCTTGTCCCCCAGCCGCGCCATCGCCGCCGGCGTGGGCCCGATGAACTCGATCTTGCAATCCAGGCACGCCTGCGCAAACTCCGCCCGCTCGCTCAAAAACCCATAGCCCGGATGGATCGCATCAACATCCGCGATCTCCGCAGCCGCGATGATCCGCGAGATGTTGAGGTAGCTCTCCTTCGCCGGCGCCGGCCCAATACAAATCGCCCGATCCGCCAGCTTCAGATACGGCGCATCCTTGTCCGCCTCCGAATACACACACACAGACTCCACCCCAAGCTCGCGGCACGCGCGAATGACTCGAAGGGCGATCTCTCCACGATTGGCAATGAGGATTCGGGTGAACATGAAGTGGCAAAGTGGCAAAGTGACGAAGTGGCAAAGTGAAAAAACGCTTCAAACGCAATCGCCGACTCGGGAGACCTCGGGCCGCAGCGGGGCAGTTTGGCCACTTTGCCACTCTGCCACTTCGCCACTCTGCCACTCCCCCGCCTCAGGCCGGACGCACGAGGAAAAGTCGCTGCCCATACTCCACGCTTTGGCCGCTCTGCACCAACACCCGCTCGATCGTGCCGCTGCACTCGGC
>JALHNK010000060.1 GCA_022843565.1 Phycisphaerales bacterium
GCTTCCTCCCCAGACTTCAACCCCATCGAGGAGGCCTGCTCCAAAGTGAAGCAGTCGCTTTGACGCGCCCGACCTCGCACTGACGATGACCACCGCACAGATGCCCCGCACCGGGTTCGGGACCCTCTGGCGGCGACGGCGCCGCGATGTCGGACCGGCGTTCGATGGAGACGCCCATGCCCCCGTTCCGCCCCCGGCCCCCCGGCTCATCCCGTTCACCGCGCCCCGCATTCGACCGCGGCCCCGCCGCACCTCGCGACAGCGATACCAACGCCCCGCGCCCGCCGCTCACCCTCCAGGTCACCACGCTCTGGGACTACCCCAGCCAGCACTACGACCGCTGGGTCGATCGTGATGGGCAGGTCCACACATCCAAGTCCGCCCGCGCGCGCAGCGATCGCACGCACACCATGCAGGGCTCCAAGGAATACGTCGGCGCGACGCCCTCGTGGGTCATTTGGAACCTGCTCATGCGCTACACCGCTCCGGGCGACACCGTCCTTGACCCCATGGTCGGCAGCGGCACAACGCTCGACGTCTGCACGGACCTTGATCGCAAGGGCCTCGGCTTTGACCTCCAACCCCAGCGCCCCGAGATCAAGCTCAACGATTCGCGCAAGCTCCCGCTCCAGGCAAACGCCGTGGACTTCGTCTTTATCGATCCGCCCTTCTCGACGCACGTCGCCTATTCCGAAGATCCGCGCTGCATCGGCAAGCTCGACGCCGCGGGCGATGATGGGGGGGAGGCGTACTACGGCTCGATGCAGCGCGTGATCGGCGAGATGCACCGCGTGCTCCGCCCCGGCCGCCACGCGGCCCTCTACGTCTCGGACTCCTGGCGACGCACCCAGCGGGCCGGGCGCGACGTCTTCATGCCCATCGGCTTCAACCTCTTCGCCCTCCTCTGCGACCACTTTGACCCGGTCGACATCGTCTGTGTCGCCCGCAAGAACCAAAAGCTCGCCATGGGCAACCACCGCAAAGCCGCCGAGGAATCCAACTTCTTCCTCCGCGGCTTCAACTACCTCTTCATCATGCGGAAAGCCGCGGCCGCACCGGCCGCGGCACAGACGACCTCGCGCCGCCGGTGACCCGAGCCACCGACCCGTCTTGGGGTCGGGTTGGTGCTTGATCGAGCGAGCGACCAAGAGGGCGACGGACAACCGGCGGTCAACGCACCGGTCGGGAACGAACCTGCGAGGACCAACGAGTGCAAGGCCCTCGTCAAAGATGACGGGGGCCTTGTCATCTACAGACCGGGCGGCGGAGTCGCCCTCGTTTCCGTGCCGTGGCGGGGGCTCGGCGCTCTCGACATCGATCCGCAGAACGCGGTCCTCCACTGAACGATCCGGTTTCGCCGAGCGAGCGAGACCCCCGAGACCGGAAAGGGCTTGAACCGTCGAGTCCGGGCCGCGAGCGGATCTCGGTCGGTGCGCTCCGGTTACCGCGCGCGGTGCGCAGCGCGAGATCTGGCGGTCACCCGCCGGACTCTTCTCGCGCTCAGCCAACCGTGAGACCATCCCGGCAGCGGAGAATCCCCGATTGCGAGTTCACTCTGTCCGCGCAAACCCACGAACAACTCGCTCGCCAGCAGAGTGACCGCTCGCTCACGCAGTGCGGGTGGATCGTGCAGGGCTTTGCCGGCATCAGCATCGCGGCGGGGCCGGCGGGGGCGCGGTGCGACGGAGTGTTAAGCTTGCCGACTTCCCACAAGTGTGCGTCGTTCGTCCACGAGCGGCCAAGACTGACCCGTGTCTCGTTCAACGCCCCGGCGTCGCAGGCGTGCCGACTTGTCGCAACAGTTTGTCCTTGGCCCAGTCGCGCCATGCGGGATCGGGGGAATGCAGGCTGATGGCCTTGAGGTGCTCGATCGTGCGCGTGGTCGTGCGGTCGAGGCGGAACTCAAGGCTGGTGAGCGCCTGCAGGCTTGGGACGTGATTGGGTGACGCGTCGACGGCGGAAGCGTACGCGGCCAGGGCGTCGTCGAGTCTGCCGGCGCGCTCCATGACCAGGCCGAGGTTCATTCGTGGGTCGGGGCGGCCGGGCATGAGGCGGCCGGCGGCTTGGAAGTACTCAGCGGCGGCGAAAAGGTCCGGGGCCGCGCTGCTGCTCGGGCGGTTCATGGCGATGACGCCGAGGTTGTTGTACGCGACGCCGCACGCGGGGTCCAGACGCACCGCTTCTTGGAGCATCGCCTCGGCCTTCGCCGGCTCCGAGTCGAGCAACCGGCCAGCTTGGACGGCGAGCTGTTCGGCAGCGGCGGGATCAGGAATCGCGCTGTCGCCGCTGGAAGGTGCGGGGCGCTGAGATGCGCACGCGCTCAGGATGAGCAGCGTGAAGAGTGCGATGTGCAACGTGGTGTGTCGAGGGCGTGTCATGGCGCGGCGGCAGGGTGCGTCGGTCGTTTCGATTGAGGCTGTGGTGTCGTGGGAGATCTCGGTGTGCCGGTCGAGGGGGTCGTCGGCTCAATGCGAGTCGTGTACGCCGCCGAGACGTAGCCGACGAAGCCGATGGTGACTCGGAAGGTCGCGGGCAGGGTATCGGGTGTGCTGGCGCGCTGCATGGAGATGCTGTCGATGCGGAGCGCGGGGAGGCGTGTACGCAGAACGTTGAGTGCCGCGCCAATCAATGGGAGCGCCGTGTTGTCGAGCGCGAGGCGCCCGGAGCGGCGGATCACTTCGGCGCTGGCCGCGGCGCGTTCGTCGGCGCGAGCGTCAATGCTCAGTTCGCGGACGGCCGGGGCGGGAACTCCCGCCTGATGGAGCGCGTCCTGCACGTCGCGAAGGATCTGCGCGTCGGTGATTCGCGGGTCCAGCGCGGTGGCCGGGCGTGGTGCGAGACGGCGGATATCTTCGGATGCGTTGCGAGCGTCAAAGAGCGACGCCGCGGCAATGTTGGCGTCATCCACTTGGGAATAAAGAGTGACAGCCCGCCAGCCGGCGAGAGCCAGAAGCACGGCGATCCAAGCTGCAAGCAGTCTCGCCCGCGTGGTCATTCGCGTGACGCCTCCGATCGTGAGTCGGCGGTCGGTAACGACGACGGAGACTTGGATTTCGTGAATCGAAAGGACCCGCGGACGAGCCCTCCCGCGCCTCGCCTCTCGGGGAGCGGCTGTGCCGCGGACGGCGCGGAGTCGGACCCGATGGTGGTGATCTGTGGTTGCGCCAGGGTCCATGCCTTGGAAAGATCGCCGCCCGTGCGGTCGAGCGCAGGGAATGAGGTCAAGTGTGTGGCAAGCTGGGTCGCGTCTTCGCGTGACGGTGCAACGAACTGGAGCGTGACCGCGTCAAGCGTCACTTGCAGCGAATCCGTCTGAATAAACATCGAGGCAGAATCACGAGGCCACGCGCTGAGAAGGGCCGCGAGGGCCGCGGCGGCGTCCTGTTGATCGCCGTTCTGCCCCACCAGGCCGTCGAGTTTGAGTCGGGTTGCTCTGAGCCCGTCGGCCTTGCGACGAAGCTCTACGACCGAGACCGCACGATTGTCGGCGAGGATCGTCGCGGTGCCTGAACTTGCGGAGCGTTGCTGCTGGCTTGCCTCGATCCGACGAACTTCGATGCCGGCGATCGCGATCGCTGCGAGCACAGTGGCGGCGATCGCCGCGGCCCACGCGCGTTGGCGACGGATCATGACCACCGGTGCGGGCGTCAGCGCATCGCGCAGAAAGTTCAACTCTCGCGCGGCTTCGTTCGCCCGCGGGTCCGCGGCGAGCGGTTCTGGGAGTGACGCGGGGCCGAAGTGCATGACACGCCGGCTGATCTGGGACTGCACGATCTCGCGAAGCTGGAGACACACGACCAGTCGGTCATGGTCCAGACTTGCGACGGCCCAATCCAGTTGGTCTAGATCTGGGAGCAAGGAGTCCGCGAGTGCATCGCGGAACGAGCCGCGATCGACCTGATCGAGGCGGTCGTGGCTGCCGAGGCCGAGATCGGCCCGTGTGAAGATTGCCCAGAAGAACCGCTCGGGCGGAAGCTCGACGAACTCGTGTGGTTGATCGGTCGCAGGCGTCACTTTGTCCCCCGCGTTGGTGAGCGTGCGGGGTCGAGGTGAATCGAAACCGTCCGTCCGCCCGATCGCAAGTCAACCGCCTGGTTGGCGATCGCGGCGACGGTGAACTGGCCGTGCGTCTGGCCGGTGCGAAGCTCGACGACTGCGTCGATGTCCGGGTCGTAGACCGACGCGATCGTCGGCTGGTTCGGGCGCGCCGTGACCGCCAGAAGGATGAGGCGTGGCTGTGGGGGGGGAGGTGGGGGCGGTGCGTCGAGCTTTGCGACCGGTTTGGGCGGCAGGCGCACGAGAGCCGCGTCGAACGCGTCTGTCGGGAGGCGGGTGTGCGAGGCGACGTCCGCGGCGTCCGCCCGCTCGGGCGGCGAAGACGCGACGGCGTTCGGAGTCGCGCGAAGAACAACCGGAGCCATCGCCCACGCAGCGATGATGCAAGCGATCATGCAGAACGTGACCAGTTCGCCCCGCAGTGCGCGGCGTTGACGACGGAACTCGCGCATGATGGGAAACGAGTCGCGCGTCACGGCGTTCGCAAACCTTGTGAGTCGACATTGCGAGATGCCGACGGTTGGACCTCGTCAACGCCGAGCGTGACACGTTGCACTTCGTGGAGGGTGGTCAAACCGGCGTGGATGAGCGCTTCACCGGCTGAGGCGAGCGATGCCATGCCGCGAGCGAGGGCCAGGGCGCGGATTTCGGAACTGCCGGCGGAGCGTCCGATGAGTTCGCGGATGGGATCGTCGGTGAGCAACAGCTCGAAGATTGCGGAGCGGCCGCGAAAGCCGGTGCCCCAGCAACTGGCGCAGCCGCGCCCGTTGCAGTCGGCGTGCAGCAGGCGCACCAGGCGCTGAGCCAACACGCATGAGAGCGTGGAGCAGATCAAGAACGGCTCGACCTCGAGATCGATGAGTCGGCTCGCGGCGCTCGGCGCGTCGTTGGTGTGCAGCGTCGAGAACACCATGTGCCCGGTCAGGCTCGCCTGAATGGCGATGCGAGCGGTCTCCGCGTCGCGTACTTCGCCGACCATGATAACGTCAGGATCCTGGCGCAGGATGTGGCGGAGGCCGTTTGCAAACGTCAGGCCCTTCTTGGCATCCACCTGGGTCTGGCTGATCGGGACGGATCGACGGGAACTCCGATATGCGCGCAACCCGTGTGCCGCGTGCGAGTCGTCAACGGAGCCTGCGCTGAGGTCGTACTCGATCGGGTCTTCGATCGTCATCACGTTGAGGTCAGCGCCCGGACCGGCGTTTCCAGACGCGGAGCGCGCGATGATCCAGCGAAGGGTGGCGTAGAGCGTGGTCGTCTTTCCCGAGCCGGTCGGGCCAGTGACAAGCACCATTCCGCTGGAGCGGACGCAGCGTTCGAGGAACGCGTGCCTGATCGTCGGGGGCATTTGCAGGGCGTCGATCGAGGCGCGATCGCGGGTCTGATCGGTGTAGAGCAATCGAAGGACGACGCGCTCTCCGAACGAAGTCGGGAGCGTGCTGATGCGAAGGTCGATCGCCTTCGCTGCGGTCGAGCCTCGCCCGGAGATGAGGACGGTCGCCCGACCGTCTTGCGGCGCGCGGCGTTCGGCGATGTCCAGGCGTGCCATGACTTTGATGCGAGAGACGACGCCCGCCGCGAGACGGGCTGGAATCGACCGAGCGGTCGCGAGCACGCCGTCGATGCGATAGCGGATCAGGACCTGGTCGGCCAGCGGCTGTACGTGGATGTCGCTTGCCGATTGCCCGATGGCGTCAAAGAGCACCGAGTCCACAAGGCGCACAACCGGGCCCTTCTGACCCGTGTGCAGGAGGTCCGCGTCGGCGTCCGCCGCGTCTCTGGCGAGCGCGGCGTCGAGGTCCTCCACAGACTCGCTCGGAGATTCGAGCGCAATGACGGGCGAGTCGGAGGTCGGTGAGACGCGTCCATCCGATTGCGCATCCATGGAGTACGCGGCGTCGATCTGGCGCGCGATGGACTCCGGCTCGGCGACCTGGGTCTCGATCGGCGACTCAAGCCATCGAGCAAGGTTTGAAAGAGAGAGCGGATCTATGTCCGGACGGTGCAGCACAAGGACGCGGCCGTCGTGTTCGCGGGCACCGAAGACCAGGTGCTTCCGCGCGACATCGCGCGGGATTCGCGCGATGAACAGCGGGCTCGGCTCGACGGCATCGCTCGCTGGCGAGAGCTCGGCGACCGTCGGGATGTCAGCGCGCGAGGGGAACATCTCGTCCGTTGTTTACTTGATCACCTGTGGGGTTGACTTGGGCCACTTGTCGTCAATGCCGGCTTGACGGATTGCGTCTTCAGAAAGGTAACGGAGCGTCTCGAATGACTGCCCACGGATGATGCTCGCGCGGATCATCACAAAGAAGCGGGACCGTGTTCGGTTGCGCGAGCGGTTCTTGAAGGCCTCGCCGAGGACGGGAATGTCGCTGATGAGCGGGAGTTGGTCCGTGCTTCTGCTGTCAGTCGATGTCTCGAGCCCGCCGACGACAACGGTGTGCCCATCCGGAACTGTCGCGAGGCTTTGCACGCTTGTGACCTGCCGCGATGGCGGCAGGTTGCCGCTCCCCTGCTCGCCGAAGCTGCTCACCGAGATTGAGTAATCCAAAAGCAAAGAGTCACCCTCGCCGATCTGCGGCTTGATCGAGAGGCGCGTCCCCGCGTCGAGCGTGCCGCCGAAAGTGACGTTCGTCGCGTTCGAGTTGCCCTGCGTAAACGAAACTCCATACGGCTCCTGCGCCAAAGAATCGAACTGGGTTCGCTGGTTGTTCGCGACCAGCACGCGAGGCAGCGACACCGTCCGGCCATCGCCGAGCGATTGCAGAGCACGAATGATCGCCGAGTAATCGCCCGGGCGAACCACGGCCCCGGTGAACCCGGACGCGGCGGCCGGGCTGAGTGCCTGTGTAACGCCGGTCCCGGTGACCGTGCTCAAGCCGAAGAGCGAAGACAGCGAGATCGCGGTGTTGCCGTCGCGGATGAGCTTCTGAAGCTCAACGCCGATTGAGATCGAGTCGCGCTCGCTCAGAGTGACCAGGATCACTTCAAGAACGACCTGCGGCTGGCGGACGTCGAGCGTTCGCAGGAGCGCTTCGAGCTGCGAGAGCATCCGAGTCTCGCCAATCGCGATGATCGTGTTGGTGGCCTGATCCGCGGTGAGCGTGAGCCCCGCGTTCTGTGAGCCCGCGGCGAGCATGCTCGGCGACGGACGCGCGAACGATTGCTGCGGGCCGGGCAGGAGAGGGCTGCTCGCGACCGGCGAGATGATGTTGACGCCGAGTCCGGGGTTAGTGCTTGTTGTGACCGGCAGTGGAATGGGCGAAAGGCCGCTCACGCTGGTACCGGTCGATGCCGGGTCGGCGTTGAGTGCGCCCGCCGCGATCAGTCGGTTCAAGACCTCCAGGAGTTCATCGACGGGGCGATTTCGCACGCTGAACGCTCGCATCGGGCGGCGGGCCTCGCCGGGAACCGAGTCGAGGCGTTCCATCAGGTCACGGATCCGCTCGTGCTGTGCTCCAGTGCCGGTGACAAGCAGCGTGCCGGTGGGCTCCTCGACAACGGCTTTAAACCGGTCGTCGGGGCTGGCCGCGGTGCCAGGGGCGATCTGCTGAACGAGGTTTGCAACGTCGCGCACCGCAAAGACGCGCGGCGTGTACGCGATGGTCTCCACAGGGTCACGATCGTCCGCTTGTGCGATCAGCGACTTCCAGATCGGCACGAGGCGTGTCGGCGCGATGAGCAAGACCGAACCATTGCCTGGCGCGGCGATCACCTCGCCGACGAGCTTCTCGCCGCTCACCAACTCGCGCTTCGCCGCGAGCTGGGTCACCGTCGTCACAACCTGCGCTGGAGTAACGTGCGTCAGTTGAACTTCGTTGATCGCTGTGGCCCGCTCTGCCACATCGATTCGGCGAAGTATGGCGATCGCCTCGTCAACGCGGCTGGCGACATCGCTGATGAGGAGCAGTTGTGAGTCGCCCGCCACGGGCGTGATCGACGCGATGGCGCGGGCGTCGCCGCCACGACCGATGACGGACTTCAATGACTCCGCAGCTTCCTTGGGCGACACGAAGCTCAGGCGGACCATGAAGTTCCGAAACCCGGCTGTCGGAGTCCACGGCCTTGAAGTGTCAATCGCCGCGAGGTCAACGGGCTCCTCGATGCGAGCGAGCTTCGACGCGTCCTCGAGTTTGACAACAGAAACGCCGGGCATGTCGGCGATCTGAACCGTCGTCAGTTGACGCTGGTGGAGCGAGCGATTGGTCAAAGCCCAGAGCCCGCGCGGGTCAATCGACCCCGTCGGCCGGATCGTGACCGTCTGCTGCTTCATCGAGGCGGCGTCGTAGTCGATGGAGATGTTGAGTTGCTTGGCGGCGAGATCCAGCAAGCGGGCGAGATCCAGTTGACCGGCGAGTTCGATGCTCTGGGTTGACGGTGTATGAGGCTGCACGCTCGCTGGCGAGCCTTGCGAGACGTGGCAGCTCAATGCGCCGACGATCAAGATGACGGAGCGAAGTGGCAACACGGCGTTTCGAGGGGTCCACAGTTCTTGGAATCGTGAGCGCGATACTTGTAAATCCAGACAGGTCTGTGGATTGGCGCAGCGACCGAATCAGCGCGACTGCTGGGCGACAAAGTGATCAGGGGGCCTGCAGGATTGCTTGCCGCCATGCCGCGCTCACTCCGGGATCGACGACGGCGGTCGGATTCGCAGCGAGTGCGGTTTGTTGGCCGCGGGGGACACCAACTGAACCTTGTGGCGCTGGCGTTGCGTTCGTCACTGCGGTACTCAGCGACCCACCGACTCGGGTCGTGGCACGTCTCGCGAGTTCGACGCGCTTCGTCGCCGGTACAGCGGAGAGAAACGCTGCAGATGCTTCGGCCAAGATGGCGTCTCGATCCCGGCGAGCGGCGATCGCAACGAGGTCAACTTGCTTCACCAATGCGCAGTCGGCTGGCGTGCCAGCACCGACGCGGATCCGATGCTCCGATTGTCGACGGGCCGTCTCGCGAGCGCGAACTCGGTGATCCGCAACGCGCAGCCGCGCGACAAGTACGGGCGCGACGTCGCCCATAGCAACGAACGCGGCTTGCGCCTCGCCCTGCGTAATGCCGGCTGCTGAAAGCTGGGCGGGGCCAATGTTGAGTCGCGGGAGGAGGAGTCCGAGCGGCGTGGGCGTGCGAGCCACCTGCGCAGGGGGCATCGTGTGAATCGAGGCGCGGGGCGAAGCCGCCGTCCCAGGGCTCTGCCCGTTCGTAAATGTCGTCAAGATCAAGACCATGACGAGACATTGTGAAGAACGCGTTATGGGTTGCATGGCGACTTGCTCCGTGGTCCAGAAGCTGAAGATACATGCTGACGTTCAAACTGACAACAAACACCTACATAGGTGTGAGTAACTTGTGTGCGCTGGACTTTGATGAAGCTCCATCTGTATCTTCGTCCGCGTTCGGCAAAGCCGACTCGACGCCGAAATGTTCGAAACCACGGAGATGTCCGTTATGCAACACTTCGTTACGCGTGTGCGCACCGCCATGCAAACTGCAGCTATCGTCGGTGCTTCCGTCTTGGCATCGCTGCCATGCTTCGCCCAGACGCCTTTGTTGCGAACGACAGACCCACGATGGGCAAACTCGGGCTTTCCATCGACTGGAGTTCAAGTCGCGAACCCCGCTTGGCAAGAGCGCGGAACCGGTGTTGACGGAACACTTGAGCGACCCCCCCAGCTTGCGTGGGCGCTCGCCGCGAATCCGTTCGAATCGTCAAGGAGTGGACGAACGTTCGGAGGTGTCGATCTCTTGACGGGGGATTACAGCATCAGCGAGACGGATCTCGCGTTGCCAGCGCCAGGGTTCTCGTGGGTCATCGGTCGGACGTATCGGTTTCGCAGCGAATCGGGGCAAACTGGGTACTCGGGTGCCGGTGGATTCCAGGGCCGCAACTGGTTTCAGACGTCGCAGCCAGAGTTGCAAGTGATCAACGGCGAGTCGCGGATCCGAATCGTCTACGGTGCCGATCGGTTCATCGAGTTCGGAGAGCCGACCGACGCGGCGGGTCCGTTGACCGAGCCGCCAACACCGACGAAGGCATGGCGAGGGATCAACGGTGCCGCGGGCGTCGTGGTGCGTTCGGTGGATCTGTCGTCCCCGCAGAATCCGATTGAAGTCCTGACGTACATCGATCAGAACGGCGCAACGACAACGTTCTTTGGCGTTGGCACTAGCGTGCCGGCGACGAAGCGAGGGCAACTGTGGAAGTTTGCCGACGCGGGTGGGCACGTTGCGTTTGTCGGTGACGAGTTGAATGCGGTCGCCGCCCTGAATGCGGGATATGACGATCAAGGTCGTATTCAAGTGGCCTATGACGGCTCCGGCCCTGGGCTTGGTCGTCGTAAGTATGAATACGTATACAGCGCGGGGAATATCGGTGGAGTGAAACGCCTGCAAGCGGTTGTTGCTTCAACGCGCATCGCCGCGAGCGGAACGAATCAATGGCGCGAGATCGCACGAGTCGCGTATTCGTATTGGCCCGATGGCGGGCTGCCGGGCGCGTCGGAGAGCTTTGCGCGTCCCGGCGACCTGATCGGTGTCATGGTTCGGGTGGAGACTTCCGCGAAGACGAACGTGGGCGAGCCGGTCTGGTCAGTAAGTCGCAAGCACTATCGATACACCGCCGCTGGCGAGGGCTCGGCGCAGAACGTCGGGCGGCTGGCGCTGGTGCTCGGCTTCGAGGGAAGCCGTCGATTCCACTTCAGTAACGGGGGCGCTGTTGAAGTTGCGGAGGTAGCCTGGGCGGAGTTGCCCGAACAGGTTCGGTTGCCCCAAGGGAACGCCCCGGTGATTCCACCGGCGATCGGCGCTGCGACCACTGCGGCTCTCGAGCCCTACGCAGACGCCGGGCTGGAGTACGGATTGACCGGGCGCGTGGCCACGGCGTTCTTCGGCGGGCAATGCGATTGCTCCTCGGGTGCCTCGGGTGTCCATGAGTTCTTCTACGAAGACCGTCTAGGGGAGCCGTCATCGCTGGCTGAGCAGGCGACGGCGCCTTGGCATCGGTGCATCATCAAGACGCCGTCCGTTGCCGATGGGACGGTGGGGGGTGGCTCGGTCGAACACGCATACCAGATCTCGTACATGAACTGGCTTGGCCAGCCGCTCTCGTCGGTAACGGTGCAGAAGAGCGCGTCGGCTCTGATCGCGGACAACTACGCGAAGCCGCAGGGCAACGAAGCTCGAAAGTGGTGGGCACGCGGCATCGTTCGCGATGCCGCCGGGCGCGTGGTCTCCGAGCATTCTTGCGACAACGTCAACTCGTATCAGCACGTTGACGGGAGCGCCAACGCGCCGAACTGGGGCCGGTTGGTGTTCGAAGAGAGTGAGGGTCTGGTCACGCGGCTGGAGCGACTCCCTGCCGTGGGTGCGCCGGTTGGATCGGGTGAACCCGATGCCCCCGCAAGCGCGATCGCTGAGGGTTTCGTCTACGCGGTGCGCCACTCAGAAGGGGCTTCTGCCAGCAGGCCAACGTTTGTCGCCGGATCGGTGGAGCACAACACCGATGCGCTGAAGCTCACGATCGCGCTGGGGACAAACTCGGTGACTGTGAATCGCCCCGTCATTACGAAGAGCCGCACGCATCGCGGCCCGGCGGACGGAAGCCTGTGGGCGCCGAACTGGGTCCGCCTCGGCACGAACATCGAGGGTGAAACCGAGACGATCTACGCGGGGTATGACGCCGGCACGCTCTGGACTGCGCCGCTGGTCCCGCAACTCACGACACTGAAAGCGCCCGTGGTGTCGACGGAAAACAACGGCAGCGGCGCGCCCGTGACTTCCTACAGCCACTTCGATCAGGCCGGGCGGCTGCGGCTGACCGAGTCCGTCGACGGTCGGATCACCCGTCGGTCGTACGACGGCGTGACCGGTCAGGTCACGCTCGTGGAGTACGACATCGCCACACCGCCGGGAACCTACGGCGGCCGGCCGTTCGTCAGCAGTGCCGCAGACGGCAGAGCCCTTGAGATCAACACGGGCTATACGTACGACGCGATCGGTCGGCTCAGAACCGTGACGACACCGAGTTCGACGCTCGGCACGCAGACGAGCTTCACCAGCTACGCCAGAACGATCGACCATCGGTTGACGACCATTTCTGTGCCGCTAGCGGTCCCGGACGGTTCGCAGACGGTGTTCGCGGCGGGTACAAAGTTCTACGGGCCCGGCTCGCTGACGATCGAGAATCATGCCGGGCGCGTGGAGTTCAGCGGCACGGTCGGCGTCCTCGATGCCAGCGGCGAGACGAAATGGCACACGCCAGTGGTCGAGACCGCTCGACCGACGCTTCTGGACAAGATGATGCCCCACGCGTTGGTGTCGCCGGATGAGTGGGTTGATTTCGCTGCGACGCCGCCGGAGGGTGATCGGAATCTCTTGGGCTTTAGAGTGCTGAGGGAGTCTCCGCCCGGTGACGCGGCGTCGCGGCTTTCGCTGCGTTCGACGAGTGTGAATCTCTTCAACAACACGGGGCAACGGCTTGACGAGTCGCGTTCGTACTTCCATCAGGCCCGAGCGGTGAACGCCAACGCCACCGTTCGCGGGCGGCACAGCGCCTATGACGCGTCGATCTTCACGTACGACGGCAGCGGCCGCCTGCGGTCGAGCGAGAGCCAGACCAGCGACGTCACGACGTACACGCACGACGTGCTCGGGCGCGTACTTGAGATTCGACAAGGCATGCGCGTGCCGGCGGGGATCCCCGGCGTGCCGCAGACGTCGGGGACACCACCAAACACGGTCGAGGAGCGATTCTTCAAGATCGCCGAGTTCCGATACGACATGCCGGAACTCGGGCCGGTCGGGTTGGCTTCGCCGTCGGAGTCGACGCAGTTCTCGCAAACCTCTTGGACCGCGACGCCCTCGGAGCGGAAACAGACAACGCTTCGCGATTTCCGTGGCGTGCCTTTCGCTAGCGTGGGCCCGACACTCTGGAGCGAGCACCCGGTCGTGGGGTTGGACTACCGGGGCCGCCCGAGGGCGTTGGCGCTGGTGGTGCCGCCGGAGCCACTGACGGCGGATCGATCGCCGCTCATCTCCTCGCTCGCCGGCGGGATCGAACGCACGTTTGATGGCACAAACCCTGGATTTGGCGGCGCCGCCTTCGCGCCCGAGTCGATCTCTCGCTTTGAGTACGACGAGCTCGGGCGGCAGTTCCGCACGACCCACGCGAACTTGTACAAGGGCGGCGGTACGGCGGTCTTGGAGCGCACCGACCGGCCCGTCGTTGAGCAACGGTGGTTCAATGAGGTCGGCAAGGTCGCGATGGTTGCTGGTGCGACCGTTGAGCAGTTTCAGTACGACCGGGCTTGCCGCCTCGAGATCCGGTTTGAGTTGGCCAGCGTGCCGCCGAGCAGCGCGTCGTCGTACAGCGTCGTCGTTGGCACGCCCGGTGCTGGCGGCGTGATCGCGCGCCAGGAGGCGTTCATCTACGACCAGAAGTCCGGCGCGCTTGAGGCGACGATGTCGCTCGATGCCTGGCCGCGCGGCAGCACGTCGAGCGCGGGCTGCTCGATCGACCAATGGAACTTCCCGCTTGAGCCGATCGTGGATCCGCGGACCCTGATGCTCGACGGAACGCTGCCGACGAGCGCACGCACGCTGAAGTGGCCAGAGTCCACTGGCGGTTGGCTCATCGGCTTCCCGCGGGCGCGGGTCTTCGAGCGCGATTATCTCGATCGTCCGGTCCGAACGGTCGAAGCGAAGTTGCCGGACTTCAACGGCGGCGGAGCACCCGTTCCGAGCGGCGGATGGAACGGCCTTGAGCTTCCCTCGCGTGAATACGACGATTTCTTCAAGTCCCCGAAGCTCCAGCGGACGCTCAAGGACGAGCTCCAGAACTTCAAGTGGTATGACGAGTTCGGCCGGTCGGTGGCGACGTTTGGGCCGCAGTTGACGGGCGAGATCATCGACTACGACCTTGACGGGTCAGAGGGCGACTACGAAGGCCTGAACATGATGATCCCGCCGCTGGGGCCTTGCGATGAGCTGCCCTGGTACATGCGGAAGAGGGTCCGCACGGATGCGGGGCGCGTGGTGCGGGTTGACAAGTTCATGATCCCGGAAGGGGGAATGCTGACCCCGGCAGAAATCCGCGCGATGGAGTTCACGGATCGGCTCCTCCGCGGCGATATCCCGTTCCAAGACGACACGTTCCTGATGTTCCCGTTGGCGCCGGACGGCTACGACCTGGACGGCAAACCTCTGTTTGGGCATAAGCCGTACGCAGAGTGGGGGCCGCACAATCAGAACGAGTCCGACTTCGCGATTCCATCGGGTGGGATGTTCCCCCCAGATCGCTTCTACTACGACACATTTGGCCGACTCATCCGCGTGACGTACGAAGACGGGTCTCGAAAGGAGATTTATCCCGACGATGGCGGGTTGATGGAGCGAGAGCGGTGGAAGGAGATGTTCCCGCCGGATTTCCCAGACCACCATCGGGAATCGCCTGACTCCGGAGGCACCCAAATCGAGTACGAAATCCTGCCCGACGGGGAAATCAGGATCAAGCACAAGAATGTCTTGCTTTCGGCGACTGAGCCGTTCACCGTCGGCGGCATCACGATCAACCCCGGTTTCGGCTTTGAGGACTCGGGATCGACGAACATCACGCTCACGCCTGGCGGCGCAACGGCACCAAACAACGGCGATCCGTGGTTCCCGCCGGACTTCCCGGCGTTGCGGCATGAGCGGCAGCTCTGGCCGCGGCCGATTCCGGCCACTGGCACCGAGGTTCCGCTGATGCCGACGCAGGTGCGCCGCCGGGACACGGTGTTGCCCGGTGGGCTGGGAAACCTGAACATCTTCAACGTGGCCAATGGCCCCGTCGTGTACAACCCCACGCCGTCGGATCTTCATGTCCTGCCGATGCCGGGGAACATGCACGGGCCGACCGGCCCCGGTCCGCAGTGCTTCCAGACGCCGATGGCGATCCCGGGTGGCGGCCTGATGATGCCGCCGAGCGGCTTTGAGGGCAGCATTGACACCTCAATCGGGCGGATCGGGATGCTCTCGATCTACCCGACGGATTCGACGACGCCGCCGCCCCTGACCAATGTTCCGGCGGAGATGCTTGTGCCCGGCGGCAGCAAGCCGGTGGCTCGCTATGGCGGGTGGCTGGGCGAGTACCCCGGCCCTTGGACGGAGATTCCTGGGCCGAACATCCTCAGTCCGGGCTATGACCCCTTTGAACCGCGGCCGGTGCCGGATCTGACGCCGAATCGGCCCGAGTTCTGGCCGCAGATTCCGGAAGACCTCCAACCCTTACAGACTGACCCGACAAAGCACTTCGCGCCGTACAAGCCCAATGAGCGGATGCTCGACCCGTACTACCGGCCGATCCATCGCGAGTGGTGGACGCGCGAGGACGCTCGAAACCTGGTGAGCTCGGGAGCCGGTGCCCCCTCGCCGCTGTTCCATGAGGAGTGGGCGCGCGACCCGATGAGCGGCACGCCAAAGGTCATCAGCCTGGCGAGCTATCCCCAAGAGACGTTGCTCCGCAAGCCGGGCTGCGAACAGGAGAAGGAAGAGAAAATCTACTGGCTCTGCGGCAGCACGGGGTCGGCCTCCGCCACCGCCGCAGGGATGAGTTCCAACGACATGGAAGAGCCCCTTTGGGCCTCGACGGAACTGGAGCACGCGGCGATTCAGCCGTCGTCCGGTTCCTTCATCACGCGAGAGACCGAGCAGTTCAACATCTCGCGGCAGGGCAACTGGAGCACCTACGCGCGCCATCGTGGCCGCGTGTTTGGCGGGTCGCACCCGCCGGAGGGTTCTGGCGGCGAGCGGGTGCTGGAGTTTGGCGGGCCGAGGTCGGGCGGCGAAGCGTGGTACAGCACGGAGCAACTCAACACCACCGCCGCGCCCGGCGAGAACAGCGTCACCAACCGCGGCGGCGATAACCGCATGTTCGAGGCCATGGCGTTCCGCGGCGACGCGCCCGGCACGCAGATCCTCCCGAAGTACTCGCGTGGCGGCCTGCTGCTGAACGACGGGGAGCGGTTCAGCTACCGGTATGACGCGTTGAAGCGGCTGGTGCAGGTGGACCGGGACCTGTCGCTGCCGCACTGGGCAACGCTGGGTTTCACGCTGGTGTCGCCAGCCGCTGAGCCGGCGGTGCGCCTGCGCCCGTTTGCGAAGTACACCTACGACGCGCTGGGCCGTCGCGTCTCGGCAACCTACGACGACAACAACAACGGCAGCTTCCTCGACGAATCCGTCGAGTTCTTCATCCACGACGAGCAGTGGCGAGTGGTGGCGACGTACCGGCAGGCACCGGCCCCGGCGTACGTGCCGGAGCCCGTCATTCCGCCGGCGACGACGCCGGTCTACGGCCCGACCAACCCGCGGCCACAGCTCGGCACACAGCGCCCGCACGCGCTGCTCTACGAGCGCTACGTCTACCACGCGCGCGGCACCGACGGCGTCAGCGACGTTCAAGGCGCAGATCAGCCGATCCTGCGCCAACGCTTCAGGTACTTCCGTACGGACGAGATTCAAGTGCCGGTGCTGGACCCTGAGACGGGCCAGCCCACCGGGCAAACAAACTCCGTCGATGTCGAGGTGGAGTGCTTCGCACCGGGGATGAACGGAGCGGTCGTCGATCCGCTGACGGCGTACACACGCATCAAGCAGGAAACGGTATACTACATCCAGAGCCTGCGCGGCGACGTGGTGTCTTTGATAAGTGAAGAGGCCCCCGACGGGTCACAGAGCGCCCGTGGCGATCAGATGCCCTTGGGCTCTCTGGGCGCGCGGGTCATCGAGACGGTGCGGTACACGAGCTTCGGTGTGCCGCGGGTGTACAAGCGGTATGGGTGCGACATCGTGGACGACGGCGGCACGCCGCTGATCCGCGGGGTGACGCAAGATCCGCTGAGCGTCAACGGCGGCGTGACCGAAGCCGATTACAACTTTTTCTTTACGCACTTCTTCGACGGGACGTCGCCGCTGCAATGGGCGTGTGACATCGCCGACGACTCGGGCGTCATGCTCCAGGACGGGGCCAGCGTGTTCGGCAACGCTCTGAACGGCGTGAATGAAGGCGACTACAATGCGTTCTTCCGCGAGTTCTTCAACGGCGGCGAGCTGATCCCCAGCAGCGAGTGGGGGACACTGAGCTACCCCGACGTCAACAACCGCATCGGCTACGCGGGGTACTGGTGGGACGAGCGGGTGAACATGTACGTGGTGCGGAACCGCTGGTACACGCCGCGGACGGGAAGGTGGTTGACGCCGGATCCGATTGGGTATGCGGGTGGGCGGAACCTGTTTGAGTATGTGGGGTCGAGGCCGTTCGACTTTACCGATCCGATGGGGTTGACGGCAGTCGGCGACTTCTTCCGCAAAATCGGCTGGCGTTCCGGTGGCGACGGCGCGGACGAGCTATACGACCTCTTCTCCGGGGAGGCGCAAGCTCAGGACGCCGCGTGGGAAGCTAACATGCGGAAGGCGTACGCCGACTGCATCAAGGATGTGCAGGCGCAAGCCGTTGCGAACGGCGAATGCGAAACAGATGCGAAGTGCAAGTGTGAACCGCTGCGACAAGCGATCAACGACACAGTTGGGAAGTTGCGAGAGATCCGTGAGGACCAATGGAACGCGATTGGCGACACTGCCCGTGACGCGGCAGTCGCAACCGTCGCCGTCGTGGCCGCACCGGCGACGCTGTTTGGACAAGTCTCGTTTAACGCAGCGGGAAACGCTGGGCTTGAGATGCTGTATGGCGGTGATTCTCTTGGCGCTGCCGAAGATGGAGCGATGAACGGTCTCATGGGCTGGGGCGTTGGCAAAGTGCTTCGACACGTTTTCAAGGCTGCCGCGCCGTCGGGACTGTTCCGGCGCAGTCTGTTCTACAACGACAAGCCGTTTAGGGGCGGGATCAGCAGACCGTACTGGAAGGAGAACGGACCTGCGAATGGTCGCAGCATTCATCATTGGTTGTTTCCTCAGAGAGCCAAAAGCATTCCAAATGGCATTCGGAATGCGGACTTCAATTTGATGATTATGCCTAGCGTGCCAGGATTCAAGAAGCCGTTTGGAGGATTCAATCAGTGGATAGGAATGACAAAGTCCCCATGGGGGCGGCGAATCGAAAATGCAATTAGAGTCGTGATTCCAGGGTCGCTTGGTGGAGCGTGGTACCTCGGAACCCGCATTGAGGAATGGATGTTTTCAACGGAGTGACCGCGTGATCATTTCAACTAGTGTCGTAGCAATGACAGATCAAGAACGTCGTTCGAGCCATCGTAGTGTTTGGCGGCCATTCGGATGGGCACTCGCGAGTCTTAGGTGGATGTGGTTTGCCGAGCATGGCGCGGCGGGGGCGGAGCACAACTCGTGTACCGAGGTTCTGGTTCGCGATGCGGAGCCGAGAGTCCTTGTTTCTGATAATCAAGAAGTCACACTGCTAGCGTTTTGTGACATGCACAAACTGTTTATCATTGTTGGCGAGTGTCTTAGTGACCCGCATATCGTACAGGAATCATATGATGTGTTTTTGGCCCGTGATTTCGACAATTGTTTTTATAAACACTTTAGATGTCGATTTCACACTGTCTCGGGCCGTGCTTTCAGCATTACGCCAATTGGGCATGAGGTAACGAAGGCAACGCCAATATCAAGCGATGTCGCTGAGTACTGCGATGGCGAGATGACAGTTATTAATATTGATTCGGCGATTGAGCCCGATATTCGCAAGTTGTGCTCATGAGTCGTGTTCGCATCTTTTCGTGAGTAATGTGTGTGTGTGTGTGTGTGTGTGCTGTGCCTGCTAGACGTCGCGCGGCTCCGGTGCCACCATCAGGGAGGTCCACTCGCGCGGCGGACTGCTGCTGAACGACGGCGAGCGGTTCAGCTATCGGTATGACGCGTTGAACCGGCTGGTGCAGGTGGACAAGGACTTGTCGCTCGCGCATTGGGGCGCGAGTGTGTTGCCGACCGCCGCGCCGGCGGTGCGCCTGCGCCCGTTTGCGAAGTACACGTACGACGCGCTGGGCCGTCGCGTCTCGGCAACCTACGACGACAACGGCAACGGCAGCTTCCTCGACGAATCCGTCGAGTTCTTCATCCACGACGAGCAGTGGCGTGTGGTGGCGACGTACCGGCAGGCGCCGGCCCCGGCGTATGTACCCGAAGCCGTGACGCCGCCAGCGACGTCCGTCTACGGCCCGAGCAACCCGCGGCCACAGCTCGGCACACAGCGCCCGCACGCGCTGCTCTACGAGCGCTACGTCTACCACGCGCGCGGCACCGACGGCGTGAGCGACCTGCACGGCCCGGATCAGCCGATCCTGCGCCAACGCTTCAGGTACTTCCGCACGGACGAGATTCAAGTGCCGGTGCTGGATGAAGAGGGCCAGCCCACCGGGCAGACGACCAACG
>JALHNK010000061.1 GCA_022843565.1 Phycisphaerales bacterium
GCCAGCGCACCGGCGCCGCGGGCGCTGCACCATCGGGCGGGCCACCGCCAGATACTGATGTGCCGGGCACGGGTCGCGCGTCGGCCTCGCCGTCGGACGCGAACACACCGCCAGCGTCCGATCGCCAGAGCAAGACCGAGATCATCGACGCACGCAACCGCGCCGGCCAGGCCTCGCAGGGCAACAACGCACCGGGGCGCGTGATGGACGAGTATTTGTACCCCATTTCCACAACTCGCACGGCGACGTCTTCCGGCGCAGCGCCGGTCGACGAGATGGTTAAAGACGCGGCTCAGAGCGCCCAACGCGCCGTCGAAGACCGAACACTGCCACGCCGTTACGACGGGCTCTTGCGCCGGTTCTACGAGCGATTGCCACAACGCCTCGCCCCCGGCGGCGCTCCACCAGGCTCGCTCCCGCCGTCCGGAACCACCGCGCCGCCGACATCGCCGGGCGGCCCAGCGGCTCCCGCCTCACCACCCGCACCTGCTCCACCGAGTTCCACGCCCTAGCCCCACCGCCGCTCGCTGATGTCCATCGCGTTTCAATACCCGTTCTGGCTCTGGCTCGCCGCCCTCGGCATCCCCTGCGCCATCGTCGGCTGGCTCGCGTTCGGCGCGATGGGCGCTTCGCGTCGCGTCTCGGCCATCGTGCTCCGCGTCGGGCTCTTCGCCCTGCTGGCCGCGATGCTCGCGGGCATCAGCAGCATCCGCACGTCTGATCGTCTCGCGGTCGTCGCCGTCGTCGATGTCTCCGGCTCCGTTCAGTCATTCGCCACCGCGCCCGGCCCGGCGCTCGATCGCGTCCGCGAGTACCTGCGTCAGGCCAGCGCCAAGCGCGGGCGCGCCGATCTCCTGGGCATCGTCGTGTTCGACGGCTCAACCACCGCCATCGCCGCCCCGCAGGCCGGCACCGCGGCTCTGCTGACATCCGCCGCCATCGCACCACCGACAGATTCGAATGAACGGCCCACGGATCTGCTCGACCGCACGTGGCAGACCGTCGTTCCCACGCCGAACGCCACCGACATCGAACAAGCCCTCCGCTTGGCCGCGGCGATGGTCCCGCCCGACGCTTCCGGTCGTCTCGTGCTCTTCTCTGACGGCCGACAAACCAGCGGCGACGCGGTGGGTGCCGCCCGGTCAATCACCGGAAGCGCCACGCGCCCGCTGCCGATCGATGTCGTGCCGATCCGCTATCGCGTGGAGCACGAAGTCGTCGTCGAGTCGCTCGATGCCCCGACGCGCGCCGCGGCGGGCGCGTTCGTCGATGTACGCGTGAATCTCCGCGCCAGTTCGCCATCGACCGGCACGCTGCGCCTGCTGCAGGGCGGCGAGGAAGTGCGTATCTCTGACGACCCGTCGCGTGCATCGCGCCGCGTCTCGCTCCAGCCGGGGCTGACGACGTTCGTTCTCTCGGTCCGGCTGGACGCCGGGCGTGTTCACCAGCTCCGCGCGATCTTTGAACCGGATGTGATCGAGCCCGGAGCGGCCGGCGCGGGCGCAGCCACCAACGCCGGAGGCGTCAACGCGGCTGGCGGCAACAGCGCCGCTGGCGAGAACGCCACCGCATCACCACCAGCACGCACTCCCTCGGACACCATCGCCGCGAACAACTCCGCCGAAGCCTTCACCATCACGCCCGGCACCGGCGACATCCTGCTCATCGACGGCATCGGCGGCGACGGGTCCGCTGGCGGCGGCCCCGGCGGCACGCTCGCCCGCACGCTCACCGCCCAGGGGCTCACCGTCCAGACCGTCGCGCCCGAGGGCCTCTCGCCTGACCTCGTGCGCATGCAGGCCTACGACGCCATCATCCTGCAGAACGCGCCCGCCGAGGCCTTCGCGCCCGGCACTCTGGATTCCCTCCAGCGCTATGTCACCGAGCTCGGCGGCGGCCTGGTGATGATCGGCGGACCGAACTCCTTCGGCGCCGGCGCGTGGCGCGGCTCGCCCATCGAGCCCATCCTGCCCGTCAAACTCGACCTGCCCGAGCAACTCGTGCTGCCATCGGCAGCCATGATCATCATCATGGACACCTCCGGCTCCATGGGCTGGTCGGTCATGGGCTCCTCACGCAGCCAACAGGAGATTGCCAACGAAGGCGCAGCTCTCGCGGTGCGCACCATGCACAAGGACGACCTCGTCGGCGTCATCGAGTTCAACTCCGACTACTCCGTCGTCCAGCCGCTCGCCAAGAACGTGAACTCCGAATCCACTGCGCGCAAGCTCTTGTCCCTCTCACCCAACGGCGGCACCAACCTTCCTCCGGCGCTCCGCGAGGCGTATCGCCAGATGAAGGAAGCCCGAGCCAAGATCAAGCACATCATCGTCCTCTCCGACGGCGGCTCGCAAGGTCGCCAGCAACTGCCCGCCATCGCTTCGGACATCGCCAAAGACGGCATCGCCCTCTCGACCATCGCCGTCGGCGACAAGGCCGACCTGCCCACGATGGCCAAGATGGCCGAGGCCGGCGGCGGCGTGTACTACCGCGTCACCGATCCGAACACGCTGCCGCGGATCTTCCTGCGGGCGGCGCAGGTTGTCCGTCAGCCGCTGATCCGCGAGGAGCCATTCGTCCCGGTGATGATGCTCACCGGCTCACCGATCACCACCGGCCTGCCGACGGACGTGCCCGCGCTGGGCGGCCTCGTGCTCACGCAGGCCCGCCCGCCGGAAGAAAACGGCCAGCCCACCGGCGTGCTGTACCCGATGCTCACGCCAAAGGGCGAGCCGGTGCTCGGCGTGTGGCAGGCGGGCCTCGGCCAGGTCGCCGCGTTCACCTCCGACGCTCACAACTGGGGCCTCTCGTGGGTGGACTGGCCCGGCTATCGCCAGTTCTGGACGCAGCTTGTGCGCTCGATCGCGAGGCCGGATTCCAGCCGCGCCGGCGAACTCACCCTGCGCCGCGAGGGCGACGCGATCGTCGCGACGCTGGAGATGACCGACGCCAGCGGCAAGCCGCGCGACGGCGTGCAGATCTCCGGCTCGGCGTTCTCACCCGACGGCGGCCGCACCGCCCTGCGCATGAGCCAGGTCGCCAGCGGCGTGTACGAAGGCCGATTCGCCGCCCCCGGCGCCGGCAACTACCTCGTCACACTCACACCGCAGGAGGGCTCGATCAAGCTCCCGCCGATCGTCGGCGGTCAGGTCGTCCCCTCTGGTCAGGAGTACCGCTGGCTCACGTCCGACGATCAGACGCTGAGCGAAATCGCCAAAGCTGGCGGCGGCAAGGTGCTGTCGCTGGAAGCGACGGAGCTTCCGAATCTCTGGAGCCGCGCGGGGCTCGTGCCGACCGAAGCGCGCCTGCCGCTGTGGCCGCTGCTGATCGCCTACGCGCTGGCGCTGACACTGCTGGACATCGGCACGCGCCGCGTCGCGTGGGATCGCCTGATCAGCCGCAAGTTCGGCCAGAGCGTGATGCAAGAAGCCGCGGTCGCGATGGCCGACCGGACGAAGCAATCAGGCGACCGACTCGCGGCCCTGCGCCAGCGGGACGCCACAGCAACCCTCAAGCCCACGCCGCTGGCCGAGACCAAAGCTTTGGACAACACCGACGCCCAGCGTGTGATCGACGAGGCCCGCAAGCGCCGCCAGCAAGCGGCCCGAGCGCGGAGCGGCGGCGGCACACCAGCCAGCACCTCCGCGCCATCAACCGCGCCGTCACCGACGGCAGCACGATCAACAGAACCCGCATCTCCACCGCCAGCAACGCCAACACCCACGCCCGCAGCTCCGATCGAACGATCCCGCCCAGCAACAGACGACACGCTCCCGGGCGAGACACCGATGCAAGCGGCCAAACGCCGAGCGAGAGAACGCGCGGGGGAGTAATCGAGGGCACGCGTGCTCGCTTTCCGAGCAACATCAAGCACCGGCAATCAGGAGCGTCAAGGACGCACCTCTGAACCGGGGGCATCGCTCTGACCGTGCTCTGAACGACTCGGCATTCCGTGATCGTGGGCAATCTCCCGCCCACAGACACCGATCCGCAACGCTGGTTCAGTGGGACGTCCGACCAGCACCACGCTGCCCTCAACGCTCATCCGGAAGATGGGTAAGTTCAACACTCGTGGCAATTCTCTAGGTGTTGTGACCACACGGAGTGGGTTGTCGGGTAGTCTGAGAGTTCCGCGGTCCTCGAAGTCGGTAGGGCCAAACTTTGGAGGTGCATCATGCGAATGAGCAACATCGGAATCTTGGCGGTCTTTGTCTTCGGGCTCTGGGGACCGCCAGCGACGACCCGGGCCGATGACCTCGCGGTTCCGGAGGGACTTGCCTCGTCGGACTGGTCGAGCATCCGCAACGCGTATCAGGCCGGCCGCCACGCGGCATTCGCTGACGTCGCCATGCCCGGTCACTACGGCGCGCGCAACCCGGGACAGCAGTGGATCACAAGGTTCGACGGTCGCGGCTTCATCACGACGCCCAACGCCGGCGGCTGGACGTGGGGGCTCGAACTCAAGTCCTACGGCCGCGGCGACACGCAGCGGACCATCACCGGCACCGCCTGCGTCGAGGCCAAGGGCTCACGCGTTGAGTACGAATGGAACGGTGCCCTGACCGAGTGGTACATCAACGACCAGCGCGGCTTCGAGCACGGCTACACGCTCCACACGCGTCCCGACACTTCCGCCGCCAGCCGTGGCTTGGGCGGCTCAAACAGCACCGACGACGGCATGCTCCAGTTCACCCTTGCCGTCCGCGGCGACCTGCTCCCTCGCGTGAACGAGAACGGCCGCGATGTCGCCTTCATCGCTCCCAGCGGCGACGTTGCGGTGAACTACAACGGCCTGAAGGTCTTCGACGCCGACGGCGTCCACCTCGCCGCGTCGTTTCGGGCCGTCACCGCCGCGCCGCGCTCGCCACAACTCCTGCTCACCATCGACGACACCCACGCCCGCTACCCGCTGACGATCGACCCCACCGCCCAGCAGGCGTATCTCAAGGCCTCCAACACGGGCAACAGTGACGCGTTCGGCTGGGCCGTTGCGGCCTCGGGCGACACGGTCGTCGTGGGCGCGTTGGCGGAGGACAGCAACTCTGCGGGCGTGAACGGCAACGAAGCCGACAACAGCATCGCGGAAGCCGGCGCGGCCTATGTCTTCGTGCGCAGCGGCACGACGTGGACCCAGCAGGCCTATCTCAAAGCTTCGAACCCGGGACCGAATGATCAGTTCGGCAACGCCGTCGCGATCTCAGGCGACACGATCGTCGTCGGCGCGTACGCGGAGTCCAGCAATGCCACGGGCGTGAACGGCAATGAGGCCGACAACAGCGCGGTGAGCTCCGGTGCCGCGTATGTCTTCGTGCGTCCGTCGGGGGGCTCGACTTGGACTCAGCAGGCCTATCTCAAGGCCTCCAACACGGGTGCAAATGACCTGTTCGGCTGGTCCGTGGCCGTCTCGAACAACACCGTCGTGGTCGGCGCGTACGGCGAACGCAGCACCTCCGTCGGCGTGAATGGCAACGAAGCCAACAACGACGCGAGCAAAGCCGGCGCTGCGTACATCTTCGAGCGCAGCGGCACGACCTGGACCCAGCAGGCGTATCTCAAGGCCTCCAACACCGGCGCTAACGATGAGTTCGGCCAGTCCGTCGGCGTCTCTGGAGACACGGTCGTCGTCGGGGCGTGGCTCGAGGACAGCAACGCTGCGGGAGTCAACGGCAACGAGGCCGACAACAGCGCAGCCCAGACCGGCGCTGCGTACATCTTCGAGCGCAGCGGCACGACCTGGACCCAGCAGGCGTATCTCAAGGCCTCCAACTCCGGTGCGGGCGACGCGTTCGGCGAGTCGGTCGCCGTCTCGGGCGACACGATTGTGGTGTCAGCGATTGGCGAGGCCAGCAACGCTACGGGCGTGAACGGCAATCAGGCCGACAATAGCGCCGCCGGCGCGGGCGCCGTCTATGTCTTCGTGCGCCCCTCCGGCGGCACGACTTGGACGCAGCAGGCCTATCTCAAGGCTTCCAACCCCGGGGTGGGCGACGACCTGGGCACGTCCCTGGCCCTTTCGGACGACACCGTCGTAGCCGGAACGTTCAGGGAGGACAGCATCGCCACGGGCGTGAACGGCAACGGGGCCGACAACAGCGCAATGGATTCCGGCGCGGCGTACGTCTTCCTGCGCACCGGAACGACCTGGACCCAGCAGGCATATCTGAAAGCCTCGAACACGGGCGCCAACGATCGCTTCGGCTGGTCGGTGGCCGTCTCGGGCGAGACGGTCGTGGTCGGGGCGTATCAAGAGGACAGCAACGCCACCGGCGTGAACGGCGACCAGGCCAACAACAGCGCCTTCAACCCTGGCGCGGCGTACATCTTCGCTGTCGGCCTTCCCACTCCCACCAGCCCGTTCGCCTCCCCCGACGCCGTCTGCGGCGGCGAACCCGCCAGCCTTTCCGTCGCCGACCCCGGTCCCGGCATCGTCATCGACTGGTTCGCCTTCTCCTGCGGCAGCCTGCTCATCGGCACCGGCAACCCGTTCGAAGTCGCACCAGCAACCACTACCACCTACTTCGCCCGCGCACGTCGCACCTCCGACGGCCATACCAGCGACGCCTGCGCATCGGTCACCGTGACCGTGACCAACTGTCGCTGCAACCCCGCCGACATCGCGTTCGATGATGGCACACCACTGCCGCCAATCGGCACTCCCGGCGGCACCAACAACGGCGTGACCGAGGGCGATTACAACCAGTTCTTCGCGACCTTCTTCGACGCCGTGCTGACCTGCGACATCGCCAACGATGACGGCTCACCGCTGCCGCCGTTCGGCACGCTGCAGACCAACAACGGCGTCACCGAAGGCGACTACAACCTGTTCTTCAGCATCTACTTTGACGGCTGCGGTTTCTAGGAAAGGGCCGAGCGGTCACACACGGCATTCGCGTCTCGGCAACGAAGCGCGGAGCGACAAGGACTCCGGCTCGCCGGAGCCGGGGTCTCGTCACTGACCCGTGCCCAGTTGCCGATTTTGTGTAAGTCCTCGCGCCGCGCTCAAACCTGATCCAGCAACGCCACCGTCGTGAACGGCTTGCCCGCGAGCATTTCAAGCAACGCACCACCGCCGGTGCTGACGTGCGAGCACTGTAACGCCACGCCGAACTCTTCTGCCGCGGCGGCGCTGTCGCCCCCGCCGACGATCGATGTTGCACCCTTGCTCGTCGCATCGACAATCGCCTGGGCCACCTGCTGCGTGCCGGCGACAGACGCGGCCCGAGTACCAATGACGAACAACTCGGATGAACAAAGATTGTGGTGGTCTGCGCGTCGAAGGCTCGGGCAGTGATGTCCGCCGCTTCGGCCCGCACGCAACTCACGTCCGCCGCCAGCGAGATCGCGCCGCCTGAACAACCACCGGCACAAGCCACCGGCCCGCGCGGGCTGCGACAAACCACGCGAGCCACGCACCGACGGACTGGCGCGATCGGCTGGCCGCTGGATTCGGCGGAGAGCTGTCGCCTCGGTTCGGGCGCGCCGCGGTCGCCATTGACCGATCGCGCGACCCGCTCGCGGTTCGCACTCGCCAGATGATGAGGGCCACCACCGTCGCAACGCCGACGCCGATAGCCACCCGAGATGCCCCGGCCACCACACGAGTTCGAAGCAACTGCGCATCCCTCTGCGTCGCATCGCCCCACGACACGAGCCTGTGCTTCGCATCCGCAGTCGTCATGGGCGATCGAGCGCCATCGACCGGCGAGACACCCGTCATTCGACCCTCGCTTTCGCAAGACTCCGCGACAGCAGAACACAACTACCGCCGAGC
This sequence comes from Phycisphaerales bacterium, assembly GCA_022843565.1. GTDB lineage: Bacteria > Planctomycetota > Phycisphaerae > Phycisphaerales > UBA1924 > JACVCS01. Next base: position 7,772 of record JALHNK010000061.1, read on the forward strand.
AAGAGAAACGCCATTCCAGCAAGCACAGCCGCCAGCGGCTTCGAGACTTGGCTCTCAAGCCACCACATGAACCCGGCGATCAGGAGAAACGCGCCCGCCGCGAACAGCGGGACGGACACCAGCAGGATCGCCAGCGCGATCGTGAGCGTGACAAGCGCTGCGCGAAGGCGGTGTGCCTCCGTCCGTACCGAGGCGCGCAAGTCGCGTCCTTCAGCCTCGGCCAGCTCGACAATGGCAATGATGAAGTGGGAGATTGACTTCATGCGTAGACACCTTGAACGCTCGGATAGTGCTCAGGATCTCGAACGGCTCAGGAGCATCCCAACAACCACGCCGACGCCGAGCGCGACGCCGATGCTCGTCAGCGGGTGCTCGCCGACGTACTTGTTCATCGACTTGGCAGTGGCGGACACCTGGTCTTGAGCATCGGCGAACTGCTTCTTCGCGTAGTCCGCTCCCTGCGCGAGCTTGGCCTTCGCGGCGTCGACGGCGTGCGAAGCGCCTTCGCGCAACTCAGCCGCGCCGTGACGCGCCGCTCCGGCGGCGTCGTGGGCGAGTGTGGCTACATCGTGGCCGACCACGCCCGCTTGGCGTGAGAGCCCGTCGATGTCGCTCTTGAATGAGGTGGAGGCCGAGGTGTTTTCCATCGCCATGGTGTGTTCTTTCAAAATGAGACTCGAACCGATCGATACCGTGAGATGATGGGACATGGACAGTTACGACATGGGCTTGACGCGGATCTCAACGCTCTCGCGCTTGATCTCGCGGCCGTCGGCGGTGAGGGTCGCAGTGACGATGCACGTCCCTGGCTGGTCGAGCTTCACGCGGGCCACGCGGCCCCTCTGCTCGGTCGTCACCTTGCCAGCGGTGCTGGTCCAAGTGATCTCCGGGTCACGCCCGTACGTATCAAAGGTCCGGGCAAAGATCGTGACCGTCTCACCAGCAATCAGGTCACGCGTGCTGGGCTCAAGCGTGAAGCCGACGCGGCTGACGGTCGGATCAGAGCTTGATGTCCGTGACGACGAGTTGCACGCCGCCACGGTGAGCAGGCACAGAACGAGCGGGAATACACAGATCTTGAGAGCGTTCATAGATATCCTTTCACAGTTGTACAAACAATTGATTCTGACAGGAGACACCATCGCGCCGCGGGCGTTAACGCAAGACGCGGCGCTGAGTTGCAGTCCAAGCCATGAGCCAACGCTCGCGGCTTACATTCGTGTGCCGTCATACGACGCGTTCGCCGGCCGGATCACCGGCGCGGGCATTGGCGCAGTCTTCTCCGATGTTGACGCGATGTCCGTCGCGCCCGCGGTGGCAAAGATCTCTTTGGCCCGCGCGATCTCCGCCGACGACTCTGCATGGGCCGAGATCAGGATATTGCCGTCCTTGATCTTCCCCTCGTACCGCTTGGCTTCGAGCTCCGGAATGCCCATGCCGATAAGAGCGCCAGCCACGCCGCCGACCGCGGCACCCACCGCGATGCCGCTCAACGCCGCCATGATCGGGCCAGCAGCGATGAAGGGGCCAACGCCGGGGATCGCCAGCAGGCCGATGCCAGCCAGCAAACCGAGCGTCCCGCCGACGAGACCGCCGGTGCTCGCACCGACCGTGGCGCCCTCGGGTGCCTTGGTGTTCTTCTCGTGAGCGAAGTCGCGCGTGGTGTCCTTGTCCGGAAGAAGGACGGAGATGTCGTTGTCGCGAAAGCTCGCACCCTTGAGCCGGTCGACAATGGTGTTGGCCATCGAAAGAGTCGAAGCGATGCAGAAGACTGAGGTTGCCATCGAAAGCTCCTATAAAGCGTGTGACCGCTTACGTGTGAATATGTGGCTGTGAATGTGTGACTGTGAATGTCCGCGTGTGGCTGCCTGCGCGTGCGTGCGCATCGCCCGCCACGGGTCGGGCGGCGACTGCTGCCCGCCCTGACGTGATGATCAGTTCGCTTTGACTTCGAGCTCGTTCACGACGGTGCGAACGCCCGCGACCAACTTGGCCTTTGCCTCGATCGCTTCCTTCTCGCGATCAGAGTTGACCGGGCCTCGCAGCGTGACGTTGCCCGTCGCGTCCGTGATGACCTTGCAGTTCTGTGCGTTGACAGACATCGAGTTGTCATCGAGAATCGCTCGCCGGATCGCGGCGGTGATCCTGATGGCATCGCTCGCGTTGGATTGGTCCATCGGGCTCTTGGTCGCGCTCTCACGGTTGGCCGCGTTGCGCTCGGTGTTGTCCGCGTCTGGTCGACTGACCGGCGCGACCGGAGGCCGCCCGTCGGGCCGAGGGACCTGCTCGTTCTTTCGCTCGCACCCGCTCATCGCGAAGACCACGGCACAGATGGCCGTCGGAACATACGGACGTATGTTGTGCATGTTGACTTTCTGCGTGCCTCTGCACGACTCAGTGTGTTGACGGTCGCGACATGATGCGTGGTGCGATACGACTCGCTTGCCGCACCTCTGCACTGACTATACATGGACTATATCTGATGTGCTCATCGAGTGCCATGGAGTAAGTGTGCTACATAAGATGCCCCAGTGCCACCGCCTCACGTCGCATGACTGGCAGACGCCGCGTTCCACGCGTCGCTAAGGTCTTGCCGGGCCTGCCCCGCGCTCTGGTCGTTGTTCACCGCGACGTTGTCCGAGTGCAGGTCTACCAGGACCGCCATCGGGAGGACGTGGCTGAGAGCCATGATCAGCGGCGGGTAGTCGCGCATGTGCCTGCGTGTGATGTCAGCGGTCGAGAGGTCGTTCAGCGCCAGCGCCGTCGTGTGCAGCATCGTGGCGCACGCGATCACGAAGCTCAGCGCCGTGTAGTCATCGCGGATGATCCGCGACATTGCCTCTCCTCGCATGGTTCCGTACACACCCGCCATCACGCCAGTGAGGGTCGTCAGGACGTCTTTCACGACTCCACCGCCGGTGGCGCCGCCGATCGCTTTCAGGTGCAACTCAAGGTCCGTCCGATGGCGGACGAGAGCCGCGTAAAGGTCATCGATCAACACGCTGGCGTGATCGACTTTGCGAAGATCGACGTTGTCCCGGTGCTTCCCGACGGCCTGCGCGACATGGTCCAGCACCGCGATGAGGTCGCCGATGTAACTACGAATGGTGTCTTGATTGCTCGATGCCATCACCGTCCTCCTTGGAGTTGACTGAGAGAGTGCAGGACAGGTTCTACGGGCTGGACACGCTCTCCAGTCCCTGCGTTGTGTGAGCCGGATGCGTCCCACCGATGTCGCGCCGTTGGTCTTGCACATCCCAATGGCAACTCACCGCATCGATGACCCATCGGAGCATGCTCGCGAGACACTGCCGCGTCGATATGGAAGATGTCCTCGGAGCATCGACGCTTTGTGTACTGCGAACGGCGGTCCTATCCGGTGTGCTGGTATCGCCCGCTCGCCTCTGACCACGGGACCGTCAGCGGATGGTTCTCTTGGCCACACCGCATCGGAGATCGCAGACAGAACGCCGGCTGACAGATGTTCTTGCTCGCCGGAGCGGCAGCAAGAGCACGGCTCACGCCCGCGCTTCCCGCATCGAGCAAGGCGAGTCGCTGGCGACATGTCGCAGATACGCCGCTAACAGCCACACTTGGACTTTGCTGGCGCGGATCAGCTCAAAGACCACGGTGAGAGTCTCATCGCGCTCTGCCCCCCGCGGCTCGCCCGTGCCGGCCAATGGCATCAACATGACCGCCTGCTGTCGAATGCGCTCGTGCGCGTTCAGCAATCGCTCGACCTGGATGTCCATCAGCTCAGCGCCCCGCGGCGGCGATGGGATGCTCGTCATGGCCGCGACGTCCGCAGCCATGACCAGCGGCTGACCGCCGAGCGAACGCACACGGGCCTCCAGAATCTCAATAAGACGCTGCTGCTCCAACCGATGCCGGTGGCAGATGAGCTTGAACACTCCAGCGAACGGCCCCGACGCCTGCTCGGCGTGTTTCGAGTACAGATCGCGGATCGTCATCGTGTCGGCGAGCAGTTGCACAATGGCGCTTTGCATTGTCCGAAGGCTCATCAGTTCGCCGCCGTGCTCGCTCGCAATCGGGCGCTTGTCACTCGGTGACAGGCCATACGCAGCGTTCACCAAGCGCGCGAACGCTGGAACCCTACCCTCGACAGTCGGCGCGTACTTTGTCATTGGAAGCTCTCCTTACGAGTCCCCACAATCCCAGACGCACTCGCCGGTGCAGCCAGCACCGGCCGAAAGGCCCCAGGGCACAGCGAGTGCGCCGGGGCCGCCTCTTCCCTCGTCAACCACCGCACGGGCCCCTGGACGATTCATCAGCGCACTCTCGGCCGCGCTGACGCACGCGGCAGCGCGCAATACGTTCTCTCATCGGATGCCGCGGCGCTATGCACCGCGTTCGGCGTCAATCTCAATCACGCGCCCCGGCACGTGCTGCGCCAGGAACCACGTCTGGAGTTCTCCGATGCGGATGACGTTCGACACGATGATGTCGTCGGTTCCGACATCGCCCGCCTCGGAGGCGGCGCGGGCCATCGCACGTGATTCCAGCAGGATCACCTCGTGAGCGTGCAACAGACGCTCCAACTGCGCCGCGGTGTCCTCTCGACCACTCGGCGCACGAGGGATCAGCGTGACCTCGGCAACGTCGGCCGCCATCGCGATCGAGACCCCGCCGAGCGTCTGCACGCGTTCGGCCAGCAGATCCACCAGCGTGCTCTGCTCCGACGCGTGCTTGTCAAACAGCAGGTGGAACATGTAAAACGTCGGCCCCGCCGCCTGCCAGTGGTGCTTCTTGTAAAGGTCTCGCAGCGTGATCGTGTCGGCCATCAACTGCTGCAAGCTCTCGACGCTGGACAGCGCTGAGCCCGCGTCCAATGCGATAGGCGTGCGTTGCACGTGCTCGAACCCCTGCACCTCACCGGTGCTCGACGCCGGTGGTGGCACCTTGCGAGGCGTGCGGTCTTCGCGTGTGATCGTTGTTGATTTCAAGCGACATCCTCCGGCGATCCACGGCTCACGCCTCGGCGTGTCGAAGCTCGTCTGATCGCCACAGGAGATCTTGGCATCGAGCAGTTGCACTGTCGATGCCGCACGTTTCCCTCATCCTTAGAGGCATCACACCTCGGCGAACCCTTCGCGGATCGACAATCGCATGAGGTCGGCGCGTGCGGTGATGCCGAGCTTCTTCATCATGCGAGCCTGGTGCGCATCGACGGTCTTCGCGCTGCGGCACAGCTCCGCCGCGATCTGCGTGCGCGACTTGCCCTTGCCGATCAGCCGGAGGATCTCGGCCTCTCGCGTGGTGAGCAGCGAAATCAGCGTCGCCGGCGCCTCGCCTGGCCCCGCGACGTGAACATCCGTGCCCGCCGCCGCGCTCCCTCGCATCGCCATGGGCTGGCATCGCTCTCGCACCTTGGGGCCCAGTACGAACTCGCTGAGCTGACCTCGGGCCACCTGATACACGCCCCGGATGATGTCCGCGAGGTCGTCGGCCTTCGAGAAGTACGCGCTGGCCCCCGCCTTGAACGCGGCGGAGATGAACGCGTCGCGAACGTGTGCGCTCAGCACCATCACCCGCGCCTCTGACTGACCACTGCTCACGCCCATGCCGCGTTTGTGCTTCAGCCGGTCTGCGATCTCAAACGCGTCCGGCCCCGGCATCTCGATGTCGAGCACCACAACATCCGGCCGCAGGCGATCGCACTCGGCCAGCAGCCGCGCCGCGCTGTTCAACCGCCCGACCAGCTCGATGCCGTCCTCGAGCGCGAACCGCGCCGCCAGCCCGTCCAGAAGCACCGCGTGGTCATCCACGCACAGCACACGAACCGCGCGGCCCTCTTGCGACGGCTTCGCTTCGATCACCGGCGGCCCGGCGTGCTGACGTGAAGGATCGGCGACCCGCTCACGTTTCTCGCGCGCCGGCGTCGGCCTCTCAGAACGATTCTGGCTGACCGGCTTCGATCGTGGCATGGTGTTCTCCTTGCGAAAGGGCGAATGCCCGGCTCAACGCGTACCGGATGGTTCGGATATCGTCGGCCGCGCCGAGGTTGATCGCCCCGAGCGCCGCCCAGCGGTGTCGCGTTCGTGCGGTCGCCTCACCGACGAGCGCGATCACCCGCGTCGCCCGTCGCGCGTGCCACAGTTCCGCGACCTTGAGCGCCGTAAGCGTTGGATCGGTCACCCAGATGCTCGCTTGACCGGGGGAGCCGCCAACCATCGATCGGATGTGAAGCCCCGCCCCCAGCAGCACTTGCCCGATCAGCGCCGCGGTGCGGCCGTTCTCAACCGAGATCGCCGCCGCGCGCCGTTTCGCTCCCCGGCCTGCGGACAGCTCCGCAAGCGGTGCTGCCGACGGCAGTTCCAACACAACGGTCGTTCCCTCTCCGACCTGCGACGTAAAGCTCAGCTCCCCGCCCGCCCGGAGTGCAACCTTCCGCGCCAGCGGCAGACCGAGCCCCGTGCCCATGCTGCGAGCCTTCGTCGTAAAGAACAGGTCCAGCGCCCGGCGTTGCACCTCGCGGCTCATGCCACCGCCGTTGTCTCTCACGCTGATCCGGACGACCTTCGCGTCGCCCCGAGCGTCGGCCCACACATGGATCAGGCCCTTGCGACCATCGGCGATCGCTTCGCCCGCGTTGACAATGAGATTGAGCATTGCCTGCGTCAGCCACTGCGGTGCGATGCCCACCGGCGGGAGCCCCGCCGGGAACGACGCAGTCACGCTCACCCGCCGGGGCGCGGCCTTTCGCAGCAGCGGGCCCACCTGCCGCCACCACTCGGTCAGTTGCGTGCTGCCGATGCCACCCTCAGCAGAAGATGGGCCATCGGGATCCAGCGTCAACGCGTGCAGTCCGTCGCTGAGGCTTTGCAGATAGGCCACTTGCAGCCGCATGGCTTTCATGTGCGTCCTGGCGGCGGTGATGCTGTGGGCGTGCTCCATCGCGTCAAGGCGTGCGCGCACGGGCAGCAGCACGTTATTGAGATCATGGCCAAGGCCCGCCGCGAGCGTGCCGAGCGCCGCCATGCGGTCGGCCAGTTGCAGCCTCAGGTGTGCCGTGGCTAGGGCCCGCGTCTGCTCCATGATGAGCTGGTGCATGCGGGCCCGCTCCCGCTCTGAATCGGGGCCGATGTCGATCTCGTTGCTCACATCACGAACGATGCCGATGAAGAACGGCGCCGAGTGGATCGGCAGCTCGGCCCTGGACATTGACAGTTCGATCTGAAATAGGGAGCCGTCCTTGCGAACCGCGTCGAACCGGCGCGTGCGCGTCAGGGACTTGCTCGTGTCGGCGTTTCGATATCGATCGAGATAGCGATCCAGCGCCGATCGGCGCGGCTCGGGGATCAGCATCTTCACATTGCGCCCAAAGAGCTCCATCGGCGTCCAGCCAAAGAGCTTCTCAACCGAATCGCTCGCGGACCTGATCACGCCTCCATCGTCCATCGTAATGATCGGGTTCAACCACTCCGCGCCGCTGGCGGCGACGGACCCCTTGGCCGGCACAGGGGTGACTTTCTGAGCACTCTTCCTAGAACGAGTTGAGGAGCCGCCGGGCATCACAGCACTGTACGGTGACGCCCGCCGACAAGCGCCCGCAACGCGGGCCTCGATGGGATAGAGGAAGTTTGCTCGTTTCTTGACTGGAGACGCGAGGGCGCGCGGCAGCGCCGCTCTTCGTCGACCCGCCGACACCCAACCGCACGCCGCGTTCGTGGATACGTCGGAGCGTGCAGCCTTCAGTTGTCAGCCTTCAGTTGTCAGCCTTCAGGTGTCCGCAAACAAAACGTGACGTTCAGCTTCGCTGCTTTGCTGCATTACTGCGTTATGTGCCGTGTGCCATGTGCGATGATACCATCTGCCCCACACCCCCCACCCCCCCGTGCCGCTCCCACTGCTCCGTGCTCATGACGACCCAAAACCCCTGAGCTTGCGCTCCGGGCTCCCTGAAAACCCTGATCCCTAGATCCCTAGATCCCTAGATCCCTCGATCCCTAGATCCCTTCCCCCCTCCCCCCTCACACCACATCCAGCAACGCCACCGTCGTGAACGGCTTGCCCGCGAGCATTTCCAGCGAGGCGCCGCCGCCGGTGCTGACGTGGGAGAACTGGTTGGCCAGGCCGAACTCTTCCGCCGCGGCGGCGCTGTCGCCGCCGCCGACGATCGAGATCGCGCCCTTGCTCGTCGCGTCCACGCTCGCCTGGGCCACCTGCTGTGTGCCGGTGCGGAACAGCGGCCACTCGAACACGCCCATCGGGCCGTTCCACACGATCGTCTTGGCCGCCCGCAGCACCGCGCCGTAGTTTGTGATTGTCTTGGGGCCGATGTCCAGGCCCATGAAGCCGGGCTTGATCGACTCGCCGAAGATATCAACGGTGCCGCCGCTCTCGGTGAAATCTGTCGCGCAGACGTGGTCCACCGGCAGGTGCAGGTCGCACTTGAGGTTTGCCGCCTGGTCCAGCATCTTCTTGGCGTGCTCCAGATGGCTCTCCTCCACGCGGCTGCTGCCCACCTCTCGCCCCAGCGCCTTCAGGAACGTGTACGCCATCGCGCCGCCCACGATGATCGCGCTGGCCCGCGGCAGAAGGTTCTCGATCAACTGGATCTTGTCCGAAACCTTCGCCCCGCCCAGCACCACCACGAACGGCTTGACCGGGCTCTTCAGCGCGTCGCCCAGATACTTCAGCTCCTTCTCCAGCAAGAGGCCCGCGACGCACGACTTGCCCTGGGCCTTCATCGCCTTGGGGACCGCGAACATGCTGCCGTCTTCGCGATGGGCGGTGCCGAAGGCGTCGTTGCAGTACATGTCGCCATACCCGGCGAGCTTGGTGGCGTACGACTCCTCGCCCTTCTTCTCGCCCTTGGCGAAGCGGACGTTCTCCAGCAGGATGACATCGCCGGGCTTGGCGTTCTTCGCGGCGGCCTCAGCGGCGGCGTCCGTCAGATCTTGCGACGGGAACTGCACCGGCTTGCCCAGGAGTTGCGCCAGCCGATCGGCTACCGGCTTCAGCGTGTACGCAGCCTCAAAGCCCTTGCCCTCGGGCCGGCCCAGGTGCGACATGAGGATCGCAGAGCCGCCGCGATCGATGATCGACTTGATGCTCGGCAGCGCCTCGCGAATACGGCGATCATCAGAGATCACGCCGCCCTCGATCGGCACGTTGAAATCAACGCGGCTGAGGACACGCTTGTTCTTCACGTCGGCCTGGGCGATGGTCTTGGTGGGCATGGTGCAGTCTCTCGGCGAGGGGTGCGGGGGGGTGGATGAAGGGAGGAGTTGCTCGATTCGCAGCTCGCGCCATGATAGCGACGGCGAGCGGTGATGATCGCGCGAGACTGCCCGAGCATAGAACTCAAAGCTCACACTCAAGCGCGGAACGCTTGAACGCGACCGCTGGCTCAGGCCTGAATGATCCGGCCCATCGCGGCGCGGACCGCCGGTAGGCCGTTGAGCGCGAGCTGATCGCGGAGCTGGCGGAGCTTGGTCTGCACGCTGGCGTCAAAGAGCTTGTCGCCGACCTGCAGACGGATGCCGCCGATCATGTTCGGATCAACGAACGCCTTGATGACCGGCGTGTTGCCGGGCATCTTCGCCGCGATGCGTTCTCGGAGCGACGCGATCTCGGAGTCGTTGATCGGGGCCGGCGTCGTGACGGAGACCTCGACGCGGCCGTCGACCGCGTCGACCATCTCGGCCAGCGAGCCGACGATGCCCGGCAGCTTGGCGAGGCGCTCGTTATCAGCGACCGCTAGGAGGAAGTGCAGGGTGAGGTCGTCGGACTTGCCGCGGAGGGCTGAGGTGATCGACTTCTTCTTGTCCTTGACGCTGATGATGCGGCTGGAGAGGAACTCGCCGAAGCGCGGGTTATCGCGGGCGAGCGCGAGCACGCCCTGGAGCTCATCGAGCACGAGGCGGACCTTGTCCACGCCGCCCTTGCTGAAGGCCAGCTCGCGCAGGCTGCGTGCGTAAACCTCGCTGAGTGCGTCCGGCTGTGTCTCGATCAGGGGCATTTTCAAATCCTCAAATTGCCAAACTATCAAATGGCCAAATTCAAACCGGTGCTTGCAGCCTGATGCCTAGTCCCCAGTGCCTTCCCCGCCTCAGTTGTTCTTGAACGACCCGATCGCCTCGAGCGTGAACTTCTCGGCGTCGCTGCCGTTGACCTCACGCTGCAAGATCCGACCCGCGACGCCGGTGGCGAGGCTGGCGGTCTGGGCGTAAATCTCGGCCAGCGCCTGCTTCTTCGCGGCCTCGATCTCTCGCATGGCCTTGTCCTTCAGCATCGCCATGTCCGTGTCGGCCTTGGCCCGCTGCTCGGCGAGCTGCGCCTGCTGCGCGGCCTTGGCCTCGGCGATCATCTGCTGGGCCTTGCTGTTGGCCTCAGCGAGGTTCTTCTGATACGACTCAAGGGCCGACTTGGCCTGCTGGCGGGCCTGCTCGGCCGCCTCGATCTCCGAGCGGATCTTGGACTCGCGATCGGACAACCCCTTGCTGATCTTCGGCCACACAACGGTGCCGAGGAACGCCGCGGCGATCGCGAACACAATCAACGCGGTCGCGGCGGTCGCGACGCCCTGCTTGGCCGTCGGCAACGCGTCAACCTTCTCTACTCCCGCCGCCATCGCGGCCGGCGCGGTCATCAGAACGAACGAGGCGAACGCGAGCATGCTCTTCTTCATCATGATCAACTCCGGTGAGTCGTGAACGTGTGCAAACCAGGTGATGCGGAACAGGTCAGGGGCAATGCGAAGCGGGGCGTCTCCGTCCCGCTTCGCGTTTGAATCAGTCTCAAGGCTCGCGCCCTGATCGAATCAGGCGGCAGCGAGGAAGCCCGCGGCGACCGCGAACAGCGTCGCACCTTCGATGAACACCGCCAGGATGATCGCGGCGGTCTGCACCTTGCCCGCGGCTTCCGGCTGGCGAGCCATCGACTCCGTCGCGCCCTTGCCGATCAGGCCGATGCCCATGCCCGCGCCCAGAACGGCGAGACCGCCGCCCAGAACCGCGAGGCCCTTACCCATCGACGCACCGCGGAACTCCGCGGCCACGCCGGCGCCAGCGCCGACAGCGTTGACAGCCTCGGCCGCCGAGACGGCAGCGGGGATCGCCAGGAGGACGGCCAGGGGGATGAACTTGGTCAGCTTGCTCATGTGAGAATCCTTTGAAAACGTGAAACTGTGAACCGCACGGAGTGAAATGTGCGCCGCTCACCGCGAAGGTGAAGAGCGCTGGGGCCCGTTATTCACGCGTTACGCGTGGGCGTGCTCGTGGCCCTTTGCATGATCATGCCCGTGCTCATGATCGTGCGAGTGATCGTGTTCGTGGTGATCCATCAACGCGATGAACACCGTGACGAGGAACATGAAGACGAACGCCTGCATGAAGGCGACGAAAAGCTCCAGCAGCATGATGCCGAAACCGCCGACGATCGCAACGACCGTCACCGGCCCGCCGATGTAGATCGGCTGCGTCACCAAGGCCGCGGCGAAGCTGAACAGCGTCGCCAGCAGGATGTGACCGGCGGT
>JALHNK010000062.1 GCA_022843565.1 Phycisphaerales bacterium
TAGTTTCTTCCGCAACGAGCCGCAGCTTGACGTGATGGAGAAGACGCTGCTGCCGAAGCTGCTGGAGGCTCGGGCGGGCGTGAAGAAGCTGCGGCTCTGGTCCGCGGCGTGCTCGACGGGCGAGGAGCCCTTCACGATGGCGATGCAACTGCATCGCTCGCTGGGCATGCGACTGTCGGACTGGCGGATCGAGATCCTGGGCACGGACATCAGCGAGAAGGCGCTGGAGGTGGCGCACGCCGGCAAGTACACCGACTACGCGGTGCGTACAACGCCCACGCTGGTGAAGCAGCGCTACTTCCGGCAGGAGGGGCTCTTCTACCACATCGACCCGAACATCAAATCCATGGTCACGTTCGAGGTGCTCAACCTGAAGGACCGCCTGGCGGCCAAGCGGTTCGGCAAGTTCGACATCATCTTCTGCCGCAACGTCATGATCTACTTTGATGACCAGATGCGCAAGCAGGTCGTCAACATGTTCGCCGACCAGCTCAACGACGACGGCGTGCTCTTCATCGGCCACTCCGAGACGCTGCGCACGCTGGACGTTCCGTTTGATCAGGTCAATCTCCCGCAGGGCTTCTGCTACACCAAGAAGAACTGCAAGACGCTGAAGCTCGCGGCCTGAGCGTCAGCCGATCCGTTCAGAGTCCGCCGGGCGCCCGGCACACAGAGGGGTTCGATCGTGAACGAAGTCCAGTTTGACCCCGAGTTGCTGCAGGACTTCCTGACCGAGTCCAGCGAGCTGCTCGAACAACTCGATCAGGATCTTGTGCTGCTGGAGAGCACTCCCACGGACCTTGAGTTGCTGAACCGCGTGTTCCGCGCGCTGCACACGATCAAGGGCTCGGCGAGCTTTCTGGCGCTGACGAACCTCGTGGCGATCGCGCACGCGGCCGAGACGGCGCTGAACGCGGCGCGGAATCGCGTGTTCGTGGTTGATCGCGGCGCGATGGACCTTCTGCTTGGCGCGTCGGACGTGCTGAAGAAGCAACTGGGCGATGTTCGCGCCGGTCGGGAGCTGACGCTGGCGCCGAGCGCGCTCGTCGATGGGCTCTCAGCGCTGGGCGAGGTTGCGCCGCCGGGGCGTGGCACGCCGGCGATCCAGACGGACGCGCCGGGCTCCCCCGCCGAACCGGCGGACACGCTCGCGACAGGCGGCAGCACCAGCGTCCCGCTGTCGCTGCCCAAGAACAAGCTCGACCTGCTGGAGTTCCTCGTTGCCGATGTGGACCAGACGCTGGAGCAGATCGACGCGCAGCTTGCGCAACTGGCGGTCGAGGCCGACCGCATGGCGGCGTCGGCGGCGCTGACTGATCTTGGCGAGCAACTGGCCAAGTCGGCGGAGTTCTTCGAGTTCGGCAAGATGCATGAGCTCGCCGGCTGCGTGATCAAGCTGGGGCAGCAATCCACGATGCTGGCGGCGGATCAACTCCCGGCGGCGATGCACCTGGGCCAGCGCGTGCTGGAGGTGCTTCGCGAGCAGAAGGTTGGGCTGGCCAGCGGGCAGGTGATCACGCGACCGATCGAGGCGCTTTGCGAGCCATTCGGGCATCTGAACACTCTCGAAGCCGAGCGTCAGGCCGAGCCCGAGCACATCTCGCCCGCTCCGGGGCCGGATCAGCCCGGCTCGCCGGCAGAGCCGGCGGACCATGCGCCGGGAACTGTCCACGCGGGCGCGCCGGCGGCGGGGGCAACGCCCGGCGCATCGAGCGGCTCGGCCGCCGGCGCTGGCGAGCAGACGATCCGCGTCGAGGTGTCGCGATTGGAGACGCTGCTGAATCTTGTGGGAGAGCTGGTGCTCCAGAAGAACCGCGTCGGTGCGCTGGTGCGCGGGCTGGCCCGCAGCACGGAGCTGCCGCAGGAGGTGCGCGAGCAGTTCGGCGAGACCAGCGGCTCGCTGGACCGCGTGACCAGCGATCTTCAGGTGGCGGTGATGAAGACGCGCATGCAGCCTCTGGAGAAGGTCTTCGGCAAGTACCCCAGGCTCATCCGCGACCTGGCCCGCAAGCTCAACAAGCAGATCAACCTTGAGATCGAGGGCGCATCGACCGAGGTGGACAAGTCCGTCATCGAGGAGATCGGCGACCCGCTGGTCCATCTCATGCGGAACAGCGCAGACCACGGCGTCGAATCCCCCGCCGATCGCGTCAAAGCCGGCAAGCCCGAGGCGGGCACCATCCGCCTGGTCGCAAGCAACGCCGGCGGGCACGTGCAGATCCTCATCGTCGACGACGGCAAGGGCATCGATCCGGAGTTCATCGCCCGCAAGTGCATCGAGAAGGGCCTCATCACCGATCAGCAGGCCAGCGCCATGAGCGAGCGCGAGAAGATCGCGCTCATCTTCGCCCCCGGCTTCAGCACCGCCGAGAAGCTCTCGGACGTGAGCGGGCGTGGTGTGGGCATGGACGTGGTCAAGACCAATATCGAGAAGCTCAAGGGCACCATCGAGATCGAGAGCGTCGTCGGACAGGGCACGACCATGCGGATCAAGATCCCGCTGACCGTCGCCATCCTCAGCGCGATGATGGTCGGCGTGGGACAGGAGATCTACGCCGTCCCGCTGGCGAACGTCATCGAGATTGTGAAGCCCGGAGAGGGCACGCGGTCTTCGATCAATCAGCGCCCGGTGATGCGACTGCGCGACACCGTCCTGCCGCTGCTTTCCTCGGGGGAGCTGTTCGGTCTGGGCGCGCAGGCGGACGAGCAGTTCGCCGTCGTTCTGACCTCCGGCGATAAACGTGTGGGCTTAATGGTCACACGATTGATCGGCCAGCAGGAGGTTGTCATCAAGCCGCTCGATCGATTCATCGATAAAGGTGGTCCGGTCTCGGGCGCAACGGTGCGTGACGACGGCGGCGTGTCGTTGATCGTCGATGTTCAACGCATGTTCGCGATCGCCGCCGCCGGCGCGTGAGCACGGCCCGTGCAGGACAGAGATTCGCGGTCAACGTCGTTCAAGGAAGTCCGCCAGGAGTAGCTCATCATGATGGATCCCGCATACATCACCGCCTTCGTCGCCTCGCTGCAGAACGTCTTCTCGACGATGATGCAGCTGCCGGTGCAGATCGGCGATCCGAAGATCAAGGCCAACCCCGCGCCGTCGTACGACGTCTCGGGCATCATCGGCATGTCCGGTGACATCACCGGCAACATCGTCATCTCGTTCCCCATCAACACCGCCGAGCGCATCGTGTCGCTCTTCACCGGCTCGGACATGAAGGCCGACAACCCCGACTTCTCGGACGCCATCGGCGAGATTGCGAACATGATCAGCGGCAACGCCAAGGGCATGTTCGCCGGCAAACGCAAGGTCACGATCTCGTGCCCCTCGGTCGTCATCGGCGGCTCGCACATCATCTCCCGCCCGAAGGACATCCCCTGCATCGAGATTCCCGCGACCACCGACTGCGGCAACCTGGTGCTGGAGATCGCCATCGCCCAATCCGAGCCCGCCGCCGCCGCGCAGGCCGCGGCGTCCGCCAGCGCCTGATCGAGCCTCGCCCACGGACTCACTGAAGAGCCCCTGGAACTTGTCCCCACGCTTTGCAACTCACGAGATCCACACATGAGAATCCTGCTGATTGACGATTCGAAGACCATGCGCAACATCCAGCGCTCCGTGCTCGGCCAGCTCGGCCACACGCAGGTCGAGGAAGCCTGCGACGGCCTGGACGCCCTGAACAAGGTTGGGTCCTTCCAGCCCGAGCTCATCCTCGTGGACTGGAACATGCCCAACATGGACGGGCTGAGCTTCGTCAAGGAGTTCCGCAAGACCAACAAGACCACGCCCATGATCATGGTCACCACCGAGAGCGAGAAGGCTCGCGTGATCGATGCGATCAAGGCCGGCGTGCAGAACTACGTCGTCAAGCCCTTCACGCCCGACCTCCTGGGTCAGCGCATCACCGAGACCCTCGCCAAGCGCGCGGCGTAACGCGCGGGGTGGCTCGAGCACGGTCGGGCACGGGTGCCGCGGCGCTCACGTCGAGACCTCCGATCGAGCCCGCAGCGCCGGATCGTCAGTGGGTAAACAAGTTGATCGTCATCTGTTCGTACGCCCAGAGCCTCCTCCGGGCGTGCATCAATTGCGGCTTCGCTCGTCGCGTGCCCGGTGTGCGGGCAATGATTGCTCATGCCCGCGACCCGCCAGCGCCAAGTCTCGCTCGCCCAAGCACTTACGCTGATCTCAGCGTTCGCCGCCAATGCGTCGCTCGCTCAACCCGCACCCCGCACACCCCCCGCATTCGCCTCACCCCCGGCAGCACCTGCGCCAGCGCCCGCTCGGGGCGATGCTCCCGCGCCAGTGCCCGCGCCAGTGCCCGCGGCTGAGCCCGCCGCGACGCCGGTGACGGGCGAGCGACCGGAGCCGCAAGAAGCGGTCGTCATCCTGCGCGACGGGCGCACGTTCAGCGGCGTTCTGGTCTCGCAGAACGACAAGTCCGTCGTGCTGAAGATCGGCGGTCTGGACACCACCTTCGCCACGCCCAGGGTCGAGCGTGTGCGGATCCTGGAGCCCGTTCTGGAGCGGTACAAGGCCCTTCGCGCCAGCATTGACGACCACGACAGCGAGCAACTGCTGCTGCTGGTTGACTTTCTCATCGCCCGCGACAAGCTCGGCGAGAGCGTGAAGGAACTCGAGGCGCTGATCGCGCGACAGCCGAACAACGAGGGTGCCAAGCTCAAGCTCGATCGTGTGCTGACGCTCGTGGCCCTGCGCGAGTCTGAGGAGGAGAGCGCGGCTTTGCCCTCCGACGACCGGACTGATCCCGGCGCCCGTTCCGGCAATGATCGCGACAGTGGTGGCAGCGGGGGGGCCGGCGGGGCGCCGCTGCTGACGCCGCAGCAGGCGAATCTTCTGAAAGTCTTCGAGCTGGATTTGGACCAGAGACCGGCGGTCGTGGTGCCGCGGCACGTCGGCGAGGAGGTCATGCAGAAGTTTGCGGGCGATCCGTTGGTGCCTGTGACGAAAGAGGGGCGTGACGCGCTGATTGCCGAGGGCTCGCTCGGCCTGGTGGACCTGATGTTCCGCCTTCGTGCCCGCGACTATTACTCGCAGATCCGCGTGCTCAGCACGCCCGAGCCGCTCCAGAAGTTCCGCGAGGAGATTCAGCAGGGCTTGCTGCTCAGCGGCTGCGCGACCAGCGGCTGCCATGGCTCGTTCTCTGGGGGCCGGCTGGTCCTGGCCACCCGCCGGCCGACCAGCGAGATCGGGGCGTTGACCAACTTCCTGATCATCAACGAGTTTCGCATGTCCGATGGCTCGGCGCTGCTGAACTTTCAGAAGCCCGAGCATTCGGCGTTAATCGAGCTGGCGCTGCCGCGAGATCAGAGCGCCCGCCCGCACCCGCCGGCGCCGCATCCGGAGACGGGCGCCGATCAGTGGCGGCCGTTCATCCGCGGGCGGAGCGACCCGCGTGCTGCGAGGATCGCGGCGTGGGTCGCGTCGCTCTATCAGCCCCGGGCTCAGTACTCCGTCGGTTACACGCCCGTCCGCCCGTTTGTCGCCGAGGCCAACCAGGCCAAGACCGCGCCGAAGGCCGAGCCGAAGTGAGCCGGCCCCGGGGCAAGGTCGCTGGCGGAGCCGCCGGACGGACAAAGATTGTGGACGAGAGACCCCTGGCATCACGCCGGCCCGAGAACCGCTAAACTCCCACCCCCCGCTCCGACTGCCTTCTGCCCTCTCGAACTTCCCGCGCCGTGCGCCTCGACTCCCGCCCCCCTTTGCCCCCCGCCCCCCCCGCCCCCCGCACGAGCTTCCGCCCCCCGATGGATCTTTGAGCCTTCCACGCTTCCGTCTTCGCCCTGACCTGCTGGGCCACTGTCCCGACTGTTCACGAGGATCTCCATGCTGATGCGAACCACTGCGAAACTGAACCGGCCCTGCCGAGCCGTCACTGCGGCCGCCCTCATCCTGGTGTGCGGTGCCCTGAGCGCCTGCGACAACCGCAGCGCCGAGCAGGTGGCTATCGAGCAGGCGGCGATGAAGCTCCAATCGCTCTCGGCCGGCGGCGGTCGCCAATCCGCGCTCCCGGCGGTTCGGCTCAAGACGCTCGAAGCCGCGCGGCAGACGCTTGCGGCCCACAAGGACTCGACGGCGCCCGGCACCGCTGCCCCGCTGAACCAGATGCTGGCCGAGGTCGCCTCGCAGATGAGCGAGATCGAGCTGGGCAAGGCGGCGGCTTTGGAGAACGACGCCGCGGCTCAGGTCGTGAACGCCTCGCGGTTCTTGCAGTTGTACACGCAGCAGGCGGCTGCGAGCGAAGCGTCTGGCAAGGTGGATCTCTCGGGCGAGATCACGAAGCTGGCCGACCAGAAGCGAGCCCGCGAGGCCGAGCTTGAGACGACACGGAAGAACCGCGCCGCAGTGAAGGCTGTGGCGGACAAGCTCACCAGCGAGGCCGCTGGCGCGATGGCGAACGCCAAGAACCTTCGCAAGCAGGCCACCGAGATGCAGGCCCGCCTGGCGGGTGTGAGCGCGACCGAGGGGCTTTCGATCGTGCAGCAGGCGGCCGAGGTTTCGCGTCAGGCTGACGCCGCGGAGCGTAAGAGCGCCGAGATCACGGTGAGCGCCACGGCGCAGCAGAGCCAGGTGGCGGATCTGGACCGGACGATCGGCTCGCTGGAGCGGACGATCAAGCTGGTGGACGACTCGGCGACGTCGCTGCGTGCGCGGTCTGAGCAGACACGGGCGCGCGCCACCGAGACCAAGGGTGATGCGCAGCGCCTGGCCACGGACATCAACAGCGCGATCGACTCACTGACGACGTTCCGAGCCGGCGATCTGGACAAGGCGCTCTCGAACGCCGAGAAGTACGCCAAGGAGGCCGTCGCGGCGTCGAAGAAGGCGGGCGGCACCGATCGCGTCGGCACCGCCGGCTACCAGTTGAATGTTGCCAACGTGATGATGACCCGAGCCCAGGGCGAGCTGGCGCTGGCCCGATTGCTGGCCGGCGCCGCGGCAGCCGCTCCGGCGCTGCCGGATCAGGCCGGCCTCGCGGCGCGAGCGACGAAGGCCAACGCCGACGCGACGGCGGCGATCGAAGCGGCGCGGGCTTCGTACAAGGAAGTCAAAGAAGCCTTCGAAGGCGTCGGCGGCTCGCTCCCGGAATCAACGAAGAAGACTTTCGAGAAGCTCGCGGCGTCACTCAGCGCCCTGGCCAACGACCGGGCACCGATGCCGACGGCGGTCGAGCCCGGCGTCGCGGCGACGAGCGGCGATGCGAACGCGGCGATTATTGCGGCGGTGAAGGCGCGCATGACTGAAATGGCCGCCGCCATGAACTCGGTTGACATTGAGAAGGGCATCGCGCTGGTGAAGGCGACCGAAGCTCAGAAGGCGTTGCTCGCGAAAGTCGGCCTTATGGGTAAGGGGATGAAAGACCTCGATCAGGCTGTGCAAGCGAAGCTCGGCAAGTCGCTGGCCGATGCGCTCGGTCCGCAGGGCGCGATGCTCGCAGCAATGAACTCATCGATGGAACAAGAGCCTGCGGACGAGTTCACATATTCAGTCGTGTCGCCGGAACGCGTCGTTGCGACACCGAAGGTCGCGAAGCCTGGCTCATCACCCTTGACTTGGGTTCTGGACAACGGTCAGTGGTTTCAGGAGTTCCCCGCCGCGATGGAAGATCCGCAGGCCGCGGCAATGTTCCCGTTCTTGGAGGCTGTCGGCAAGGCTATGTCCGAGATGGCCGCCGACGTCAACGCCGGCAAGATCACCACCGACCAGCAGCTCCAGCAAGCCCTCACGATGAAGATGGCCCCGATCATGATGAAAATGCAGGGCGGCATGGGCATGCCCGATCCCAACAAGTAACCCCGGGCTTCGCGGCTCCGTGGGCCACTGGTACGCGCCCGCGGGCGTGTGGTCCGCGGGCCTTCCCATCAACACAGATACGACACCATGAACCACCGATTCCTCTCATCTTCGCTTCTGGCCCTGGCTTTGTGCCTGGGCGCCCCGGCGCTCTCGCTCGGGCAGGCGTTCCCCCAGGGCGCGGCTCAGAAGACCGAGCTCTCTGCAACCGACAAGACCCAGATCGCCCAGTGGCTCGCGGTCCACACCCCGCGCCTCAGCGCCGAAGACCCGCGCGAGATCAAGGCGGCGCGAGAAGCCATCCTCAACCCGCTGCGGTCCGGCCAGACCGGCACCATCTCGGTCAACTTTCGCAAAGAGATGCAGGAGAATCTCGCGGTCACGCTGAGCACGCTCGCCGATGACAAGCGTGAGATCGTCGCGGTCAACGCCCTGCGCATCGCCGGGGAGATCGGGCACGCGACGCTGGTCCCGACGCTGACAAAGGGGCTCAAGGACAAGCGTGTCGGCGTGCAGTACGCGGCGCTCTACGGCTACCGATCGACGTTCGACGCCGCCAAGGCGGCCCCCGCGATCACCAGCACGAACATCGGGCAGATGCTGATCGAGCTCCGCAACATCGGCAGCACGACGACCGATCCTCGCGTTCTGGACGGCGTGATTCTGGCGATTGAGTCCTGTGCCGCGATCACCGAGACGGGTGTCGCCGGTGCTCGTGATCTTGCGATCACCGAGCTGAGCAAGATCGTGCAGGCCCAGTGCCGCCTGATCGGCGCCTCGGACAAGCCCGACGAGATGCTGCTCGGCATGCTCCGCGCCGCGACGGTCGCGCAGGGCACGCTGACCGCCCGCGCCGTCGTCAACTTGCCCCCCGGCGTGTATCTTGACCTGGTCGGCGTCAGCGGCGACCTGGTCGCGCTGACGGCTCACCTCAAGTCGCGCGCGGTCGGTGATGACACGACGAAGGAAACGCTTCTTCGCGCTGCCGAGAGCTTGCTTTTTCTCGCTGCCAGCGGCATGAACGCGAAGGTCGACCAGTTCAAACTCGCCGACAAGCTCTCCGCCGGCGACACCGCCGGGTTCACCAACGGCGTCGCCTCGCTCATCGGCACCAATGGCCGGTTGACGATCGCGCCGTTCAACTTCACGGTCGAGCGTTTCAAGATTGCGAACTGACGCGGGGCACGGGTCACGCGTGTCCAGGCGTGATCTTGCCGCCATCGCTCGAGTCAACGACCGGGGGTCGGCACGATGTGGAAGCTGCTGGTTCCTGTGGCCTTGCTCGTCGCCCTGCTGATCGGCGCGGTCCTCGCGGATCGCCCCTTCCCGCGGGCGGACTTTGTCTACATCGAGCGGTCGGACATCAACACCATCGACCCGCACAAGATGTCCTGGAGCCACGACCTGCGCCTGGCCGGGATGATCCACGAGGGGCTTGTTCGCACCGATGTCTTCAGCGAAGACCTCGCCAAAGTCCCCGCCATGGCCGAGTCTTGGTCGCTCTCGCCCGATGGATTGACCTGGACGTTCAAGCTCCGCGACGAAGCCAAGTGGACCAACGGCGAGCCGGTGCTCGCCAGCGATTTCGTCTACGCCTGGCGGCGCGGCACGCTCCCGGACGCCGCGGGCGATTACACCGCGATGTTCCAGCTCGTCAAAGGCGCCAAGGCGTTCTACGACTGGCGTGAGAACGCGCAGCGAGCGTTCGCCGAGTCCGGCGGCGGGCGCGCCCGGCCCACGGAGGCCGAGGCGCTCTGGGCCGAGACGTGCCGAAAGTTTGACGAGATGGTCGCCGTCCGGGCCACGGGCCCGCGCACGCTGGTGATCAGCCTCGAGCGTCCGACGCCGTACTTCCTTGAGGTGCTGGCGTACGAGATCATGGCGCCGGTGTACCCGAAGCTCGTCGATCAGTATCAGTCGATCGATCCGGTCACCGGCATGGTGCGATACGACTCGGGCTGGACGAAGCCGGGCATCCTGATCAGCAACGGCCCGTTCAAGCTCGTGTCGTGGCGCTACAAGCGGGAGATCCGGCTTGAACGCAACGAGCTCTACTGGAATCAGTCGGCGATCAGCGTGGACACGGTCGCCCTGCCTTCGGTGATCGACGGCAACGCCGCGGTCCTGGCGTTTCAGACCGGGGCCGCGGATTGGGTGAGCGATGTGAACATGCCGTTCAAGGGCGAGCTCATCGAGCGGCGCGAGGCGTACCTGGCCAAGCACGGAGATTTGGTGAAGTCGCTGCGGGCGCAGGGGCTCGATCCGGTCGAGATCGACCGCCGACTGCCGTTTGACGAGGCCCTGTGCGTGCAGCCGATGCCCAGCTTCGGCACGTACTTCTTGAACTTCAACTGCTCGCCAAGGCTCTCCGACGGGCGGGTGAATCCGTTCGCCGATGCGCGCGTGCGGCGCGCGTTCGCGATCTCGTTTGATCGCGAGAACGTCGCCCGCAACGTGCGGCGTGGCGGTGAGCCTGCCGCGCTGACGATGATCCCGCCGCGATCGATCGCGGGCTACACCGGGCCCGCGGGCCCGCGCATCGCGCCCGATTCCGGCGCGATCGCCACGGCCCGGGCGCTCATGGCCGAGGCGGGCTTTCCCGATGGCAAGGGCTTCATCAGCGTCGAGTTCATGTTCAACAAAGAAGGCGGGCACGATGTCATCGCGCAGGCGATCAAACGCGACTGGGAGCAGAACCTCGGCGTGAGCGTCCGGCTGGATCAACGCGATCTGAAGACCTTCCGCAACGAGCTGAAGACCGCCAACTACATGATCTCGCGAGCCGCGTGGTTCGGTGATTACACCGATCCGCTGACGTTCCTGGACCTGCACCGCACCGGCGACGGCAACAACGACCGCAAGTACTCCAGCGCCCGATTTGATGCCCTGCTGGACCAGGCCGCGGCCGAGACGGATCCGCAGAAGCGATTGGCGATCCTGAGCGAGGCCGAGCGCGTGATCGTGGAGGAGGACTGCCCGATCGCGCCGGTGTTCCACTACGTGCAGGTCTATCTCTTCAACCCGCACAAGCTCTCGGGCATCACGCCGCACGTGCGGCAGAAGCAGCAACTCTACATGATGGACATTTTGGGCGACAAGAAGGGTCGCGAGATCCCGCAACGCATGAAGCCGACGGGGCCGCCGAAACCGACCGACGACCCGCAAACAGCGCCGCCGCCAAAGCCGGCGGCGAGAGCCGTCGCGCCACGTCCAGTCTCCCGCTCGCGTTCCCGTTCCGTTTCACGTTCACGTTCCTGTTCCCCTTCCATTTCGCGTTCATGTTCATGTTCGCGTTCGCGTCGAGGTTCACGGAGCGCCCAGTCGAACCCGCGTCGGTGCCCATCTGCCTCGGGTGAGTTGCGGGGTCTGCCATGCTGACGCTCATCTCCCGCCGCCTGATCCAGTTTCCGCTGATCCTCCTGGCGATCTACACGATCACGCTGTTCCTGGCGTGGAAGGTCCCCGGCTCGCCGCTGGATAAGGGCGAGGGCCGCCAGCCGCCGCCGGAGGTGCAAGAGGCGATGCTGCGCCAGTACAAGCTCGACAGCTTCTGGAGCTTCTACTGGTCGTATCTGGAGAGCTCGACGGGCGTCAAGTACGTGCGCGAGTCGCTCGATGGGTCCGCCGAGGCCCAAGCCGCGGCGTCGATCGCCGCTGGGCGGCCCGCGCCGGTGCGTCGCGTGTTTGATCTTGGCCCCTCGCTCACCGATGCCGACTGGCGCGTGAACGAGATCATCGGGGCGTCGCTACCGGTCTCGATGGCGCTGGGCGTCGCGTCGATCATCATCGCGCTGGCGATCGGCATCCCGGCCGGGGTGATCGGGGCCATGCGTCCCAACTCGGTGGCGGACTTCTCGACGCTCATGCTCGCGCTGGTTGGAATCTCGCTGCCGTCGTTTGTGATCGGCACGGTCCTGCTCATGGTCTTCGCGGTGGCGATCCCGATCGTCCCTGTCGGCTTCTACAACCCGCGCCTGGCGCTGCTTGGCGCTTTCACGCTCAGCCTGCCCATCGGCGCGTACATCGCGCGCCTCACGCGATTGGGCATGATCGATGTTCTGGGCGCGGACTTCATCCGCACCGCCCGTGCCAAGGGCCTCAGCGAACGCCGCGTGATCCTGCGCCACGCGCTGAAGAACGCCGCCCTGCCGGTGGTCAGCTACATCGGCCCCGCCACCGCCGCGGCGATGACCGGCTCGTTCGTCGTCGAACGCGTCTTCAACATCGCCGGTATGGGGCAGCACTTCGTCAGCGCCGTCGCCAACAAGGATCTCTTCCTGATCATCGGCGTGGTGATGACCTACTCCACGATGCTCATCTCGCTGAACCTGATCGTTGACATCCTGTATCGCTGGATTGATCCGCGCATTACCTGATCGCGATCGCCTTCATCCGGCCTCGCCGCCGCTCCCGCCCTCGGTTCCGCAAGCCACTGCGCACGATGGAACTCTCGCACCTCAAGCAGTTCATCGCCATCGCCCACGCCGGCCACATCACCCGCGCCGCCGGCGTGCTGGGCCTGACGCAGCCGGCGCTCTCGGCCACGCTGCGCAAGCTCGAAGCCGAGCTGGGCGCCGAGCTCGTCCACCGCACCGGGCGGGGCGTGCAACTCACCGAGGCCGGGCGCGTCTTCCTGACGCACGCGCAGGACACGCTGCGTCGGGCCGAGGCCGGGGCCGCGGCGGTGCGCCAGCTTGTCGGCCTTGAACACGGCTCCATCCGCGTCGGCGGCGGCGCGACCGCGACCTCGTTCCTCCTGCCGCCGGTGGTCTCGCGCGTGCGCCGCGCCCATCCGGGCCTGCGGTTCTACGTTCGCGAGGGCGGCAGCAGCGCCATCGCCGACAGCGTTCTCAGCGGCGAGCTGGACCTGGGCATCGTCACGCTCCCGGTGATTCACCCCGAGGCCGACGCGTTGCAACGCACCCCTCTGGCCACCGACGAACTCCGGCTGATCGTGCCGCCAGCCCATCCGCTCAGCGGCCGCCCGACGTTCCGCTGGAAGGAGATCCGCGAGGACGGCGTCGTCGCGTTTGAGGCGGGCACCGCAGTGAGGAACCTCATCGACCGAGCCGCCGCCGATGCGGGCGTGAGCCTCGATGTCGTGATGGAACTGCGCTCGATCGAGAGCATCAAGCGGATGGTCGCCGCGGGCGTGGGCGTCGGTTTCGTGAGTCGCTTTGCGCTGACGGGCGAGCAGGGCCTTGCGTGCAAAGACGCGAGGCTCACGCGAGGCCTGGCCATCATCCGGCGTCGGGATCGCAAGCCCAGCGCCGCAGTCGCTGCGTTCGAGGCAGCCCTGACCGAGTTCGCGGCCGATCGCGGCCGGACGGCTTTGCGCGCAATTGAGTGAAGCATCACACAGAGCGTGCAACACCGGCAACCGCCGGGCGTACACATCGCAGGCGGCGATGGCGCGCGATCGCGGCGGTGGTGTGGTCGCAGCGTTGT
This sequence comes from Phycisphaerales bacterium, assembly GCA_022843565.1. Lineage (GTDB taxonomy): Bacteria > Planctomycetota > Phycisphaerae > Phycisphaerales > UBA1924 > JACVCS01. The sequence goes on from JALHNK010000062.1 coordinate 13,265, forward strand.
GGTGGTTTCGCACAAGGAGTACCCCATGAAGCGTTCAAAGAGTCGACCGGCACAGGCCCGTCGCGTGAATGGTGCAACCTCGAAGCCCGCTCGCAAGGCCGATCCCAGCGTGGCAGCGCCCGCGGCACCCGCGCCCGCTGCGGCGATGGCCGGCGCGAGTGAGCTTCGCTCGCAGCCGATTGCCAAGGTCGCCGCGGCGAGCGATGTCGGAGCGACCGGCGTGCCCACGTATCGTGTGCTGTCGCTCGATGGCGGCGGCATTCGCGGCCTGCTGACTGCGATCTGGCTTCGCGACCTGCGTCAGCGCCTCGGCTCGCCCCTGCGCGACCACTTTCACCTCATCGCCGGGACATCCACCGGCAGCATCCTCGCCTGTGCTCTGGCCAGCGGGCGCGAGCCGGACGAGATCATCGCGCTCTACCGAGAGAAGGGTGAGCAGATTTTTCCGGGCCTTGGCGGGCGGGTGTGGAGCCGGCTGACGCGGATCGTCTCCGACGGCCTCAGCGCGCCGCGATACGACGGCACCGGCCTGATCACAGCTCTCAAAGAAGCCTTCGGCGAGCTTCGATTCGGCGACCTGCCGACGCGCACGATGGTCGTGGCGTACGACACACAGGATCGCTCGGCCAAGGTCTTCAAGAGCTGGCGAATGGACCACGAGGAACGCAACAACTTTGTGTGGGAACTCGTGGCCAGCTCGTGCTCGGCGCCCGTGTACTTCCCGGCGTTCCCGCTGACCGTCAATGGCCAGCTCCGCCCGATGATCGACGGCGGCGTCGCAGCGAACAACCCTTGCGCGTGCGCGGTCGCCGAGGCGGTGCGGCTGAACTCGCCGGTTGACGCCAGCCCGCCGGCGCTGCCGGGGCTGATCGTCGCGTCGTTCGGTACCGGCCAGACGACGCGCCCGATTCCCTATGAGGCGGCGCGGCAGTGGGGGGCGGTGCAGTGGATGCTCCCGATCATCGACGTGCTGATGGACGGCTCCGGAGATTCGACGAGCTACATCGTCGAGCAACTGGTCGGCGAGCAGGGCTACTTCCGCTTCAACACCGCATTGACCGATGCGTACGACGATATCGACAACGCCAGCCCCGTGAACCTTCACGCGCTCGAGGGTGTCGCGACGAGATACCTCAGCGACGGCGGCGGCAGCGCGAAGGTGGCACGGCTGGCGAACCTGCTGATGTCGACGGGCAAAGTCTGAGTGCGCGCATTGGTGGCCCGCCTCTCCGAGGCGGGTCGCAGACCCCCGCGCCCACGTCCGCATCGATCCGCCCAGCGGCGGTCGCATATCGCATCACGAGTTTCAACGGAGTCTGTGCGATCTCAACCTCTGAGCGTCGAGCGTGGTGCGCCACCGATCAGCCGCTTCAGCGTCTGGGTGTCGTCGCCGCTGCGGATCTCGATGCGGCGCAGGTTGTAGCGTTCGCCGGCGCGCTGGAACGAGCCGTCGCGAGTGCCCGCGGCCATCGAGTACCCGGCGCTTCGCGCCGCCTGCTGCACGCGCTCGTCGCTCTCGCCAAATGGGTACGCGACGATCGCCGGTGGAACGCCGAGCTGGCGCGCGATCTCGCTCCGGCTGTCGCGAAGCTCGCTGCGCAGGGCTCGGTCGTCAAGGGCGGTCAGCAGCGGGTGCGTGCGCGTGTGGCTGCCGATCTCGAAGCCGGCGCTGGCCATGTGGCGCGTCTGGTCCCAGGTGAGGCAGTCGTACTGCCCGATCCAGTCGGTGTGAATGAAGAAGGTGCCGCCGAGCTGGAAGCGTTTGAGGATCGGCGCCACGACGTGGTAGTGCTCGTCGTAGGCGTCGTCGAACGAGAGGATGATCGGCTTCTCCGGGAGCGTGAACTCGCCGCGGAAGTACGCGTCGAGCTGGGCGAACGAGATGGTGTTGAAGCCCTCATCGCGCAGCCAGCGGGAGTGCTCGCGCAGCTCATCCGGGGACACGGTCATCCGCCGGACCATGGTTGCTGCGTCGGTGGGCAACGCATCGACCCGGTGGTACATCAGGATCGGCACCTCGGCGATCGCGCGGCCGGGCAGCGCCGCATCGCTGTTCGACAGCAGCGTCCGATCCACAGCCATCGCGCCGCCCATCACGCAGGCCGAGATGATGACCGCCCAGGTCAGGTTGTTCGATCGAGTGCTCATGTCGGAAGAGGTTCCATCGGCTCGCGGGCGGGCCGCGACCCGCCGATTCGGGCAAAGTGTACCATGCACGCGCTGCTCGACCGGCGGATCACGCCAGAGACGCCCGCTTTCAATGATTACTATTATTGATGGCACCATGTCTTTGAAGTGATTTGATTGATGCTGACTTTGGCCGACAATGATCAGTGTCAGGATCAGTCCCCGCGTCTTTGCCCAACGCCTCCTCCCCCCCCTCGGCCCTCGGCCCTCACCCCTCGGCCCTTCCCCCGGAGCCTCCCATGACCCGCCACGACCCCTTCAACGCCCGCAAGTCCCTCAACGTCAACGGCAAGTCCTACGCCTACTTCGCCCTGAGCGCCCTTGAGCAGGCTCGCATCGGCAAGCCGATCGCCACCATGCCGTTTTCCATCCGCGTCCTGCTCGAGTCCATGCTCCGCAGCGTGGACGGCTTCGTGGTCACGAACGACGACGTCGCCGGCATGGCGGCGTATGACGCCAAGGGCGTCACCAAGGACGAGGTGCCGTTCATGGTCGGGCGTGTGGTGCTGCAGGACTTCACGGGTGTGCCGTGCGTGGTGGACCTGGCGGCGATGCGTGCCGCCATGCACGCGCTCGGCGGTGATCCGAAGGCGATCAACCCGTTGGTGCCGTGCGATCTGGTGATCGATCACAGCGTGCAGGTCGATGCCTATGGCAGCGCCCAGGCGCTGACGATCAACGCCGGCAAGGAGTTCGAGCGCAACAACGAGCGCTACGAGTTCCTCAAGTGGGGCCAGCAGAGCCTCAGCAACTTCCGCTGCGTCCCGCCGGCGACGGGCATCGTGCATCAGGTCAACCTTGAGTATCTCTCACCCGGCGTGCTCACCAAGGACGTTGACGGCCAGACCGTCGCGTACCCCGACTCCTGCGTCGGCACCGACAGCCACACCACCATGATCAACGGCCTGGGCGTCGTCGGCTGGGGCGTCGGCGGCATCGAGGCCGAAGCGGTCATGCTCGGCCAGCCGTACTACATGCTCCCGCCGGAGGTCATCGGCTTCCGCCTCGTCGGCAAGCTCCCCGAGGGCGCGACCGCGACGGACCTTGTGCTCACCGTCACGCAGATTCTCCGCAAGCGAGGCGTCGTCGAGAAGTTCGTCGAGTTCTTCGGCCCCGGCATGGGCGCCCTCAGCGTCCCCGATCGCGCCACGATCGCCAACATGGCCCCGGAATACGGCGCGACCATGGGCTTCTTCCCCGTTGACAAGGCCACCATCGAGTTCCTGAAGTTCACCGGCCGCACCGAGCAGGCGGCGCTGACCGAGGCCTACTGCAAGGCCAACATGCTCTGGCACGATGAGAACACGCCGGCGCCGACATTCACTGACATTCTCGAGCTCGATCTCTCCACCGTGCAGCCCAGCCTCGCCGGCCCCAAACGCCCGCAGGACCGCGTCGAGATGAAGAACCTCAAGGCGGACTTCTTCCGCAGCCTCGCGGCCCCCATGGGCAACACCAGCTTCGGCCTCCCGGCGGACAAGATCTTCGGCTCCACCGGTGAGTTCAAGGGCCCGCAGTCGTCGCACACGCTCACGCACGGTGCTGTGGTGATCGCCGCGATCACGTCGTGTACGAACACCAGCAATCCAGACGTGCTGATCGCGGCGGGCCTCGTCGCGCGGAAGGCGCGGGCCAAGGGCCTGACCAGCAAGCCCTGGGTCAAGACGAGCCTCGCCCCCGGCTCGCGCGTCGTCACGGATTACCTTGACAAGTCGAACCTCAGCGCCGACCTTGACGCCCTGGGCTTCCAGACCGTCGGCTACGGCTGCACGACCTGCATCGGCAACTCCGGCCCGCTGCCGGAGGCGGTGGAGAGCGCGATCAAGTCGGGCGATCTGATCGCGGCGAGCGTGCTCAGCGGCAATCGCAACTTCGAGGGCCGCGTCCATCCAGCGGTGAAGGCGAACTACCTGGCGAGCCCGCCGCTGGTGGTTGCGTATGCGATCGCTGGGAGCGTGTGCATTGATCTGGCGACCGAGCCGCTGGGCATCGGCTCTGACGGCAAGCCCGTGTTCCTCAAGGACATCTGGCCCACGCACGCCGAGGTGCAGGCCACCAAGGCCCAGTGTCTCAGCCCCGATCAGTTCAAGACGCAGTACGCCAAGGTGTTCACCGCCAACGAGACGTGGAATGCGGTGCCCGTGAGCAAGAGCGAGCTGTACCGCTGGAACGACGCGAGCACGTACATCCAGCACCCGCCGTACTTTGAGGGCATGAGCGCCACCGCGGTCACGGGTCGCTTGCCCTCGATCACCGGCGCCCGCGTGCTTGTTCATGTTGGCGATAGCGTGACCACCGACCACATTTCCCCCGCGGGAGATATCGCCGATGGCTCACCCGCCGGCGACTACCTCAAGACGCTGGGCGTGAAGCGTCACGACTTCAACAGCTACGGCTCGCGCCGCGGCAACGACCGAGTGATGACCCGCGGCACCTTCGCCAACGTCCGCGTCAAGAACAAGCTCGCGCTCGATGGCGGCAAGATCAAAGAGGGCTGGTGGACGCGCGACTTCTCGCAGCCCAACGGCCCACTCAGCACCATCTTCCAGGCCAGCCTGAACTACAAGCGAGCCGGCACGTCATTGATCGTGCTGGCCGGCAAGGACTACGGCATGGGCTCCAGCCGCGACTGGGCCGCCAAGGGCGCGATGCTCCTGGGTGTGAAGGCGGTGATCGCCGAGAGCTTCGAGCGCATCCACCGCAGCAACCTCGTGGGCATGGGCGTCTTGCCGCTGACCTTCAAGCCAGGCCAGACGCTGGACTCGCTGGGGATCTGCGCGACGGACACGTTCGCGATCCACCTGCCGGAGGAACTGTCGCCGCGCTGCGAGATCAAGGTCAGCGCGCTGGCGACCGAGGGCGCCGCGGCGGGCAAGACGATCAACTTTGAAGTCGTCTGCCGACTCGACAGCGCTGTGGAGATCAACTACTACCGCAACGGCGGCATCCTGCACACCGTGCTGCGCAAGCTGCTCAACGAGAGCAAGAAGCCGGCGATGGCCAACGCGTAAGCGAGCAACGGATGAGCACATCGCCGGTCGTGATCACGATTCCTGTCGCCTGGGGCGAGATGGACGCGTTTCACCACGTGAACAACGTGGCGTACTTCCGCTACATCGAGTCGGCGCGGGTGGCGTTCTGCCGCGAGATCGGGTGGATGCCGGGCGTGGGCGAGGCGGCTTCGGGTGTCTGGCCGATCCTGCATTCGGCGCAGATCCGCTTTCGCGCGCCGGTGAACTATCCGGACACGCTGACGATCAGCGCAACGCCTTCGGCGATTGAGGTCGATCGATTCACTCTGTCGCATGTATTGACAAGCGCCGCCCAACAGCGCGTCGTCGCCGAGGGCTCGGGGATCATTGTGTCGTACGACTTTGCCCTCGCGGCGAAGGCGCCGCTGCCCAAAGCGGTCGAGGCCCGCATCCGGTCATTGCAGTAGCAACCGCATGCCCGCGTCCGCCCGGTGAATTCACCGGCTATCGCTCGCGCCCGGAACGACAGCGGATGCTGTGTTTCGATCCGAGCGAGCATCTCGTATGTGGTATTCTCGCGACACGATGCGTCAAACCTCGGCTCCGACAACGGTTGATACTCAAGCGCTCGCTCAAGCACCGCTGGCGGTCATCGCTGATCCGATTGCGCGGCGTCGCGTGTGGATAGAGATCAGCGTGATGGTGTGCATCGGGGTGTTGCCGTTCTTGTTCGGTT
>JALHNK010000063.1 GCA_022843565.1 Phycisphaerales bacterium
GTCCCCGGGCACCTACTCGCCCAAGGTCCGTTTCACGTTCACGTTTCCGTCATCAGGTCGTACCCGCGCCGGCGGGTGATGACGGCGTGCTCGCCGCGGCTCCGGCCTCGGACTTCTCAGTACCACCCGGCGTGCCGGCGGCGGGAGCCGCGGGCTTCTCGCTGGTGGCGAAGTAGAGGTGGTCCAGATCGGTGCCGTCCTCGGCGGTCTTGCGCGTGATCAGCACGGTGGTGCCGGGCTTGATGTCGCCTTGCAGCAGCATCTCGCTCAGCGTGTCCTCCAGGTACTGGCCCACGGCGCGACGCAGCGGACGTGCGCCGAAGTCCGGGTTGTAGCCCTTGTCGATCAGGAAGTCCTTCGCACGCTGATCCAGCTCGAGCGTGATGCCCTGCTGCTTCACGCGGCTGATGACCTTCGCCGCTTCGATCTCGACGATGTTGATGAGGTTCTCCTTCGTCAACGGGCGGAAGACGATGACCTCGTCCAAGCGGTTGATGAACTCGGGCCGGAAGAATCGCTCGATCTCCTTCATGAGCAGGACCTTGATGCCCTCGAAGCTCTGATCCGCCGAGCGGTTGACGCCGGTGCCGAAGCCGAACCCGCCGCCGCCCTTGATCAGGTCAGCGCCGATGTTCGAGGTCATGATGAGGATCACGTTGCGGAAGTCCACGTTGCGGCCGAACGAGTCGGTGAGGCGGCCTTCCTCCATGATCTGCAGGAGCATGTTGAAGACGTCCGGGTGGGCCTTCTCGACCTCGTCGAGCAGGATCACGCTGTACGGGCGACGACGGACGCGCTCGGTGAGCTGGCCGCCCTCCTCGTACCCGACGTAACCGGGAGGAGCGCCGACCAGGCGCGAGACGTTGTGCTTCTCCATGTACTCGCTCATGTCCAGGGTGATGAGGGCTTCCTCGTCACCGAACATAAACTCCGCCAGGGCCTTGGCGACCAGCGTCTTGCCGACGCCCGAGGGGCCGCAGAAGATGAACGAGCCAGCGGGACGCTTGGGGTCCTTCAGACCCGCGCGGGCGCGCCGGATGCTCTTGCTGATCGCCTTGATCGCGTCGTCCTGCGACACGACCTTCTTGTGCAGTTCCTTCTCCAGCTCCATGAGGCGCTGGGCCTCTTCCTTCTTGAGGCGCTTGACGGGCACGCCGGTCATCTTCGAGATCACCTCGCTGATGACGTCCTCATCCACCACGCCGGCAGACTGCGTGGCCTTGTCGCGCCACTCCTTCTGCATCTGCTCCTTCTGCTTCTTCATCTGCTCGGCGCGATCGCGCAGCTCCGCTGCCTTCTCGTAGTCAGCGCCCTTGACCGCCTCGTCCTTCTCGATCGTGAGGCGCTCGATGTCCGCCTCGATGTTCGCCAGGTTCGGCGGCTTGGTCATGCTCTTGATGCGGACGCGAGCGCCCGCCTCGTCGATCGCGTCGATCGACTTGTCCGGCTGTACACGCCCGGTGATGTAGCGGCCCGACAGCTCGACGGCGGCGACGATCGCCTCGTCGGTGATCCGGACCTTGTGGTGCTGCTCGTACTTCTCGCGCAGGCCCTTGAGGATCTCGATCGCCTGCTCGTTGCTGGGCGGATCGACGGGGATCGGCTGGAAGCGACGGGCCAGCGCGGCGTCCTTCTCGATGTATTTGCGGTACTCGTCAAAGGTGGTTGCGCCGATGCACTGGATCTCGCCACGCGCCAGCGCGGGCTTGAGCACGTTGCTCGCATCAATCGCGCCCTCAGCGCCGCCTGCGCCCACGAGGGTGTGCAGCTCGTCGATGAAGAGGATCACGTTCTTGGCGCGACGAACCTCGTTCATCACCGCCTTGATGCGCTCTTCGAACTGGCCGCGGTACTTCGTGCCGGCGACCATCATCGCCAGGTCAAGGACGACCAGGCGACGATCGTGCAGGATGTCGGGCACCTCGCCGCTGATGATGCGCTGGGCCAAGCCCTCGACGATCGCGGTCTTGCCCACGCCAGCCTCGCCCAGCAGCACGGGGTTGTTCTTGGTACGACGGCACAGGACCTGCACCAATCGCTCGATCTCGTTGCTGCGCCCGATGACCGGGTCCAGCGTGTTTTCTTTGGCAAGCTCGGTCAGGTCACGCCCGAAGGAGTCGAGCGCCGGGGTCTTGCTCTTGCCGCCGCGGGCGCTGGAGCCGGACTCGCTGGGCTGCTCGCTGGCGCGCCCAGCGCCGGAGCTGGGCGAGGCATCGCGAGCGCCACCGGCGCCGCCGCCGGCGTCGTCGGTCTCGGTGCCAGCGCCGAGCAGGTTGAGGACTTCCTCACGCACCTGATCCAGCTTGAGGCCCAGGTTCATCAGCACCTGCGCAGCGACGCCGTCGTGCTCGCGCAGCAGGCCGAGCAGCAGGTGCTCGGTGCCGACGTAGTTGTGGTTGAGGTTGCGGGCCTCTTCGATCGCGTACTCGATCACCTTCTTGGCGCGCGGCGTCTGCGGCAGCTTGCCCATGGTGACCATTTCCGGACCCGGCTTCACGAGCTTCTCGACTTCGAGCCGGACCTTGCGCAGGTCAATATCCAGGTTCTTCAGGACATTGGCACCGACGCCGGAGCCTTCCTTGACAAGGCCGAGCAGAATGTGCTCGGTCCCGATGTACTCGTGGTTGAAACGCTGGGCCTCCTGATTCGCCAGGGCCATCACCTTGCGGGCACGATCTGTAAATCGCTCGAACATTTCAGCCTCCTGCAGCCCGTCCGCACACCCTTGCAGGTGGACGACGGCCTGAGCGGGACAAAGCCTGTCCCAAGCGGCGCCGGTTCGGTGCGTGGGACACACCGGTCGTTCGCCTCACTCCTGTCCTCACGCCGGGCACCAGCCCGTCGCGATCAATCTCTTCCCACAAACCCAGCAGTCGATCCACTCAAACTCGGACGCGAGGGCCATCCATCGATACGACGTAGTTCCACTGCGTATTCGTCCAAACCGACGCGCCGGATCAAAATCATGCGCATCGCATCAAAAGTCGCCCCTACTCCAGTCCCTTCAAATCCACTCTCTTTGATGATCCTTGGGAGCCCTCGTATCGGGGAATGCCCCTCGAACTCGAACTTGCCGATTCCTCGTACCTCGCGTGCCGAACCGGGGATATCGGCAGCGACTGGCGTGCCGTTCGTGCCATTCACAAGTTTGCGGCCAGATCGGCTGATTCTGCGCGATCAACGGGCTTCACCCGACCAAACCGAAGCCGAGTACAAGCCGATCTGCCAGCCGGCGGAGATGCCCGACTGCCGTTCGGGCAGTCGGCCGACGTCCGCAATGAAGACGTCGTGACGCGATCACAACCTCACCTGCTGCTCGACGCCTCGACGGTTGGGGCCCGCTCCCCCGTAATCAACCTCGCCCCGCGCTCAAAGAACACGTACGACCAGATCCAATCGATCAGCACCAGCACCCGGTTGCGGAAGCCGATCAGGTACGAAATGTGAACCAGCGCCCACAGCGCCCACGCGATGAAGCCCGTCAGCGGGACGTTCAAGCCGAAGCCGATCACCCCGACGGCACGCGCACGCCCGATCGTCGCCATCTCGCCCTTGTTCACATACACAAACGCCGGTCGCTCTGGCGGGCCGCCGGACTGCGGCGCCTCGCCCGTCGCCGACGGGGTGGCGACGCGCGACTTCCATTGGCCGGACTTGATCTCCGAGGCAATGAGCTTCGCGGCGTGCTTGCCCATCTGCATCGCGCCGGGCGCGACGCCGGGCACCGGAGTCTTGCCATCGCGTTGCAGGATGCTGGCCAAGTCTCCGCACACGAAGATCTCCGGGTGAGAGCCGACTGAGAGATCGGCGTTCACCTTCACGCGCCCCGCGCGATCGACCTCCGCGCCAGCGCCCGCCGCGACGATCTTGCCGAGATTCGAGGCCTTCACCCCCGCGGCCCAGACGACGCACTCAGAATCAACGCGGAGCGACGGGGGCTTCGTCCCGGGCGGGAGCGACTCGGCGGGTGTGGTCTCGACCATGACGCCGTGGGCGTCGATCGCGACGACGCGCGAGTGCGTCATGACTTGGACGCCGAGTTCTTCAAGATCGCGCTTGGCCCGCTCGCCCAGCGCTGGCGCGTAGGCCATCAGCACGCGCTCGTTCGCCTCGATGAGCATGACTCGCGCACCGGCGGTGCTGATGGCGCGAAAGTCCTCGGCGATCGTCTGGCGTGCGATCTCCGCGAACGCCCCGGCCATCTCAACGCCCGTGGGCCCGCCGCCGATGACCACGAAGGTCATCGAGGCGCGGCGCGCCGCCGGATCCGTCTCCCGCTCGGCGCGTTCGAACGCCAGGAGGAATCGCCGCCGGATCTCCGTCGCGTCTTCAAGGCACTTCAACCCCGGCGCAAGATCCGCCCACTCTTCACGCCCGAAATAGCTGTGTGTTACGCCCGTTGCGATCACCAGGTAGTCGTACGCCAGTTCGCCATCGCTGAGGACCACGCGACGCCCCGGCACATCGATCGACGCCACCTCCGCCATCAGCACGCGGCAGTTCCTCTGGCTCGCCAGCACCCGCCGAATTGGCGCGGCGATCTGCGCCGGCGAAAGCCCCGCGGTCGCCACCTGGTACAGCAGCGGCTGAAAGACGTGGTGATTGCGCCGGTCCAGAAGTGTGATCTGGCACTTCGCGCGCGCCAGCCCCTGGGCACACAAAAGCCCGGCGAACCCGCCGCCGATGATGACGACGCGAGGGCCGCTGCCAGCATCCCTGGCCGCGGGCCCAGCCTCAGTGAGCACGTCCGTCGATTTGCCGGCGGTTCGCGTCATACCGGACACTAGCACGAGCGTCCGAGAGCCGATAAACACTCGGGGCATCAATCCCGATCACAGCGGCCCACCGACGGCCCGCCTCACTACGCTTTGGACAGACTCCAGGAGCAACCGGCCATGTCCCCAGATTCGACTGACACGCAGTACACGATCATCTCCAGAAAGTGGCTGACGTGGATGACGATTTACATTGTCGTCCTGGCCGGCTTCGGGCTGTGGTGCATCTGGGACGGTGCGCACATCCTGCCGGCGCGCGGGCGTGACGACGCGGCGTACAAGGAGTATCAGTACCTTCAAGCCGCGGCGAAGGCCAGCAAGCTCTCCAGCGCGAGCGTCGCTGACCCTGTGGTCGAGTTCGATCGACTGCTACCCCGACGCGACGAGCTTCGAAGGGTCGCCAGCAGCGACACGACGGCCGCGATGGAGTCCGCTCGCTTGGACTGGCTCGAAGCGCTCTCGCTTGTGGGCGACCTGAAGCCGGAGAAGGCGACGACAGCAGACGCCGCGGCACGCCTGGCCGACCTCAAGACCCGCTGGGAGACGGCATCGCCCCCCAAGCCGCTGAACCCGTTTGATATCCCCTTGCAATGGATCATGCTGGCCATCTGCGCCGTCGCGCTGATCGGCGTGCTCTATGTGCTGCTGACAAACATCCGAATGCGGTACGCGTACGTCGCGTCGCGAAAGGCGCTGACAATACCCGGCGGGCGGACCATCACCCCGGCGGACTTGCAGGACGTTGACAAGCGCAAGTGGCACAAGTTCCGCTGCTCGCTGGTGCTCAAGCCCGACGGCACCAGCATCGAGCTGGACCTGCTGCGCTTCGAGCCGCTGGAGGCCTGGGTCTTGGAAATGGAACGCGAGGCTTTCCCCGATCGCGCCGAGAAGGACGAGGACGAAGAGGGCACCGCTGCGACGGCGACAGCGTGAGGGAGCCGTCAGCCTTCAGCCTTCAGCTTTCAGCAGAACACATGCAAAGGACGAGCGCGAGGCACTCGCTGCTCGTGGCTGTTGGCTGTTGGCTGTTGGCTCTTGACTCGGAGCTGAAGGCTGAAGGCTGATGGCTGGCCGCTCCCCTCAAGCTGCTCGCGGCGGTGGTGAGTCGTCGCGTTCCGGAAGCCGGAAGACCATGGACTCGACATCCTCGCGAAGCGACCGCAGCCGGCGATCCATGTGCTCCAGCGTCTGGTCGATCGACTCGGTCAGGTCGCAGCGGCCATTGCGCACCGCCGCGGACGCGCCGTCCGCTCCGCGTGCCGCCAGCTTGCGTGCGCTGGGGCTTGTGCGTCGGGCAAGCTCCAGAGCCTGGGCCGGGAACACCAGACGATGCTCTTCCTGATCGCGTGCGTCGCGGGGTTGGCGTGAACTCATGAGCTGCTCCTGCGGCGATCCCGCGAGCTCGACGGGCCTCGGCCCGCTTGTCGCGTCGAACATCAGCATCGACGCGCCGGCGGGCCGCGTACAGGAGCGATAGCACACGAGCCGCCAACGGGCGCGTTCACGGTCCAACCCGGTCGGTGCAAATGTCACAAACCCGATCACCCGAACCGGGTTATCTGGACACTCGCACTTTGGTTGAATCCGCACGCATCCCCGGACGCCTTCGGGCATCGCGCGATCGCCGAATCAGCGCGACGTTTCAATGTCCGATCACCCCGCCGCCGGTCGCCCGATCACCTTCTTGCCGCTGCCGATCCGCGGCTCAGTGCCCGCTCGCATTCGCGCCAGGTTGCTCTTGTGTCGCCACACGACAAAGACGGTCAGGAACGCTGCGAGGGTGAAGTAGGGCCAAACGATGGCCCAGGGCGCCCATCCGCCGGAATCACCGGGGATCTGCGGGAAGATGCCCAGAAACTTGGCCACCGGCGCCACCAGCAGTGTGAAGCCCGGGAGCGTGATGGCCGAGACGCACGAACTCAGGCCCGCGTATCGCGTGATCAACGCGCAGCCGACCCAGACGATGATCGCGCCGACCGCCGCGAGCGAGAGAAACGGGTAGACGGCCAGGATCGCGCCGAAGCCCGTCGCGACGCCCTTGCCGCCGTTGAAGTTCAGCCACACCGGGTACAAGTGCCCGAGGAACGAAGCGACGCCGAAGCTCAGCCACAGCAACAGCTCCTGAGGCGGCATGTCCGGTCGGTTCAATGACCCCATCGCGATCCCCGCCAGCAGCACGGGCACGAAGCCCTTGCCCGCGTCAAGGAAGAACGTCGCGATGCCGTACCTTCGCCCCAGCGTCCGCCCCACGTTCGTCGCGCCGATGTTTTTGGACCCGTGCTCGCGAACGTCCACGCCCTTGGCCTTGCTGATCAGCAGACCGAAGGGGATCGAGCCCAGCAGGTACGACGCCAGCATCCCCACCACATAAGCAATCGGCGAATCGAGGTTCATCAGCGTTCACACCCTCCGTCAGACCGGCGATCGCACTCAGGACAGTTGCAGTTTACTCGGAAGCGACGAAGCCCGCTCGCTGAGCGTGCGGATCACCTGGCTCCACACCGCGTCCGGCTCGCGGCTCGCATCGATCGTCGCGAACCGACGCGGATCCTGCTTCGCCTGCTCCAGATACCCCTGACGCACCTTCATGTGAAACTCGCGCCCCTTGGCCTCCATCCGGTCCAGCAGCGGCGAGAGCCGTTTCGCCGCGGCGTCGGCGTCCAGATCAAACAACAGGTGCAAGTCCGGCATCAGCCCACGCGTCGCGACGCGAGCCACCGCGGCGATGTCGGCCGAAGGCAAGCCGCCGGCGGCCCCCTGATACGCCAGCGTGCTGGCGACAAATCGATCGGCGAGCACGAGTTCGCCACGGCGCAGAGCCGGGAAGATCACCCGCTCCACAAGCTCCGCCCTTGACGCCATGTAGAGCATCATCTCGGCCCGCGTGGTCATCTCCGAGTTGGCCTTATCCAGCAGCACGGTGCGGATGGCCTCGCCGGTGAGCGTGCCGCCGGGCTCGCGCACGGTCGTGTGCGCGATATTGAGCGCGCCGAGGGCCTCGGTCAGCCGACGAAACTGCGTGCTCTTGCCCGAGCCATCGGGGCCCTCAAAGACCAGGAACCGCCCGGCGTACTGACGCAGGAACTCCAGGCCCGTCGTGCTCGCGCGGCTCGCGCCCGCGCTCGACGTGCCGTTGCTCTGCGTCGCCGTGCCGCTGGTCGCTTTGGTGGATGCTTCGTCGCTCACAACGCCAGTGTACCCGAGACGTGATCACTTCGCCGTTTCCACCCGCTTGCTCAACTCGACGAGGCGGTCGGCGGTGCCACCGAGGCTCGCCATCGCTTCTCGCTCGTCGGTCGTCGGCGCCCGGTGGGCATGGCTTCCGGGCAACTTCGCCTGCTCCTGATCGTCGATGCGGCCGAGCTTCGGATCAACCGAAGCCAACGCCCGCAAACGAAGTCGCGCCTCGCCCTCGCCGCTGGGACCGCTGGCGGCGACCGACTCCAGCACCTCGGCCCACGCCAGCCAGAACGCGGCCCGGCCGACGATGCTCTTGCCCGGCTCACTCCGGGCCTTCGTCACCTCGATCGCAACGCTTCGCGCGTCATCGCCACGCCCGGCCCGGCGGAGTCGCGTCGCCCAGCGTGCTCGCTCAAACTGCTCCGCATCAGCGGGTTCGACCCAGGGCGTATCCGCGGCTCGCGCTCTGGCGGCCTCGATCAGCGCGTCAAACTCCTCCGCCCATCCGGAACGCTCGCGCGAAGCCCGCATGACCGCGCTGGCGAGGGCTCGGCGGGCATCAACATACAGGTCCGGCGGCGATGGCACACACACCTGCGCTGTCCGCACGAGCAGGCGTGCCCGCTCGACGAGCCCGGGCGGCGGGGTTTCGCTCTCGCATTCGTTCACGGCGCGCGCGATCGCCAGCGACAGCGAGCGGACCAGCGGATCCCGCGAGTCAACGCCAGTCGCCCACGCCGCGGGCGGTTGCGCCAGCCTGTCAAGCGCCGCCGACCACGCCGACGCCACGGGCTCGCGCGAGCAGAGCTCGAGGCGGACCCTCAGCAGCACGGACGGTCGCGCGTGAGAATCCGGTACGCGGCGGGCCAGCCCATCGATCATCCGCCCGATGAGCGCCGCCGTCGGTCCGTCGATGTCGCTCGTGCGGATGTCGAGTTCGTGCTCGATCAACCGCTCAATCGTGTGGAACCGGATGAACGCTCGCCCGAAGCTCGCGCCATCCATCGACCCCGCCAACCGCTCGATCAGCAGTTGGCGCGTCGCGGCCGGTACCGCTTCCCAACTCGACCGGTGTTCCTGTTGCAACGCCCCGGTCGCACTCATCGCGAACTCGAGCCTCAACTCACCGGGCAGTTCCGCGAACTCAGGCGCCTGGAGGATCTGCAACCACTGCCTGCCATCCTCACCGCCCGGCAGCTCCGGTGAATCGCTCGGCGCGACTGAATAGGCCGGCCCGAAGAGCCGCGCCGCTCGCAGACTCAGCGGACGATCCTTCGGCTGGATGCTGTCGCTGATTCGCTTCAACGCGAAGATCACACCGAAGAGGCGAGCCTCGGCTGACGGGATGAGATCCGCACGCGTCATGCCTTCCATGACCCCACGCGCCGCGGCGCTCGCGCCGGATCGCCGCTCCTCCTCCGTCGTCGCGCGGTCATACACGGCCAAGCCCTCGGCGATCTTCGCCGCAAGAACGCTGTCCGCGGTTTGCAGACGACCGCGCGCCGCGTCGAGCTTGTGGCCCGTCAGCGCTCCCTCTCGGAGCAACAGCAGCTCCGCCGCTTGCCGAACACCGGGCGGGCACTGGCGCGTCGCTTGCTCGCCAACCGGGAGTTCCAAGACCGCCTCCAAACGCTCCACCGCATCCGCACGCGCCCTTGCCAGCACCGCCGGATCACCGCTGCGCCGCGCGATCGCCAACCCGAGCGCGCTGACCGCGACCCGGCGCGCCGACTCGGTCGCGACAACCGACGCCTCCAGCGCTTCCAGCTTCGCGAGGTCACTGCTCATGCGCTTGGCCCGCTCGGATTCATCACGCTCCGACCGACCTGCGTCGAGCAGATTGAGCAGCGGCAGCACCTCCCCAGTAACCCACGCGGACAAGCCTTCAGCGTACTTGGGGTTTGAAGCCGCGGCCTCCCAGTCAGTAGGTTCGCGAAGGCGGCCATCGCGTGGCCCGGTCGGTGCGATCGAGTAGAGCGCAAGACCGAAGACCTCACTGCCGACAACAGCCGGAACTTCGAGCTCCAGACGCGCCGCGCTCCACGCGCCGGCGCCCTTGGACTGGCCACCGGTCTCGGAAGATTGAATCGCTTTGCCCTCGGTCTGTTGCTCGGCCCACGCCGGCGCGCCAGCAATGAGCATGAGTGCCACGACGGAAGTCGCGACGATGGTCCGGCGAAGCGGTCGTCGCGCGATCATCGTTCGCATTTCAAGGCCTCCAAGCGAGCCGTGGTCGGCCCGCGTGTGTGTTGCTAGCGCGCCCCAAGATTCAAGCGATCCGCGGGCACCACTTCCGCGCCGCCCGAGCCCCCCACACCGCCCCCCGCCACCTCCGACCGCGTCACGGTACGCAGATTCGCACGCTCGCCCTTTGGTATCGGCGCGCCCGCCGCGGTCGGCGATCCAGCCGGCTCCCCATGCACCTCCGCGATCCGCGGCAGCAGGCCCGTCGGGTCCGCGTCCAGAAACTGGATCACCTTGATCACCGTCGCGCGGCGCCCCGTGGCCGGGTTGATCGGGTTCAGTGTTTCCAGCTCGCTCATGATCGCGTCGTTGCCGCGGTCCCAGGTTGCGCCTTGCGTGCGAGCGATCGCGCGGGCCAGCACGAACACCACGCGCGGCTTCAGCTTCATCGCCTCGCGCAAGCCCGCGATCGGCGTCGATCGGCCCGAGGCCTCGGCGGCTCGAAGATACTCCGCGAGCCTCGTCCGCTGGCGGCTCGTGGCATCGACGAGGCCCGGGGCAAACAGCCGCGCACCGGCATCGCCGGCGCTCCGCTCGCCGAAGAGCACGACGTTGAACCGCTGGGTCGGTAGGAGGCCCGCGACGGATCGCTCCACCTCGCCCAGCACCCAGGGCAGCGTGCTGACCATCGGCGCGCTGGCATCCACGACATAGACGACCGACGATGCTCGCGCCGCGTCGGCGCTCAGGCCCGCGAACGTCAGGCTCGGCCCGGCGTCGCCGGCATCTGTCCGCGCCGGCGCGGCGGGGCCTGCATCACCTACGCCTTCGATACGTTGCTGAGCAGTTGGCGCTGCGGTCACCGGCGCGCCGGGCGCGGTGCTGGCGTGCGCGTCGCCGGTGGCGACGTTGAGATCAGCCGCGGGCCTCGCCGCCTGCTTGATCGCCGGAGACGCCGCACGATCGGGCTTCACGACGGGCGGGCGCGTCGCAGGCGGACTCGCTGGCAAGGCCGCTTGTGCGTCGAGCATCACCACGGCGCTCCACGCCTTTGGCGCACCGACCGATGTCCCGCCCTCTGCGCGTGACAACCCAAGCCCGCTCAATGGAAACCCGCCCCACCACGCGACGCCGATGACGGCGTGGGCCGCCAGCGAGATCGCCAGCGGCAGCGCGAACGCCGAGCGACCGAGCCGCCCGCCGATCGATCGATCTATCGCCCCGCGCGCGTCCATAGTCAAGGTTATCGGCCTGAAGACCGCGGCACTGCAACCGAATGCCGCATCGACCCGAAGCTCGCGGACGCGAGGCGCTGAGGGCTCCGGAGCGGGCACCGCCCGTCGGCACGCCTTGCCCCTGCGCGCCGACTCGCGGCGTCAATCCACGCGTTCGTCGCGCGGGCTGGTCTCGACCGCCGAGGACTCGTCGGCCCGCACGCTCATGTGGACGCGCACGACCTTTGTCGGCTTGGCCTCGACGATCGTGAACGTCATGCTGTCCACCGCGAACGATTCGCCGGAGTTGGGGATCCGCCCCAGCGTCGTCGTCACGAACCCGCCGACGGTGTCGTACTCCTCGCTCACGGGGATCTGCACGCCCAGTGACTCGAGATGATCGTTCACGTCCGCGATGCGGGCGGCCCCATCAATATCAGCATCGCGCTTGTCGATGCGCAGCACCACGTCGGGCGTCTCGGGCGTTGTCGGCTCGTACTCGTCGCGGATCTCGCCGAAGACTTCCTCGATGATGTCCTCGATCGTCACCAGACCGGCGGTGCCGCCGTACTCGTCGGCCACCATCGCGATATGAACCTTGCGCTCGGTGAGCTCGTTCAGCAGCTCACGCACCGTTTTGGTCTCGGGAACAAAGTGGGCCGGCCGCAGAATCGACTTGATATCAAACGCCTTGCCAGCGCGAGGCCCATCGCCCAGCCAGTGCATCAGGTCCTTCAAGTAGAACAGCCCGAGGATGTTGTCCAGCGATTCGTCGTACACCGGGATGCGCGAGTGCCCAAGCTCCCGCATCATCCGGATCACCGCCCCAAGGTCGTTGGTGAGCTGCATCGCCTCGATCTCGGTCCGCGGCGTCATGATCTGCTCAACCGTCAGATCGCCGAACTTCACCGCCGCCTCCAGCATCTCGCGTTCCTGCTCGCCGATCGCGCCGGTCGCCTCCCCCTCCTCGATCACGCTCAGCAGTTCCGCTTCCACCTGCTCCTGCGAATCCTTCGGGCGCACGCCGACCAACCGACGCACGACCTCATCGCTAAAGCTGCCCACGCTCCGGACCGGCCGCAAGAGAATGTCCAGCGTCCGCAGGATCAGCGATCGCGAGTACACCACGCGTGCCCCGGCGTGGCTGGCGATGCTCATCGGCACCACGACGCCAAAGACCCACAGCACCACGGCGCCGATCCCCACGCCCATCAGCGCGTCCACCAGGTCCGGGCCCGTTGCGACGATCGTCTGGCCCTCGCGACGCCACGCCGCGATGTAATCGATCAGCGCCACCACCGCGCCGAGGTCACACACCAGTTTCGCGAGGCCCAGTGAGCGGACATGGCTCTCGGCGTCGTCCAGGATCCGCCGCACGCGGCGTTCGTGCGCCGGGGTGCTGCGCTTGCTCAGCAGATCCTCGACCGCGACGCGCGGGGCACCGCTCACCGCCTGCTTCAGCGTACTCAGCAGCGCGCTCAACGCGACCAATCCAACGAAAATCCAGATCACACCAACCATCAATCCCTGCTCCCCACATCACCCGCCCGCCCGCGCGACGCAGGATTGTCCATCGCCCCGCCGCCGTCGCTCACGGGCGCGCCGGCGCTGAAAATCGCCCGAAGTCCAATCGCCCGCAGCACCTCATCCTCGCGCGCGTGCATCGCCTTGAACGCCTCGTCATCGTGATCGTCATACCCCAGGCAATGAAGCACGCCGTGGAGCGTGTAGAGCAGCAGTTCCTCGCGCACGCTGAGCCCCCGGTCGGCGGCCTGGCGCGTCGCCTCATCAATGCACGCCAGCAGATCCGCGTCGATCACGCGGACGCCATCGGGTTGCTCCCCCGCCAGCTCCTCATCCACCCCCAGGTCGAACGTCAGCACATCAGTGGTTCCACTGATGCCGCAGAACTGCTCGTGGGCCGCGCTCATCTCCGCATCGTCAATCACCCGGACCGCCAACTGCCCGCGGCATCGCAAAACCCCCGCCGCGTCCCCCACGCGCTCCCGCAACCAGGCGCGATCAGCCTCGCTCAAGCGGCCGGTCGCATCGATCACCTCGACCGCGAGGCCGGGTGCCGCGTTCAGAATCTTCTCGCCAGCGGATCTCATGGAACGGAAAACCTCCGGCACAATCGTATGTGACCTCCCGCCCAATGGGGTGGAGATTCACAAGCATACCGTACACATTGCGAATATGCCATCTGGCGCGGGAAAACCCGTACGCATGAACAGGATCACTCATCGGCGCGCGGATCGCGGCTGATGACTCGGACATTTCGGCGGAGGTCATCGTGTCGCACATTGGCCGCTGGCGACGCCGAGCGCGATCTAGACCCAACGACACGCCGAATCACCCGCCCAATCAGCCGTAAAATTAAGATCAACACCGCCAGCGGGATGACGATCAACAGCACCAGCAGCCCGATGAGCAGGATCGCGATGAACGCCAGCGCCGCGACCGGCCAGAACAGCCACGATCGCCCGCCCGCGCTCATTCCAACAACCCGAGCCCCACCTGTGCGCCCGGTCGCGCCCGCGCCGGCATGATCCGCCGCGCCGTCGGCTCGGACCGAATCCCAGCCCGAGTCCGCTCCGCCCGCGGCGTGGTCAGAGGTCGCCGACCCGCCGCTGACGCTGACGAGGAACCCCGGCAGATCCGCCTCGCGGGCGGCCCCGGCACTCGAGTTGGAAGCACCACCATCACCCATCGCCGAATCGTACGCCTTCGCGACGGGTCGGCCCGCCCCCGCCACGCGCGTATGCTCCGCCCGCATGGCGATCGCCTTCCTCAACGGCCAGTTCATCGACCCCGCCGATGCCCGAGTGTCGGCGCTCGACGCCGGCATTCAGCACGGCGTCGGTCTCTTCGAGACCCTCCTGGGCGGCTGCGGCTCCAGGCCGTCAACCGCCGCCAGCGCCGCGGCTGGCGCATCCGCCGCCGCACCGACGCACCCGCACACCGGCGCGTGGGCGATGATGCTCGAGGAGCATCTCAACCGATTGGCCCAGAGCGCCCGCGAGCTGGGCCTGAGTGCGGGGCTGAATGTCGATGCGCTGCACGAAGCCACGATGGACACGATTGTGCGGGCGGCGCTGCCGCGGGCTCGCGTGAGAATCACGATCACCGGTGGTGATCTGAACCTCCTTCGCGCCGCGCGCTCAACCGCCAACGCGGCTTCATCCTCCGGCGAAGCGACCGCCCCGACAACCCCCGCCCGCCCGCAGGGCACCGTGCTGATCAGCGCCGTGCCTGCGACGGAGTACCCGCCCGCGATGATCGAGGCCGGCGTCGGCGTCATGATCAGCGACGCGAAGGCCAACCCCTTCAACCCCTGCGAAGCCCACAAGACGCTCAACTACTGGTGGCGGTTGCGAGAGCTCGGCCTCGCGGCCCAGCGCTCCGGCGATGAGGCCCTCATCTTCAGCGTCACCAATCACCTCGTCGGCGGGTGCGTCTCAAGCGTCATGCTGATCAAAGACGACGAGTGCATCGTGCCCATCTGCCGCGGCGAGGAAGCCCAGGTCGCGTCACAGAGCACATCGACATCCCCCGGTGCCGAGGCGTCGCGCGCCATCGTTCTTCCGAGCGCAGCCCTTCCGGGGATCACGCGCTCTTGGGCGATCAACGAGCTCGCTGGCGAAGGCATGCTCACGCACAAGCGCATGGTCACGATCGCCGATGTGCTGGAGGCCGATGAAGTCATGCTGCTGAACAGCTCCTGGGGCGTGTTGCCGGTCGTTCGCATCGAGGGGCGCGAGATTGCTGGCGGCGCTCCGGGCGAGACGGCGCGCCTGCTCGTCAACCGCTGGAATCGCACGCTGGCGGCGCTGGCCGGCAACTGACTCGGTTATCCTCTGGCCATGTCGATCATGCCGAAGAATCCCGCCGCGCGGCTTGGGCTCCGACTCCTCGGGCTGCTGATCATCGGCTACACGCTCTGGTGTGTCGCGGTGTACAGCATCCAAGACCGCCTCATCTTCCCGCGCGACATGATCTCACCGCCATCGCCCGAGCAGCAACAGCTCGGCCCCGGCGAGAGCCTCATCGAGTTCACATCGCCCGATGGCCAGCCCATCCGCGCGATCCTCTGGCTGCCGATCAGTGGCTCGCGCACGTCACCGACGAAGCCCGCCGAGCGTCTGCCCGTCGCATTCCTCATCCACGGCAACGGCGAGCAGATCGAGCACTTCAAATCCGCGCCGCAGGTCGAACCCTACAAGAACCGCCGCTTCGCGATCGTGATCCCAGAGTTCCGCGGCTACGGCCCCGTGCCCGGCACGCCCTCGCAAGACGGCATCACCCGCGACCTCGTCGCCCTTCACGACCACTTGAACGCCGACCCTCGCTTGGATCTGTCGCGCACCGTGTATCACGGGCGCTCGCTCGGTGCTGGTTTCGCGTCCGAGCTTGCGGCGCTGCGACCGCCCCGGGGCGTGGTGCTGGAGTCCACGTTCACCAGCATCGCCAGCTTCACGGCGCGATACTGGGTGCCGCAGTTCATCTGCTCTCACCCGCTCCGCAACGATCGCTTCATCGAGTCCTTCGCAGGCCCCTCACTGATCATCCACGGCACCAACGACGAGGTCATCCCCGTGGCTCACGCTCGCGAGCTCGCGGCTCTGGCGAAAGACGGGAGCTACTTCGAAGACCCCAGCGGCGCGCACCTGAACATCCCCACCAACTTCGAGCAGTACGACGCGACGATCGGTGCCTTCCTTGACCGATCCGGCGTGATGCCGAAGAAGTAGCCGCGACCATTGATGGCGATCCTCGCACCCATCACGTTCCCGATGAAGCCCAACGGGCGCTGCGTCGTGCGGTCTCCACGACTCGACGAGGCCGCGAGCGTCCTGGCCGCGGCTCGCGACGCGTTCAGCACCAGCGAATACACGCTCACGAAGCTCGACGAGTTCTCACTGACGCTCGCGCAGGAGGAAGAGTTCATCCACGGCATGAACACGCACCCGCGCCAGCTCATGCTGATCGCGCTGGATGCGGCAGACCCGCTTGAACTGCCGATCGCCATCACCGTCCTCAAGCAGAACACCACGCGCCGCAAACTCCGCCACAGCGTCGAACTGGGCATGAGCGTGATCACGCGTTACCGCTCGCGTGCCGTCGGCACCGCGCTGCTTACCGCCTGCGTGCAGTGGGCTGAGGCGCAGCCGGATCTCAAGCTCATCACGCTGGACGTATACGCCGCGAACGAGCCGGGGCTGAAGCTCTACCGCAACCTCGGCTTCATCGAATGCGGCCGCCGCCCCGACGGCCTCATCCACGACGACGGCACGATGTGGGAACAGGTGCAGATGTATCGGCGGGTGTGACCGCGGGGCGGAGTCGCGAGTCGCGAGTCGCGAGTTCCGAGTCGCGAGCGGAAAGCTTCACTCGCCCCCGCGTCCCACTCTCCCCCGGTCCTACCGGGGGAGATGGCGAGTCCGCGAGCCAGAGGGGGCTCAGAATCCCGGCGATTGCTGTGACAACGAACAAACCGAAGCCCCGCCCCCTCCGCCGCGAGGCGCGGCACCTCCCCCGGTAGGAACCGGGGGAGGGCGAAGATGAGCCGCAGTCGCTCTCTGGCCTTCCCACTGGCGACTCGCGTCTCGCGTCTCGCGTCTCGCGTCTCGCGACTTCTCACACCCGCGGCCCGCTCTCGTCCATCGCCGCGATCCGATCGCCGTATTGCTCTCGCAATGGCTCCACCACTTCCTTGATGAACCGCTCGGTCTGATCGACGCTGCGGCCGATGTAGTTCATCGGGTCCATGACGCCGTGCCAGTCCAGTTCGGCGCTGAGCTTGCCGCCGCGGGCTGTGGATTGGAAGTGCGCATCCGCTTTCACGCGTTCCAGCAAGTCGTTGTCGAGGCCCTCGCTCTTGACGCGCATCCCCGCGGCCTGCGCGTGCTGGCGGATCACCTCGTGATACTCCTGGCGATCCGCTCCGAGCTTCACGCACGCCATCAGGATGTTCTCGGTGGCCATGAACGGCAACTCGGCCATCAGGTTCTTGCGCACCATCGCCTCGTGGACGATCAGCCCGCTGGCGACGTTGTGCATCAGGTCCAGCGCGCCATCCAGCGCGAGGAACGCCTCAGGGAGTGAGAGCCGCCGGTTGCTGCTGTCATCCAGCGTCCGCTCCAGCCACTGCGTCGCGGCGGTGTCGTACGCGTTGCCCACCAAGTTCATCACAAACCGCGTGAGCCCGCAGATACGCTCGCACCGCATCGGATTCCGCTTATACGGCATCGCCGACGAGCCAATCTGCTTGTCCTCAAAGGGCTCGTCGATTTCCTTGCGGTTGCAGAGCAGGCGGATGTCGGTGGCGATCTTGTGGAGGACCGACGCGGTGGACGCGAGGTCGGCGAGGATGAAGGTGTCGATGACGCGGGGGTAGGTTTGACCGGTGATCCGGTCCGAGGAGTTCAGCCAGAAACTTGAAGCACCTTCCCGGGTCGACTCGCGATCACTTTCGCTTACGTAGTTCTCAATAATATTCGACCAAGTATTACGAATTGCCGTTGCCCCGCTGACAATGTGTGCGACCAGTCCAGAATCAAACGCGTCATTAAACTCGAACCAGGTATCACTCTCTTGGAAGCCGAGAGCTAGAAACGCGGCTTGTGTGCCGGTAGCGCCTTTCACACGACGAAGTTCGAGGATGCCCGGATCATTGAAGCCTGAATGCACATGGAGGCGGTGTGCTCCGACGCGGACCAGCACGATGTCCAGGTCAGATGCCCAGTGCGCAGCCCGTCGTCCCACAGTCACCGGCTGCGCTGGCTGATAATGCGTGAAGCCCAAGGTGGGAACATCACGCCAGCGAAGTGCGACATCACCGAGCGACAACATCGCACGAGCGATCTTGGTGCGAATCAAGCCTGACGCTTGGTGCAGCACGATCAAGTCCGCATTACACACCACATCCTGACTCGTCATCCCCAGATGGATGATCCCCTTGGCCTTCGGGCACGAGTCGCCCAGCGCGTGGACGTGGGCCATGACGTCGTGGCGGAGCTCGCGTTCGTAGCGCTCGGCCGCGCGGATCTCGTCGTCGGTGATGCCGCCGGGGCGCTGAACCACGGCCCGCAACTCCTCGACCTGCTCGCGCGTGACCAGGGGCTTGGTCGTTGGGCCGGACCCCGAGCTTGCGCTCGGGGCTCCCTTTGAGTCCAGCGGCGGGTTCGTCATCTCGCACTGCGCCTCAGCCACCGCCAGCCAGATCCGCCGCCAGGTGTTGAACTTGTGCCTGGGTGACCACAACTCCAGCATCTGCTTGCTGGCATTGCGACTCGCCAGCGGGCTGGTGTAGGTGTCGTAGGGTGAGGGCGTGGCGGCGGCTGGGTTCGAATCGCTCATGGTGCGGTGGCTTCGCTCTTGAGAGTGGGTTGACGATGATCCATCAACGCGGCGTGTCTTTCACGTGCCACTGAACGGCTCTGCGTTCAGTGCTCTTGGACAACCGGAACTCAAGGCACACTGATCCGCCAAGCCGGATCAGTGGCACGCGGCACCGGCAGATCTGCGGAATCACCGCACAATCGACCGGCACGCCAACCTGAATCCGAGTATACGAGCCGCTTCTCCCATGCTCGATCACCTCACCACCCAACCCCCCACCCCCCGCTCCACCTC
>JALHNK010000064.1 GCA_022843565.1 Phycisphaerales bacterium
GATGCCCGATGCCCGATGCCCGATGCCCGATGCCCGATGCCCGATGCCCGATGCCCGATGCCCGATGCCCGATGCCCGATGCCCGATGCCCGATGCCCGATGCCCGATGCCCGATGCCCCGTGCCCAGTGCCCAGTGCCTTCCCCCTCAACACATCGTCAATCCGCCATCGACGCAGATCGTCTGACCGGTGAGGAATCCCGCCTCGTCGCTGCTGACATACGCGACCGTCGCTGCGATGTCATCGACGTTGCCCAGGCGTTTGATCGCCATGAGCTTGGTGATGCCCTCTTTGATCTCCGCGGGCAGATTCGCGGTCATGTCCGTCTCGATGAACCCGGGCGCGACGACGTTGCAGGTGATGTTCTTGCCGCCCAGTTCCTTGGCGATCGACTTGCTGAGCCCGATGAGGCCAGCCTTCGCCGCGGCGTAGTTTGCCTGCCCCGCGTTGCCCACCACGCCGCTGGTGCTGGCGATGTTGACGATGCGCCCGAACTTGCCGCGCATCATGCTCCGCGCCGCGGCCCGAATCGCGACGAACGCGCTGGTCAGGTTCGTCTGAATGACCACGTTCCAATCGTCATCGCTCATCCGCAGGGCCAGCCCGTCGCGCGTGATGCCCGCGTTGTTCACCAGGATGTCCAAACGCCCGTGAGCCGTGGCAATGTCGTCGATCACCTTCGCGAACGCCGTCGCGTCGGCGATGTCCGCGGCAACAACGCTGGCGCTGCCGCCATTGATCTCGATCTGAGCCTTCACATCGTTCAGCGGCCCCTCGCTCCGCGCGATGAGCACGACATGACGGCCATCTCGCGCCAGGCGGGTGGCGATGGCTCGCCCGATGCCGCGTGATGCCCCAGTGACAACCGCGACGCGTTTGGTGTTTGCAGCTTCAGTCAACGGAACTCCTTGAAGGTGGGGGTCGAGGGATCAGGGCCGAGGGCCGAGTGCTGCTGAGTGCTGAGCAGCGGAGCCAGTGCCCAGTGCCTGATGCCCAGTGCCCAATTCTCACGTCGGCGACGGCGAGGTGGGGATCTTGATCGGCCCGCCGGGCGTGCGCTTGATCGGGCCTTCGGGGCTGCTGGGCATCGACGGCGCGCTCGGAGCCGCGGGCGTATTCGGTGTGCCGGGTGTGCCGGGGCTGCCCGGCCCGCCTGACGCGCCGCCCTCGGAGACTGTCTTGGGATCCGGCGCCGCGCGCCCGGTGCCCAGCGAGAAGCCGAGCATGCCGATGCCGTCCCAGTCCTTGGCCTTGCTCCGCACGAGATTGGTCGTCGATGAGTTGTTCAGCACCCACTTCTCGCCGACGCGTGAGCCGGTCCAGCCCAGCAGCACGGACCCGCTGGGATCCTGCAGCGCCAGCAGCAGCACCATTTCTGGCGCTTCGGTGAGGACCGAGGCCGATTCGAACTTCAGGTTCGCGACCTTTTCATTCATCTTGCGGAGCTGGTCATCGGCGGTGGCGCGGGCGTCGCCGCGCTCCAGACCGCGCGCCAGATACGACTCGTACAGCCGGTCCGCCGCGGCCCGGTTGCTCGCGATGATCTCTTCGATCGCCTTGGTCTTCTCCAGATCCGTCAGCACCGCCGGGCGGCTCGCGTAGACGATGCGGACCGACTCGATGTTCTTGATGAACTCGCCCCACTGCCCACCGACCTTGAGCTCCTCGACAACACCCTGAGCCCGTCGGCTCAGCAGTTCCTTCAGAGCCGCCTCATCGCCCTTGGCGAAGGCATCGGCCAGCCGCACCGCGATCTTCGCGAACGCGGCATCGGTGATCTCGATCCCCGAGGCCACGCTCACGCGAGCGTCGGGCTTCAACTCGGTGATCACCGAGTCAAAGTCCACGTTGGGGATCACCACCGGCGGCGGCGGCGGTGGCGGCGGCGGCGGGGGCGGCGGCTTCTTGCAGCCGGCACTCAAAAGCGTACTGAGCGCCAGCACGCACACCGCGACGCGGGCGACGGTCAGCATCCGCGTGCCGCGCGGGGCGTAGAACGCAACTTCATTCTTCAGAGGGTTCATCATGGCTCATGGTCCCGAGGGTTCGTCGTGGCTGGTCACCTTGGTTGCTTTGTCGATCCTGCGCATCAGGCCCATCAGCGTCTTGCCGGGGGCCAGCTCATGGAACTCCGCGGGCGTGCCGCCCGCAGCGTTGTACGTACTTGCCAGCAGGGCCGCGCTCTGGGCCCACCGCACCGGCGAGGTCAGTTGCAGCACCAGCATACGCCGGATGCTGTGCGGATCGGCCTCGTGCGGCTTGGCCGTCACGTTGGCGATCACCGTGCATCGCGGGGCCTGAATGTTCGTCGTCTCCAGCGCCGCCCGCAAGCGCTCGGCCGCGGGCGCCATCAGCGGCGAGTGAAACGCCCCGGCCACCGTGAGCGCCGTCGCCCGCAGACCAAGCTTCGCCGCCGGCCCATCGGCCGCCGCGGCTCGGTCGCATGCGCTCTTGCTGCCAGAGATCACGATCTGCCCCGGCGCATTGAAGTTCGCGCAGACCAGCACCTCGCCGGTCACGCCAGCGCTCACGCCCGCCGCGAGCGTTTCATCGCACACCTGCTGCGCCTGCGCCTCGTCAGCGCCAATGAGCGCCACCATGCCGCCAACACTCGCCTCCGCCGCGTCCTGCATCGCCCGCCCGCGCAGCGCCACCAGCCGCAGCCCATCGGCAAACGAAAACGCACCGGCGATGTGCAGCGCGGTGTACTCACCCAGCGAGAGCCCCGCCGTGGCCACCACGCCCGCCTCGCTGATCCCGGCATTCTGCCCCATGCCCCACTTGGCCAGCAGCCCCCGCCAACACGCCACCCCCGCGGCGTAAATCGCCGGCTGGCTCACATCCGTGCGGTTCAAGAGCTCGGCCGGCCCGTTGAAACACAGCTCGCTCAGCGTCGCCTCACGCTCACTCACCGCCGCCGCCCCCACGGTTCCCCCCGTGCCCGGCAACGCCGGAAGATGCCCCGTCAAAGCCGCGTCGGCCTCGGCAAACACCGCCCGCGCCTCGGGCGAAGCCTCAACCCAGGCCTTGGCCATGCCAACAACCTGCGCCCCCTGCCCCGGCAGCAACAGCACCTTCGATCCACTCATGCGGGCATCATACGCGAGAATGGGCAGGGGCACAGCATGCCCGATCCGTGGTCACCATGACATACCTTTACGAATGCCGGACTCATCACATCCGAACACGGACAATCCGCCGGGGGCTCACGGCGAGCCGCCACTGCATCGGGCGGCGCGCCTGGGTGACTCCGCGGAAATCCGCCGGCTCGTCGCGGCGGGTGCGCCGATCAACGCGATCCACTCCGTCGACCGGCACCCATGCGAGTTTGACATCACGGCGACGCCGTTCATGGTGGCCGCCCGATCACTCGATGGTGCGAGCGTGGAGACGCTCAAAGTGCTCTTGGAACTGGGAGCCGATCCGACGGTGGAGATCGACGGCCGCTCTGCTGTGACCTTTGCGTGCCAGACCTACATCAACCACCGGTGGGAGCCGGGCGGCGATGCCGCGCGACTGCGGTTCGTGCTTGAAGCGGGCTGCAAGCTGCCGTCAGACCCCGAAGACGCGAACCGACTGATCTGTGACGCCGCGGCGGGAGACCCGGAACGGGTCCGAGTCTTGCTTGATTATGGAGTGAACCCGAGGGGTTATTGGGATCAGGCCAAAGCACGAGAAGAGGCACGGAGATCGATCGAAGACATGGCCGAGTTTCGCAAGCATCGCCGCGATCTTTTGGGGCCGAGATCGGACGAAGACCGCGCGGCGAGTGAAGCGTGGAACAAGAAGTTTGACGAGGAGTCCTTGGAGCGAGACTCGTCGGCCCCGATGTCCCGCTACATCCCGCTGTTCCGCGCCGCCAGATCGGGAAACGCTGAGTGCGTTCGACTGCTGCTGGAGGCCGGAGCCGACCCCGCGGCGCGAGACAACTCAAAACGCACTGCGATGTACGGAGCCGACTGCGTCGATGTCATCCGGACGTTGATCAGCGCCGGTGTGCCGTTGGAAGACACCGATGAGTATGGATGGTCGCCGCTGCTGGATGCTGTCAACGATGGCGAAGAGGCACTCCCGCGAATCCGGGCACTGATCGAAGCTGGCGCAAACGTCAACGGCACGCACGATCGCGGCTACACCGTCTTCATGAGCGCCGTCGGCTCGAATCGACACCCCGCGGTGATGCGGCTGCTTGTTGCCTCCGGGGCCGACCCGCACGCCGTGACGGAGCTCGGCTACAACGCGTTCCACGCCGCGATTGATGTCAACTTCGAAGCCAATGCCGAGGAGTCCGTGCGTGACACGCTGGGCTACCTCAGAGACATTGGCGTGAACATCGAGCACAGGACCAACGCCGGCCAGACGCCCCTCGCGCAGGCCATTCAATCGGGCACCGGATTGGAAGTGCGTGTGCTCTGCGAACTCGATGCGGACGCGAACGCATCGTGTCGCGAGTGCCGTTGCGGCGGCGATTCATGCACGAGCGTGGAACGGCCGTTGCTCTTCCATGCCGCCGACGGTGCCGGCGTCGAAATCGATGTGAAGACGGAAGCCCTGCTCCGCGCCGGTGCCAACCCACTGGCGATGGACGCCGACGGCTTCACGGCGCTCGCGCACGCAGTGGCGTCCCTGTGCGAGGATGCCGCTGACTCCGACGAGACGTACGACGCATTCTTCAAGGAGCTGGGACAGGTGCGGCTCAAGCGCAAGCCGATGCCGACGTCGCGTGACGAGTTCATCGCGGAAGCGACGCCCGTCATCACCGCCTTCGTCGAACGGTTTGCTGCCGAGATTCCGATCAGCGACACCTGGGAGTATGCCGCGCAGCGTCGCGCCGCAAGCGTCAAGTCCATCATCCTGCTCTGCGTCTACGAAGGCTTTGCTCGCCACGAGTACCTGCGGCGCTGAACGTTGGTCGCTCCGGTGTCATGCGTGATCAGCCGTCGCGCTGGTCGCGCGCCCCCGCCTCGTCTACCCACCCTTCAACCGCTTCTTCAGCTTCGTCATCCACCGCTTGGCGTTCGGCTGCGTCTTCACGTGCGGCTTGAGCGCCTCGATCGCCGGGGCCAGCAGCGACGGGTGCATGTTCTCGGCGTAGCCGTTGCCGCGCCAGCTCCACACCGCGGTCCGCGCGTCGGTGCCGTGGGTCTTGACGACGTCGATGAGTCGCTGCGACAGCGGCGCCGACCATTGGCGGTGATACTCAAGCAAGACCCAGGTCATCGCGTCTCGCGGGTTCGTCCACGCCGTCGTGATCTCCAGCATGATCGCGTCCATCCGCGCCGGCTCGATGACCTCGATCATCCAGTGGGTGAACTGGAAGTTGATGCTCATCCGCGGCGAGAACCGGACCAACGCCTCGGCCGCCGCAGCGTCGCGATACCGCATCGCCGATGTGCCCAGTCCGTACAGCAACGCCGCGCCGTTCTGGATCTTGTTGCCCACGACGAGGGCCTCGTCCAGCGAGCCGAACTTCGACGCGATCTGCGCCGGCGTAGCGAGGCTGATCACCGCCGCGAGCGCGACGTTCGACGGGTCCAGCCCGAGAAGGAGCGGATGCCGCTCGGTCTTGAGCGCGACGAACTCCGCCGATGTCTCCTTGATCAACGGCAACTGCGCCGCGCCAAACGGGCTCGTGACCGGCGTGAGCAGCTGATCAACCAGCGGCGCCAGGAGCGCCGCCTGCTCCGGCGTCGCGGGCAGGTACGGACACGGGTACGTCTTCATAACCGTCATTTTACAACGCCCGCGGCGATCGCGGGCGCGATCCCCATCTCGGACACGTGGAAGTTTGCAGGGCAGCGCCGCTCCGAAATGGTCAAGTCCATCATCCTGCTCTGCATCTACGAAGGCTGGGCGCGCCACGAGTACCTGCGGCGTTGACGGGTGGTCGCTCCTGTGTCATGCTTTGCCCGCCCGATCCCCGGGCTCACTCCATGACCGCGATGTCCACCGAGTCGAACACACCGCTCTTGACGCGGATGACCAGCATCTGGGCCGGGCGCGGGGTGTTCGGGTAGCGGAGTTCGCCGAGCTCGCCGGAGAACTGGCCCGTGGGCAAAAGAGCCGAGTCGGGGCAGCCGAGTTTCTTGACGATCTCCGAGGGTGAGAGGCCCTTGAGCGGGACCTCCAGCGCGGCGAGTGAACCCTCGGCGAACGCGCCGGTGCTCTTCTTGGTGTCGGGCTTGTCCCCGGTGCCGCCGCCTTCCCCGCCTTTGCCTGTCCCACTCTTACCGACCAGCCGCTCGATCGCGGCGCGCGTGCGGAGCTCGCTGTACGGCTCCTCGCACAAACTGGTGTACAGCACGTGCGCCAGCGAGACTTTCCTGTCCACGAAACGGACCACCAGCACGTCCTTGGCGCTGGGCTTGCCATTGAGGATGCCCACGCCAACGCCCTTGTCATCAAACGTGGGCGCCGTTGTCCACGTGCCACTGCCGCGTTTGGCCAGCGACTCGGTCACCTCCGTCAGTGTCATGCCGCGCTGCACGTGCAGGAACGTGAGGTCCGCCAGCGCGAGATCCGTGCGGGCTGGCGCGGGGGCAACGTCCTTGAAGGCGTCGGGCCCGAATGTGAGTTGATCGTTGATCGTGCACGAGGCGAATACGGGTGTGACGGCCTTGGGATCCACGACGGTGCGCGTCGGGTTCTGCGGTTTTTCCTTGTCCACCGCAGCGGCCCGCGCCGGGACCTGGCGCTCCAGGAAGTACATCAGTTCGTCGAGTTCGATCTTGCCGTCCTTCACGCGGTCGGCGCGGCATTCGACCAGCGCGTCGACGAGGGCTTCGGTGAACACGCTCATGCCGCTCTGGCCGACCTGCGAGAGTTGGTCGGGGCGGCAGGCCATGATGCAGTGCACGTCGCGGACTTCGGTCGCCGTGCGTTCAAAGCCCTTGTTATTGCGGCAGCAGTCAAGCATAAGGATCTTGACCGCGGCCTTGGACTCGGCCAAGTGCTTCTTGATGCCGTCGATCTCGACCGCGTCGTCCTTGGCGATGATGACGCTCTTGCCGTCGATCATGTCGCCGTGGGTGGAGATGTAGATCAGAAGGGTGTCCTGCTCGCGGGCGGCGCTGCAGGCGGCGGCGACCTGCGCGCGGATGTTCGCCGCCGTGGGCTCTGACGTTTCACCATCGGCGACGATCTCGCACTTGTACCCGCGTGGGCCGAGCGTGGCGGCCAGGGTCTTGGCGTCAATGACGCACTGCGGAAGGGGCGTCTGCACGATCCCCTTGTAGTTGGCCTGTCCGACGCCGATCAGCAGGGCGCGCCGGCGAGAGATGTACAGCGACTCAAGCGACAGGGGCGGGGACGCGGCTGGGGCGGGGGAAGAAGTTGCCGGGGGCTCAATCGCAACCGCAATCGTCTCCGGACCAAGCAAGAGTGCGCACGCGGCCAGCAGAATGCACAGCGAGGATTTCAGCATGGCCGAGTGTATCGCGCAGCGATGCACCGCGGCGCGCGTTCGCCCCGCGTGTTGATCCAGCGGGCAACGCAGACGGGTGCCCCACCGCGAACACGCCCGAGCCCGCCTCGAAGTCGCGTCCTCTTCTGCCATACTTTGCCGCCCGATCCCCAGACGCCACGCCGCAGCCAGCCGTTCGGACGACACAGGCGCGCCGACCACCCACGTGCGTCTGGCTCTCGCCACAGCCCGTCCCCGTCGTACACTCCGCAAATGGCGTCGATTCGCGACACGAAGGCCGGCCTACGCAAGCTCGCAATCGCGTATTGCATGTTTCAGTCCGCGATGCTGCTGGTGTATTGGGTGTGGCTGTTTGCCGACCCCGCGGCTCAGTCGCGGTTCGTGCCCGCCGGGGCTCCGAAGGCCGTCATCATCGCGTTTGCCGCGCCTGACCTGCTGGTGTATTTCACCGCATCGACCCTCACGGCCATCGGCCTCGCGAAGCGCGCGAGTTGGACAATCGTCGCCGCGGCTGTGCACGCCGGCGCAGCCGTGTACGCGGCTCTCTACGCCACATCGCTTGTCGTGCTTGATCCGGCGATGTGGCTCGGCGCGCTGCTGATGTCCCCGGCCTTGCTCGGGCCGCCGCTGGTCCTGTGGTTCGCGATTGCGGAGCGCCGAGCATGAGCCGCGCAGTGACTGATCGCGATCGTCGGCTTGTCCGCCTGAGCGTGCTCAAGACGCTCGTTCAGATCGTGGTCATCTGGACGCTGACGCTCGTCGTCGCGCCGCTGCTGATCGTGCGCGTCGAGAGCTGGCTGGGCCTTGACGTTCGGCCAATGCTGCCCCGTGGTCTTGAACTCGCCGGCGTCGCGGTCTTCGCGGGCGCCAGCACGCTTGGGCTTTGGAGCGCGTGGACGATGGCCATCGTGGGCCGCGGCACGCCACTGCCGCTGGATCCCGCCGTGCGGCTGGTGATCGCCGGGCCATACCGCTGGGTTCGAAACCCCATGGCCATCGGCGGCCTTGCGCAGGGCGCCGGCGTCGCCCTCTGGGCGGGATCGCCCGGTGTGCTGCTGTTCGTCCTGTGCGGCTTCGTCGTGTGGAACTACGCCATCCGCCTCTGGGAAGAACGCGATCTTGTGCGACGTTTCGGCGAGCCCTATGAGCAGTACCGGCGCGATGTCGACTGCTGGCTGCCTCGGTCGACTCCGCTTGCCGCCAGCCAGCACGCGGCGCTTGGCAAGGGCGAAACAGCGGATTGAAGCCCATCGCCGCGGACGGACCAGCAGCCGCGCGAGTGCGGACAGCGTCGTGCAGCATCTACCACTACGGCGCAATCGCCGCGATGAGGGCTCACGGAGGTCAGCGGTGACACAACGAGTGCCGGAATGTCTCCGAGAACTTTGTATCGGCGGATCAACATGAGTCCGGCATCGCCACCGAGCCCGCGCCTCTCATCAAGCGCACGCACGCTCGTTTATACTCGTGCATGACTCTCAACGTCTCGATGCTCACCCTCGCCGCGTCGGTCGCGAACTTGCCGCTGCTGACGACCATCGCCGCCGCGTTTGCCGCCGCGTGGGTGCTGGGGCTGATCTCGCAGAAGCTGCGGCTCTCGCCGATCGTGGGCTATCTGCTGGCGGGCGTGGTGATCGGCCCGTACACGCCGGGCTTCTCCGGCGATGTGGGCCTCGCGCAGCAGTTGGCCGAGATCGGCGTCATCTTGCTCATGTTCGGCGTGGGGCTGCACTTTCATTTGAAGGACCTGCTGGCGGTCAAGAACGTCGCTGTCCCCGGCGCGATCGGGCAGAGTCTTCTGGCGACCCTCGCCGCCGTGCTCATCTTCATGGCGATGGGCTTCACGCTCAAGAGCGGCATCGTTCTGGGCATGGCGATGGCGGTGGCCAGCACGGTGGTCCTGCTGCGGGTCTTGATGGATCGCTCGATGCTGCACACCAGTCACGGGCACGTCGCGGTGGGCTGGCTCATCGTGGAGGACATCCTGACCGTGCTCCTGCTGGTGCTGATCCCGCTCTTTGCGGTCGATGCGTCGGGCGCCAGCGCCGCGTCCGGCGGCTCGGGTCTCGCCACCATCAGCATCGCGCTGCTCAAGCTGGTTGTCATGGTGGTGCTCATCTTCGTCGTCGGCTCGCGGGTGGTGCCGTGGTTGCTGACGATGGTCGCGAAGCTGCGCTCCAGCGAGCTCTTCACGCTCACGGTGCTGGTGCTGTCGGTCGCGATCGCGGTGGGCGCCGCCGCGGCCTTCGGCGCTTCGGTCGCGCTGGGCGCGTTCCTGGCGGGCATGGTCGTTGCGCAATCCAAAGTCAGCCATCAAGCCGCAGCCGATGCGCTGCCCATGCGCCACGCCTTCGCCGTGCTCTTCTTTGTCTCTGTGGGCATGTTGCTCGACCCGGCGTTCCTCATCCGCGAGCCGTTGCTGGTCGCAGCGGGCCTGTTGGTGGTGCTGATCGTCAAGCCGCTGGCCGCGCTGGCGATCGTCGCGCTCTGCGGCTATCCGGTTCGCACGGGCCTGACGGTCGCGCTGGGCCTGGCGCAGATCGGTGAGTTCTCGTTCATCGTCGGCCAGGCGGCGCTCCAGCACAACCTCATGCCCGAGGCAGGGATGCAAATCCTCGTCGCTAGCGCGATGGTCTCGATCACGATCAACCCGCTGCTATTCCGCTCGATCGACACCTTCGAGGCCGCGCTGCGCCGCGTGCCGTGGCTCTACAGCATCCTCAACGCTCGCCACGCCCGGCGCACCGCGGGCCTCAACGCCACCGGCGCCGCGGCGGTCGCCGCCTCAGAGCGCCCGCTGGCGATCATCGCCGGCTACGGCCCCGTCGGCCGCGTGGTCGATGCCATGCTCCGCGACGCACACATGGACACGATCATCATCGACATGAACATCGCGACCGTGCAGAGCTTGGCCAAGTCGGGCCGCGCCGCGCTCTATGGCGATGCGACACAACCTGCGATCCTTCAAGAAGCCGGCATTGGGCGAGCCACGCACCTGATCGTCACGCTCCCCGCCGTCGAGAGCCTCGCGACGCTCGTCCTGCACGCGCGCGAACTCAACGAGAAGATCGAGGTCATCGTCCGAACCCGCTACCTCGCCGATGGCGACGGCCTGCGCGCCGCCGGCGCCTCGCACGTCGTCTTTGACGAGGGTGAAACCGGCGTCTCACTCGCCCGCCTGGCCCTCGAACGCCGCGGCATCGAACCCGCGACCATGCAGCGCGTGCTCGCGGCGATCCGCCAGACATGGAAGATGACCGAGCCGCCACCGGTGCCGCCGTCGCCCGAGACATCGAGCTCACATGCTCATCCGCAGCCCACACCGTTGTCCGCACCACCGCCGAGTTCTCGCGGTGGCGACGTGACCTCGCCCTAGGGCGACGAGATCTCGCCCTAGGGCGGTGTTGCCACCTTTGGTCTCGTGTAAGGCGGGCGAGCCAACCGCACGTCGTCGCCGCCGTGGCCCGCCTTGCACATCGCGGCCCGCTCTGCCATACTTCCGCGCCCGATCCCAAGACGCTCTGTGTTCGAGCCAGCGGATATCTCGGGCTCCGCGCCGACGCGGACGTGGAGTCTCGTTATGGCCAGTCTGTTCCGTGTTGTTCCCCGCGCCGCGCCGCATGGTGTGAATCGAGCGGCCGTCGCCCTCGCGCTCACCCTCGCAACCGCCGCCTCGGCATTCGCCGACGAAGCCGCTGCCACCGCCACCGCCGCCGCGCCGGCCCCCACCCAACCCAACTCCGGCGACACCGCCTGGATGCTCACCAGCACCGCGCTGGTCCTCTTCATGACCATCCCCGGCCTCGCCCTGTTCTATGGCGGCCTCGTCCGCAGCAAAAACATCCTCTCGACGCTCATGCACTCGTTCTTCTGCGCAGTGATCGTCAGCGTGCTGTGGTTCATCGTCGGATACTCCATCGCCTTCGGCCCCACGCAGGGCGGGCTCTGGGGCGGGCTGTCGCTGATGTTCCTGCGCGACCTCTCGCAGCCCGCTTCCCTCGCACCAACGATCCCGCACGCGCTCTTTGTCATGTACCAGCTCACGTTCGCGATCATCACGCCCGCGCTCATCAGCGGCGCGTTCGCTGAGCGGTTCCGCTTCGCGCCCTTCGCCGCGTTCAGCGCCCTGTGGTCGCTGATCGTCTACGCCCCGCTGGCCCACTGGGTCTGGGGCGGCGGCTGGATCGCCACCACCTTCGGCGCGCTGGACTTCGCCGGCGGCACCGTCGTCCACATCTCCTCCGGCGTCTCCGCCCTCGTTTGCGCACTCTACCTCGGCAAGCGCCACGGCTACGGCCACGAGCCCATGCCCCCGCACAACCTCCCGTTCACCGTCGTCGGCGCGGGCATGCTCTGGGTCGGCTGGTTCGGCTTCAACGCCGGCAGCGCGCTGACTGCCGGCGGCCTGGCCAGCACCGCGATGCTCAACACGCACCTGGCCGCCGCCACCGCCGGCATCGGCTGGATGCTCGTCGAACTCACCCGCTCGCGCCAGGCGACGGTGCTGGGCGTGGTGTCGGGTGCGGTCGCCGGGCTCGTCGCCATCACGCCCGCCGCGGGGTTTGTGACGCCCACCGGCGCCGCGATCATCGGGCTCATCGGCGGCGGCGTCTGCTACCTCGCGGTCTCGTTCAAGCCCAAGCTCGGCTACGACGACGCGCTGGACGTCGTCGGCGTCCACTTCGTCGGCGGCACCATCGGCGCGCTGCTCACCGGCGTCTTTGCCACCGCGCTGGTCAACCCGGCGATCAAGGACCTTGCCCTCGGCACGCCCGGCGGCGTGGTCGATGGCCACTGGAAGCTCGTCTGGCAGCAGCTCGCCGGCGTCGGCGTCACGATCGTCTTCGCCGGCGTCGCGACCCTCGGCATCCTCACGGTCGTGAACCTCATCTGGCCGCTGCGGGCCTCACCAAACGAAGAAACGCTGGGCATGGACCTGAGCCAGCATCGCGAGCGTGCATACGTGCTCTCCGGCGGCGAGGCGGTCGCCGCCGCCGCGGCCGTCATGGCCGAGCCCCGCGCTGCCGACGCGCCGCCCACCTCCGTTCAGCGCTTCACGATCATCCTCGATCACGTCAGCGAGCAACAGGTCGAGCGCCGCTGGCGCGAGCTCTGCCGCCGCATCAGCGTTGACGGCAACGCCGTCAGCACCCTCACGCTCACCCCCACGCCCATCACCGTCCGCGGCACCCGCTTCCGCTTCCTCACCGACAACCAGCACACCCCAGAAAACGTCCGCACCCAACTCGAATCCCTCTTCTCCGACCTCAACGCCAAAGCCCGCATCGAAACCCAAGGCTGATCGCTTGACCTCTGACTCGCTCCCCTCTTATTTGCCATTTGCCAATTTGCTCATTTGCCATTTCATCTGCCGTCCCCCCGGTCCCGCTCCCCTCTCATTTGCCATTTGCTAGTTTGCTCATTTGCCATTTTCCTCCCGCCCGTTGATCGCGCCCCGAGCCCCGCCATGAAACTCATCACCGCCATCATCCGCCCAGAAAAGCTCGAAGACGTCCGCCGCGCGCTGGCGGAGACCGATGTCTACCTGATGACCGTCAGCGAGACCAGCGGCTTCGGCCGCCAGCGCGGCGTCGTCGAGGTCTACCGCGGCCAAGAACTCGAAGAACGCATGATCCCCAAGCTCAAAGTCGAGATCGCCGTCAACGACAACTTCGTGGACGCCACCGTCGAAGCCATCATCCGCGGCGCCCGCAGCGCCGGCGCCGGAGACGTCGGCGACGGCAAAATCTTCGTCACCCCCCTCGACGACGTCATCCGAATCCGAACCGGCGAAACCGGCCCCGCGGCGATCGGGCCGTGAGACGTGCGCTTTGGGCCTCCAATGGACACTGTGCGTGGCGGCACCTCGGCACACGTTTTCGCAGCAATGCTAACGCTGACCAGCCCGACGTCTGCGGCCTTAGACGTTCACGCGCACTCACTGTCAGGGCCCCGGCGGGTCGTACTTGCGCAGCATTTCGGCATCGTCCTTGGTGTACGGATGGTCGGGGCCGAGGGCTTTCAGGCGGATGGCGTAAGACTTCCGCCAGAGAGCAACAGCCTCGCGAACCCGGTCGTCGGCAAGTTCTACATGCGCGAGGTTGTTGTAGTCCCGTGCGCGAATGTGATGCCGTTCGTCAAGAACGCTCTCATTGATGGTAATGCATCTTCGCATGCTCGCCCGCGCCGCAGCAAACGCGGCTTTGGCCTTGCAGCGCGCGCCTTGCGAGATAAAGAGGTCTCCCTGGGCTTTTTGGACCGCTGCAAGGTTGCTCAAGCTCGTCGCCAAATGTGGATGGTCGGGTCCCAAGTGTCGCTCGATGTTGTCGATCGCCGCTTCCGTATGTGATTGCGCGACCGCATACGTGTCACGCGCTTTGCCCACCTCGCCTTTCGACGCATATGCCCTTCCCTCCGCCAGCACAATCGTTGCGAGATTCGACAAACCGCGGGCAAGTCCGAGAGGGTCTGGATTCCGCGATTGCTGAGAGATCCATATTGAGAACCCCATGCTCTCTCGTGCACCTGTGAAGTTCTTGCGATCCAGGCGGATCATTGCGAGGTTCGAGTGTGCGGCGGCATAACTCTGCAAACCAATCGGACTAGTTCTCTCAATGGCATTAATCGCCTTGAGGATTGATGATTCAGCCGCGGGCAGTTCATTCAGTTCTTTCTGAATCAGTGAAAGGCTGTTGTAGCAGCCGCCGAGTGCTTTCGCGCCAACTACTTGCTCAACCACGGAATCATGACCCGCTACCGGAAGGATACAGGCCGAAGCCTCCACAAGCCGACCGAGGAGCTTAAGCACGTCCGCCACCCAGACGCCGAGTTGCGCCGCCGTGCCGGCGAAGCTCGGACGCATGGTCTCGTCCCCCGCATCACGAGCGCTTCCCGCTCGAGCCCAGAGCGCTATGCATACTGCCGCCAGTGGCTTCAGTTCCCAACGCAATGTTGCGTTAGTCAATGTGACGGGGTTGTCGATGCTTCGATCTGCGCCCGCCGCGTCCCTTCCCACAATCACGCCGCGCCGGGCCATCGCGCACGCCGCGATGGCGAGCCACGCGGCCGCCTCTCGCTCGGGCTGCGCTGCGAAGTGGTCCATCGCTCGCTTGCGATGCAGCCGGTGCATGGACCAGAGCGTGTCATCAGCGCCGAAGCGGCGCAGTAGCCCGCGTTCTTTCAGTCGGTCGACATACCACGTTCCGTTGCGTGGCGTGCCAGTGGTGCTGGTCTCCGGCGTAAGCCGGCGCTCGCCTGCATCGGGCTGGAAGTCGGCGTCCAGCAGCCACTCCAGCCAACCACGCGGGATCATGTCCGCGGGCAGCAGGGCGGCGTAGTCCAACGCCCGCAGGGCGGCGGGGTGAAGGCGTCGCCGCAGGTCGTCGAGGATCGCCGCGGTCTTATGCGGGTAGTCGCGATAGTTCTTGATCCAGTCGCCCGCATCGGGCAAGTCGTCGGGCTGCGCGGTGACGAGCCACGCGGCGTAACTCGCCCAGTCATCGCTGTACTCTTCCGCCATGGCCATGCCCACGGCGGCGACAAGGGCGGCGATGCGCTCGGTCTCGCGCAGGATGGTTCCAATCGCGTCCGTGTTCGCGGGGAGCTTTGCCGAGGCACGGAAGTTGCCGAGCAACTCGACCGCCTCACGCTCTTCCAGTTGTTCGATGGCGACGCAGACGACGTCCTTGATGTCCTCAGCGCGCGTCGTGATGAGCACGGCGCACGGGAGCGACGGCAAG
The DNA here is from genome assembly GCA_022843565.1 of Phycisphaerales bacterium. Classification (GTDB taxonomy): domain Bacteria; phylum Planctomycetota; class Phycisphaerae; order Phycisphaerales; family UBA1924; genus JACVCS01. The sequence goes on from JALHNK010000064.1 coordinate 15,163, forward strand.
AGCTTGCTGTCGCGGAACTGATGCCACTGGACAACGGTGTCGATGTTGTCCAGGATTAGCAGTGCGGGTCCGCCGGATGAGAGTTTGGCGCGGACGATCGACGCCTTCACCTCGGCGGGCAATGTCCGCACCCCCTCGTGGTCCGGCATGAGGGACGTGAGCGCCTCGACCACCGATCGCCCCTCGCACGACGCGACGTACACGCCGCCGGTGTAGCGGGCAAATTTCCGGTGGGCATATGCGAACGCCATGACGCTCTTGCCATACCCACCGCCCGAAGAGGCCTGCGCCCGTCCTCGAAGATTCGCGCGACCATCCTGCGCGAGTGCCGCTTCGAGCGCCGTCATCGGGCCCGGACGTTCGACATAGCTCTCCGGAAGCGGCGGCAGATTCGGCGCGATTAGCGGCGTGAAGCCGTGAGCCTTGAGCAAATCCCGGTTGTCAACCGCCGCGGCGGCGGCGATCTTGGAATCGTCGGCGGCGGCTTTGGCATCCGCCGCGATGGCATCGAGCTTCGCGTTCAGCCGAATCTCCCACTCGCGGAGCCACGCTGCGCCGGCGCGCTGCTCCTCCCAGATGTGCAACGTGCGGAGCCAAGTTTCCTTGACGGTCCCTTCGATGGCCATGAGTTGCTCGGCCGTGGCCAGACCGGCGTTGTCGAGGGCCGCGATGATCTGCTTCGCCGTTGCTTCGGTGAGCCGGGTCAGGTCCGTGGCGTTGGCCGCCGCGACGATCGAACGCAGGTCGATAACCTCATCGGCGTGGAGCCGAACGCCCGTCGCGTCGATTGCCTCGCGCATCGCTTGCACTACATCGACAATGGTCCTGTTGGTCGTCTCGATTGCCTTGAACCGGCCTTCGAGTTCCCTCTCCTTGCGGGCGTCGCAGATTGCTTTAAAGACGGCTGTGCCGCCCAATACGGTAAGGACGATCGCCGCAGGAATGAGCGTTGGGCCACTCAATCCGAGCGCGACCAGCCCCGCACCGAGCCCGCCCGCTTTGATCGCCTCCATTGCCGCGCCCGACAGGCCATTGCACAGCAGGCCAGCACTGAACGAGCCGGTGGACGTGCACGCGTTCGCAAGGAGTTTTTCCACCGCCCGCATGGCGGAGAGCATATCGCTTCCCGCGATTCGCGAGCGTGCCGGCGCATGCGCTGCGCGCCACACGTCCCACGGCTCCAAGCCCGTCCGCTCGCGCCAGCACGGACGGTCCTCACGTGATAGTGACGGTCATCGCCGCACTCGGAACTCGGCTGATCGCCTTGCGTTTATCGTCGCTTGAACCTCTGGCCGTAGCGAATTCGGCCCGCAGCGCGATCAGTGCATTCGAAAACACCGGGAGTTTGCGTTGATCGAGAGCGATGCCCGCTGAATCGCGTGGCTTGGTGCCGAGATCGACGCATTTCGCCTGCCGTGGGCCCGGGCGTCGGGCGGCTGGCGCGGGTCCAATATGGACGGAAATGCCAAAAAAGGTCCGGCCTTCGTGACGTTTGGGTACTCCAACGGCCCGCAAGCCTGGGGGAACGTGACGTTTGGGTACTCCAACGTGACGTTTGGGTACTCCAACGTGACGTTCGGGTACTCCAACGCGACGTAAGCCTGGGGGAACGTCACGTTCGGGTACTCCAACGTGACGTTCGGGTACTCCAACGCCTCGTAAGCCTGGGGGTACGGGGCGTTCTGTGCCACGGATGGGGCGTCCGCCGGGGCTGGTGGGGCGGGGGGGCAAATGGCAAATGAGCAAATTTGCAAATGGCAAATAAAAAGGAAGGCGGCAGGGGGGAGGGGGTCTGCGGCTCGCCGTCAGGCTCTCCGCTCCTCTCCAAGAACTCCGCGATCAGGGCTATCGCACGTGCCGGGGCAGTATGCTCCCCGTCTCACTCGGGAACCTCTGCCAGGGGACACATCGTGCGAACACTCAACCGGACCTCACGCCACGCCCTCACCGCGGCGGCAATCACTGTGGCGTTCTGCACGCAGGCGCTCGCCGAGCCGATCGTCCTCCGCGACGCCGTCGTCATCGCCAACGTCACCGCCGGCGGGCGCTCGCCCATGCCCGTTGATCACATCGCGCACGCGCTGCTCACGGGCACCCTGGGCGCGCCGGGCCGCGTGCCGGAGCCCGCGCCCTGGAGTGTTGGCGTTGTCCGCGAGGGCGACACCCTCACGCTTGCCGATGGCTCGGACCGCACGTGGTCGAGCGTCACCGCCGGCGAGGATGGCGCGTTCACGCCCGATCGCCTCGGCCCCGCCGCCCGCGGCGGCTACGCACTCTTCGAAGTCACCAGCGAGCGCGATCAGGTCCGCGTCCTAGAGGCCTCCGGCCACGCGATGGTCTTCGTCAACGCCGAGCCGCGCGTCGGCGATCCCTACGCCCACGGCTACGTCCGCGTGCCCGTGGCGCTCCGCGCCGGCCGCAACACCCTGCTCTTCCGCCTCGCCGGCCGCGGCCCGTTCCGCGCCCGCCTTGTCGAGCCCACGTCGATCGTCGAAGTGAACACCGGCGACCTCACGACGCCCGACGTCGTCCGGCTCACACAGACCCCCGGCGACGCCGAGACGCACACTGTTCGCATGGGCCTCACGCTGCTGAACACCACGACGTCGTGGGTCAGCATCACCGGCCCGGGCGTGAGCGAGGGCGAGGCCTCGCTCGCCCAGCCGGTGTGGCTGCCGCCGACGGGCGTGGTGAAACTCCCCTGGTCACGCACGCTGAGCCTCGACACCGCCGATGCGAAGCTCAGGATCTCCATCGAGTTCGAGGCCCGCGAAGCAACGGCCAACACCACCACTTCCGCCGGAGCCACCGCCGCGGGCGCCCCCGCCCCCACCCCCCCGTCGCCCGTCCGCACGCAAATCACCCTCGACGTCCGCGATCCGTGGGAGCGTCACAAGCGCACGTTCGTCAGCGAGATCGACAAGAGCGTGCAGTACTACAGCGTGGTCCCGCTGACGCGCGAGGCCCAAGAACGCCGCGCCTCCGCCGCCTCCCTCGCCGCCGATCCGGCGAAGCCCGCCCCCGCCCCCGCACTCGTCCTCTCCCTCCACGGCGCGAGCGTCGAAGCCACCAGCCAAGCCGCGGCGTACCGCCAGCGCGATTGGTGCGTCATCATCTGTCCGACCAACCGTCGCCCCTTCGGCTTTGACTGGGAAGACTGGGGCCGCATCGACGCGCTGGAGGTCCTCGCCGACGCCGAGCGCACTTTCGCCACCGACCCCGCCCGCCGGATGCTCACCGGCCACAGCATGGGCGGCCACGGCACCTGGCACCTCGGCGTCACGCACCCGGGCCTGTTCGCCGCGATCGCCCCCAGCGCCGGCTGGGGCTGGTTTGACGAGTACGCCGGTCGCCGCCCGACCGCCGACGAAGCCGCGAAGGACCCGATGATGGCGATCTTCCGCCGCGCCGCCTCCACCAGCGACACGCCCGCGCTGATCGAGAACCTCCGCGGCACGCCCATCCTCATGCTCCACGGCGACGCCGACGACAACGTCCCGCTCCGCCAGGCCCAGCTCATGCGCGAGCGCCTCGACGCCGCGGGCATCGCCCACGTGCTCCAGGTCCGCCCCGGCGCCGGCCACTGGTGGGACGACCCGGCCACGCCCGGTGCCGACTGCGTCGATTGGCCGGCGATGTTCGACATGTTCGCCGCCGCGCGCCTGGCCCCGGCCCCGCGC
>JALHNK010000065.1 GCA_022843565.1 Phycisphaerales bacterium
GAAGTCGGCACCACGCGGGACGGGGGGGGCGGGGGGCGGGACACTCGGAGCGCAGGATGCAGTTACCGGTATTGCCGACGCCCAATCGCCCGCTCGCCTCGGTGACGCCCGGAGCCGGGCAGGTCGCACCCGATGTGAAAGAGCTGAGCGAGGCCCTGGCGGCCCGCGTGCGCGGGCACGTTCGCTTCGGTGATCACGATCGCAATCTGTACTCGACCGATGCTTCGCTCTATCAGGAACTGCCGATCGGCGTCGTGGTCCCGGCGGATCGGAGTGACCTTGAGGCGGCGGTGAGGCTCTGCTTCGAGCGGGCGGTGCCGATGCTGCCTCGGGGAGGCGGGACGTCGCTCGCCGGCCAATGCACGAATCGCGCCGTGGTGCTGGACACATCGGCGAACTTGCGCGAGATCCGCGACATCGACCCTTCGGGCGCGACGCTGTATGCCGAGGCGGGCGTTGCGATCGATGAGATCAACAACGAACTGAGCCGGCGCGGACTGGCACTGTTCTACGCGCCGGATCCGGCGACGACGGCGCAGGCGACGGTGGGCGGAACGATCGGCAACAACGCCAGCGGCTCGCGCTCGATCAAATACGGGCGCACCGTGGACTCGGTGCTGGCGATTGACCTGATGCTCTGCTCGGGCGAGAGCGTGCGGCTTGAGCCGAGCGCGGGGATGCGCGATCCGATCGCGCTGAAGCTCGCCGACAGCGTGATCGCGATCGTGCGCGAACACGAGCAGTTCATTCGAGAGCGGTATCCCAAGACGCTGAGGCGCAACGCGGGGTACGCGCTGGACATGATCCTGTCGCAGCTTGACGCGGGGGCGACGGCGCAGACGCTGAATCTGGTGCCGCTGATGTGCGGGAGCGAGGGCACGCTGGGGATCACGCTCGGCGCGAAGCTGAAGCTCTTTCCGCAGCCGGTGGCCAAGGGGCTGGCGCTGCTGAGCTTCGCGAGCGTTGACGAGGCGATCCGATGCGTGCCGGGGCTGCTGACGACGGGGCCGAGCGCGGTGGAGCTGGTCGACGATGTCGTGATCGAAGCGGCGCTCAACAACTTCGAATGCCGGCCATTTGTCGAGGCGTTCCCGAAGCTCGCGGGGGACCGCCCGCCCGGCGCGGTGCTCTACGTTGAGTATCACGTTCGGGGCGATGGAAGCGTCGCCTCAGCACAACAAGAACTCCGCGCGTGCTTTGACAAGCTCCCCTCGCTCTGCGGCGGCGCTCCGATCCGGCTGGTGACCGACGCGCCGGGGATGGCGAACGCCTGGAAGCTCCGCAAGGCCGGCGAGCCGCTGCTGCACGGGCTGCCCGGCGCGCGCAAGCCCCTGACGTTCGTCGAGGACAACGCGGTGCCCGTCGAGAATCTGGCCCGCTTCGTGCGCGAGTTTCGCGCGATCGTCGAGCGCGAGGGCACGCGGGCCGCGTTCTGGGCCCACGCTTCCGTCGGCGTCTTGCACGTCCGCCCGATGCTCGACCCGCGCAGCACGCCGGACAAGGAAGCGCTCCTCCGCATCGCGGTCGAAGCGGCGGATCTGGCCAAGTCCTGCGGCGGCGTCATGAGCGGCGAGCACGGCGACGGCAAAGTCCGCGGCCCCCTTCTCGAACGCTTCTACGGCCCCGAACTCATGCGCGCGTTCAACCGCGTCAAGGCCGCGTTTGACCCCAAAGGGCTGCTCAACCCCGGCAACATCGTCGCGCCCGGACCGGTCAAGAGTCTGCTGGAGCGGACGCGAATCCAGCCTGGAGATTCGGGCGGTGCCGCGAGCGCGAGCGGTGCGGAGAGTCGTACTGGCGAGGTTCACGCGCCGAACGTACGAACGTTCTTTGACTACACCGCCGACGAGGGCTTTGACCACGCGATCGAGCGTTGCAACGGCGCAGGCGTGTGCCGTAAGCAATCCGGCGGCGTCATGTGCCCGAGTTATCGCGCAACGCTCGACGAGCGCCACAGCACACGCGGGCGAGGCAACGCGCTGCGACTCTCCATCACCGGCCAACTCCCCGGCACCGCCGATGAGTCTGAACGCTGGCAGGACGAAGAGACCAAGCGCACGCTGGACCTGTGCCTGTCGTGCAAGGCGTGCAAGAGCGAGTGCCCGAGCAACGTGGACATCGCGAAACTGAAGGCGGAGTACACCGCGCAGGAGTACGCGATCACAGGGCATGTGCCGCTGAGCAAGCGGTTGATCGGCCATGTTCGGGTGCTGAACCGGCTGGGATCGCTGACGCCGGGGCTGGCGAACTGGGTGAACGAGTTGCCGCCGATGCGCGCGATCATCAACCGGGTAATTGGGATGCACCCGAGACGATCGATGCCGCGGTTTAGTGCGAGCTTGTATCGGCTGTGGAATCGGTCGGCGACGCGGTCCGCGCGCGCGGCGGGCTCAAACACGGGCGGCAGCGAAAACGGCGCGACCGCCACTCGCCCGCGCGTGGTCCTGTTCGCCGATTGCTTCACGACGTACAACGAGTCACGCATCGGGCTCGCGGCCAAGACTCTGCTTGAATCGCTGGGATATGAGGTGACGCTGCCGCGGGTTGGGTGCTGCGGGCGATCGATGATCTCGGTGGGGATGTTGCAGCAGGCCAGCGCGAGCGTGGACGCGACATTCGAGAATCTGAAGGACGCGGTGGCGGATCCGAGCGTTTTGGGCGTGCTGTTCGTTGAGCCCTCGTGCCTCAGCGCGATCAAGGATGACTGGCTGACACTGCGGTGCTCGACGGCGCTCTCGCTCCGCCAGAAGCTCGCGGGCAAGAGCTTCCTCGTCGAGGATTTCATCGAGTCTCGCTGGAGCGAGCACCCGGCGCGGGACGTGGCGCAAGGTCTGATTGATCGCGCGAAGGCGGACGCGACGCCGGTGCTGCTGCACACGCACTGCCATCAGAAGGCGGTGCTTGGGCCGAGTTCTTCCGCGGCGCTGCTCAAGCGTGTGCTGGGACCGCGCATCAGCGTGCTGCCCACCGGCTGCTGCGGCATGGCCGGCTCGTTCGGCTACGACCAGGACAAGTTCGAGCTCTCGATGCGTATCGCCAACCTCACCGGCGAGCACGGCGTGCCCGGCGGCGGCGTCATGCCGTTCGTTCGCAAACAGCCCGAGGCGATCGTGCTGGCCACCGGCACGAGCTGCCGCCACCAGATCCACGATGCCAGCGATCACACGCGCGCAGCGGTGCACCCGATCGAGTTCCTGGCGGGGCTGCTGTCAGCGGAGGCCGCGAGCGTGCTCGCGAAGTGATACGGACTCTCGTTGACCGATGGGTTCGCGAACGTTCAACCCGTGCCTTCGCAAAGCCTCAGGCACGGCGTCCAAAGGCGCAGGACTCAACGATGATCCGTGTGAGTTCTGCGTACTCGCAGCACTCACTTCGCCTCGTCGCGCTTGCCGAATCGCTTGATCATCTCACCCGCAACAGCATCCGCGGCTTTCGTTCCTTCGCCTGCCTGATTGACGCACACGAGCACGCCGAAGTTCCGCTCGGGCGCCAGCCACGCAACGCAGAACCACATGGTGTTGCTGCCGCTGTGCGTGAGTGTGCGGCCGGTGTCGCCGGGCGTGCTGCCCTTGGCCCAGGGGCGACGCAAGACGCCCCAGCCCATGGCGTATTCGTTGTCCTTCTCAGCAATCTTCGGCGCGGCGGCGTGCAGCTTGCGCCAGCCGTCGAGCGAGACGAGTTCACCGGGGCGCGAGATCACTCGGGGGGCGCTTTGCGCAGGTGCGCTGGCGGCGGGTGCGTTGGGCTTGGATGATGGCGCATCGCCGCCACCGGCGTTCGCCGGATCGGCGGCGTTCGCTGGCGCAGCTCGCAGCATGGCCTCGCCATCGAGATGCGCGGCGATGTACTTCGCCCAGTCGCCAATGGTCATATGAACGCGTCCAGCCGGGCCGATGGCGTCGGGATTGTCAGCGCTCGGCCCCGGCTCTTTCGGCGTGCCCACCGGCAGGATGTGCCCGCGCGGCTGGTCCGGGCCCTTACTCGCTGCGCCGGCGGGCGCACCGTCTGATGCGCCGATGGGCGTCGCGGTGCCCGGCGCGCCAAAGCCGGCGGTGGTGATCCCCAGCGGCGCGAAGACCTCGCGCTGCATGAGTTCTTCCCACGACGAGTCGGTCATCTGCTCGGCCATCAGGCCAGCGATCGAGAACCCTGCATTGGAATACTCGAACGCGCCGGGCTTGGTCTTCGGCGCTTTGCGCGTCAACGTCTCAAGCGTGAGCCGACGGGCCTGTGTGCCGGTGCCCTTGAAGTTCCAGAGCTTGCCCCAGAGGCCGTCTTGTTCCATGCCGCCGGGGAAACCGCCGCGGTTGGTGAGGAGCTGTTCGAGCGTCACCGCCTTGAACTCGTCGGCCATCGTCTCGGCGGCAAAGGGGAAGGTCGTCGCGAGTGTCTGATCCCACGAGAGCTGGCCGCGATCGACGAGGATGGCGCACAGCGTGGCGGTCATGCTCTTGGTGCAGGAGCCCAGGTGCCAGAGGTCGCTGGTAGTGACGGGCGTCGGGTCGCCACGCCGGCGGACGCCGCTGGCGCCAAGGGCGACGATGCGTCCGTCGCGGATGACCGCGACGGCGATCGCCGGAACCTTGTGCTTGTCGATGATCGGCGCGAGCGCGTCGGAGACATCCTCTGGCGCGGGGTCGCGATTCGCGGGTGCGACTCCGGGCGCCGCGGCTGGCGCATCGTTCAACGCCGCGGGCATTGCTGCCCTCGGCGAAGACGTCGATATCGCGGGCGTTGGCGGGTCATCGGCCATCGGGCCGTTCCGCGCGATCGCCGGCGGAAGCGATGTCGCGAGCATCAACGATGCCGCGAGCAGGAGCCGCTGGGCGGAGACCGAGCGCGGTGATGCGGCGGGTGCTTCAACCGATGCGAGGATGCGGATCATGCCCTAAACCTCCAGCGCGCCGACCAATTCGCTGATTGAAGAACGCCCCTGACGCTTGATCCACTTCTGCAAGCCGTCGCAGACTGCGTACGGCGCGCGCGGGTCGGCAAAGAGGGCCGTGCCCATTTGCACGGCGCGAGCGCCGGCGAGGATGAACTCCGCGGCGTCTTCCCACCGCATAACGCCGCCTGCGGCGATGATCGGCACGCCCGCGTCCTTGGCGACCTTTCGGTACACCTCGTGAACGAGGCGGACTGCGACGGGGTGCAGGGCCGGGCCGCTGAGGCCGCCGGTGATGTTCGAGAGCGCGGGCTTGCGCTTCTCGACATCGATCATCATCGCGGGCATGGTGTTGCCGATGGTCACGCCGTCGGCGCCGGCGTCGATCGCGGCCCGAGCGACGCCGACCATATTCGGCGCCATCGGCGAGAGCTTGACCCACAGCTTGCAGGCTTTGACGAGCGGGCGCACGGAAGCGAGGAGCTCGGTGAGCGCCTGCGGCGTGGCGCCGAACTCGGTGCCGGTGTGAACGTTTGGGCAGGAGACATTGAGCTCGATGGCTTGAAAGACGCCAGCGCCCGCAGCGCCACCGGGGGCGCTCGGCGCGACATCGCTCCCCCCACTCGCCCCCACCGCGCCGGCGACGCCCCCACCACCGCCAACTCCGCCGCCCGAATCCGCGGCGAACGCGTCAACGTTTGCCGCGACGCGAGCGAAATCGTCAATACTGAATCCCGCGACGGAGACAAACACGCGGCATGGCATCGCGCGGGCGCGTGGGGCGTAGCCGTTGAGGAAGCCGTCGAGCCCGGGGTTCGCAAGCCCGATCGCGTTGAGCATCCCGGCGCGGCTCGGCAGAATCCGCCAGGTGTTGTTGCCCTCGCGCGGGTTCAGCGTGATCGACTTCGTCGTCACCGCGCCGACGCGGCCAAGGTCCAGCACGTCGCGCATTTCATCGAGAACCCCGGCGGTGCCCGCAGCGAGGATCACGGGGTTGCGAAGCTCGATGCCGGCCAGGTTGGTCGCGAGCGGTGATTCGTTCACGGGGAGAGCGTATCGCGGTCTGGTGGCTCACGTGGGGCAGGCGTCCCCGCCTGCCTCCCGCAGACTTCCGGCGACTGTGGCGTCAGCGCGAACGCACCGAAGTCTTCGACGAGCACAGCCGCGTAGAATCTCGGGATGGGGGTACAAGCTTCGAAACGCATTCGGGTCAGACCCACGCTGCGCGGGCTGGTGGTGACTGACCACAAGAAGAACCCGCCGGAGCGGGTGGGTGAGGTGATTCCGTACACGCGGGTTGGCATCGCGGGCCGGGATTGGACTGAGGTGTCGCCGTCTGGCGTTCCATCTTCCGGTTCGCCGTTGCTTGAGATTCCCGGCGATCGTGCGCTACGAGTTGGCTCTCGGGCCCGGAGTCGCGGGCTTTGGAACGCGGTGCGAAGGGGTGAACTTGAGCCAGAGTTTCACAGAGAACCGCTTTTGCGTCCGATCGTGGCCTGTTCGATCATCTTTGCAATGGCCCTCGCGTGCTTCGTAAAGTCGTATTTCGAGGGCGGCTCGCTGACAATGATCATGTCTGATCGCGCGGCGGATGACCGGGCACGCCATGGGTTTGCGCTCGGAGTCAGCCTGGTCGGCCTCTGTGCGATCTTTGCGTTCTTGTTCGCTCGCATGCAGCGGGTGGGCTTGTTTGTGAAGTTGATGCGTGACCATGTCCTGGTGCGAGACAGCCGCGGCATCGAAAGCGTGTTCCCGTGGAGCCGACTTGTCGATGTTCGGGCTGAACTCGCCGGACTCGCACTTGATTTCGGCAACTTGGGACTTGTGCGATTGCAGCCTGGCGCACTGTCGCGGGGGCTTCGCGCCTTGATTGGCACCGAGCGAGCTACAGAACGCTCCCGTAGCTCACGTCGACGTATGGCGGTTGGTGTCGCTCTCCTCGGGGTTCCTCTCGCACTTCTGCCGGTCTTCGTGGCGAACATGTACGTGACGGTGGAGGGACTCTGGTACTCGGCGATGATCGCGCTTTGGCATGTTGGCCTCGCAACGCTCGTGTGGATCGGGCCCGCGCCTTGGGAGGTCGGTGCGAGACGACTCCGCGGCATTTGCCGCGCGTGGCGCCGCCGCCGGCGCGAATCAAACGCGGCTTCGGCGGTGAGCAAAGCTGAGGAATGATCGATCATTAGCACAGATGGGGGAATTTCTGCGATGGGGAAGATCCTTCCAAGCGGATTCAGGTCAAGCCCACGCTGCGCGGGCTCGTCGTGACCGATCACAAACAGAACCCGCCGGAGCGGGTTGGCGAGTTGCTGCCGTATGCGGAAGTCAAAGCGATGCAACGCGGGTCGTGGGTCGCCGTTGCAGACGGGCTCAATCGCCTTGGAATGCCGCCCATCATCTACGAGTTCCCGCCGCGGGCGGAGGCCGTCGCGGCGCGGGCGTGGGAGCGCTCGATCTGGCAGGCGTTTCTTCGCGGCGACCTCTCGCCGGAGTGCGTGCTGTCGCCGAGTGAGCGCCGGCAGGGCCGCGTCGCAGCGTGGGCCGCGGTCACGTGCTGCTGCGTTCTCGTCGTTCTGACGACGCTGACGCTCGCGATCGGGCTGCATCCACTCGCGCCCTTCGGTCCAAGTGTGCCGCTCGGTGATCGATGGGCCCTTGTGCTCACGTACCTGATTTTCACCCCATACCCGATGATGATTCCAGCCCTCGCGATGAACAACACCTACGGCCGAGACGACTTCGTGAAGCTCTCGCGAGATGACGTCACCGTCCGCTCGAACAACGCTGGCGAGTCGAGGCTGGCGTGGAAACGGCTGGTCCACGCACGTGAGGAGTTCTTTGGAATAGTCTTTGACTTTGGCGATCTTGGTCGCGTGCGACCGCGAATGACGTCGCTTGCGTATGTGATCTTTCGTCGCGTACGAGACCCGCTCGACGCAGCGCGTGCGCTCACGCGAACGTGCCAGCGGCTCGCAGTGCTTGTCCTCGTCAGCGGTGCGGGCGCGACCTTCCTCATGGTCCGCTTCGCACAGTACTTTCAGCCGCCAATTCCACTCTACAAACCCGTGACGTTCACGCTGGTCGCCGCGGCGTTCTTCTGGTTCTACCCGCCGAACCACGCGCGCCTCAGGCGACTCGCACACGATCGAATCGAGCGCCCGATCCGGCTCTGGCTTCGATCGCGAAGACTGGCGAAGCTGTCGAAACTCGGTACTGGCCGTTAGTCCGCGGCAGGCAGGCGGGGACGCCTGCCCCACACGCCCTGTCCTCAGCACTTCGCCACTCTGCTGACGGCTGAAAGCTGACGGCTGAAGGCTCCCCCCGCCCCCCCGCCGCCGTTTTTATCGGCCGATCGCTCAAACGCCCGATACTCCGACTGCCTGTCTGTCTATCCTCCCACAAGCCGAACCGGCGTTGCAGGAGTTCGGTCATGACTTCAGCCGTGGCAAGGAGCGCTCAACTGTCTGGATGGATGGAAAAGTTTGGCGGGATGTTCAGCGTCGATATGGGCATCGACCTTGGCACGTGCAACACGCTGGTGGCGGTGCGTGGCCAGGGGATCGTGCTTAACGAGCCTTCGGTGGTCGCGGTGCGCAAGGGCACCAGCCAGGTCATCATGACGCCCGAGGGCCCGGCGGTGGGCTGGCGCGCCAAGGAAATGCTCGGCAAGACGCCGGGGGCGATCTCCGCGATCCGCCCGCTCAAGGAAGGTGTGATCTCTGACTTTGAGGTCACCGAGGTCATGCTGCGGTACTTCATTGACAAGGTGACCACGAGCCGCCGGAGCATCTTCGGCTTCGGGCCGCGGCTGGTCATCGGCGTGCCCAGCGGCATCACCGCGGTTGAGAAACGCGCCGTGTACAACTCCGCTGAGCGCGCCGGCGCTCGCAAGACCTATCTGTGCGAAGAGCCGCTGGCGGCGGCGATCGGCGCGGGCCTGCCCGTCACCGAACCCACCGCGAGCATGATCGTGGACATCGGCGGCGGCACCAGCGAGGTGGCCATCATCTCACTGGGCGATATGGCGGTGTGCGAGTCGCTCCGCGTCGCGGGTGATGACTTTGACGAAGCCATCATCAACCACATGAAGAAGACGTACAACCTGCTCATCGGTGAGCAGACCGCAGAGCGAATCAAGATCGAGATCGGCTCCGCCGCGTCCGTTGGCAACGAAACCACGATGGAGGTTCGCGGGCGCGACATGATCAGCGGCCTGCCGCGCAAGACCGTGGTCACCAGTGAGGAAATCCGCGAGGCTCTGCAGGAGCCCGTCAGCGCGATCTGTGATGCGGTGACGCGCACGCTGGAACGCGCCGAGCCCGAACTCGCGGCGGACCTTGTCGAATCCGGCATCATGCTCGCCGGCGGCGGCGCGCTGCTGCGTGGCATCGGCATCGTCGTGCAGAACGCCACCGGGTTGCCCGTGAAGATCGCCGATGACCCGCTCACGAGTGTTGCGCGTGGCACCGCGATCTTCCTGGACAACATCGATCTGCTGAAGAACCAGCTCGAGAACAGTCAGGATGCTTGATGGCGCTGGCGTAATTCACGCGGGCGTCGCCCCGATCTCATCGACCCTTTCCCGAGAACTCCGCCGTGAGTGCTGATCGCCCATGAACTGGAACCGCGTGCTCCTGGTCTCCGCCGTCGCCGCCGGGCTGGTCAGCGTGCTGCCGTCGCGGTTCACCACCGCCTTCGGCCTGCGCGACGGGCTGCGGGCGGGGATGGTGATCGTCGCGCTCCCGGTGCAGGCACCGTTCACGTGGATCATCCGCTCGGCCCGCGGGTCGTCGGGCCAGAGCGGGGCCGATGCCAGCAGCGCCGCCCTGGCGCAGCTCGAGGCCCAGGAGTGGAAGAAGAACTACCTCACCGCGATGCAGGAAAACCAGTCCCTGCGCGAGCAGATCAACGCGCTGGGCCGCACGCAGCAACTCAACGTCTCGTTCATCACGCGTGAGACCTCGCCGCTGCCGGTGCTCGGGCTGACCGATCAGCTCCTGCTGGTGCGTTCGGCGGCCTCGTTGAACATCCCGACCAACGCCGTCGCCGTCGCCGATCGCGTCCACCTCGTCGGGCGGGTCGCGTCCATCGATGGCGGCGGCCGCGTCGCCCGCGTGCAGCCGATCAGCGGGCTCGCAGCGGGCGAGATCAAGGGCGTCATTCTCGATAGCGAGCGATTCGAATCACCCGAGTCCACCAGCGTCACCAGCACCACGCTCACCAGCGCCCGAGTGCGCGTCAGCCTGAAGCCCACCGGGCGCGGCACCCTCAGCGGTCTGGTCTTCATCGAACGCGGTAGCGAGCCCGGCGCGATGCGTGTCCAGACGGGGATGGTCGTGCGTTTGCTCGATGAATCGTGGGCCGCGGCGGACCAGATGCTGATCCTCGGTCGCGTCATCCGCGCTGAGGAAGCGCCAAACGGTCGCACGGTGGTTGAGATTCAACCAGCGATCGACCCGTATCGCGTCAGCTCGCTGACGATCCGATTCTCCTCGGACGCGGGCGCCGGCGGCTCCGGGGGGCCTGAGCGATGAACGTGCTTGGCGCTTGCGTGATTCTGTACATCCTGCTCGGGCTTGAGCTTGCCACGGGCAGCGCGTTCGGCCCGAACGTGGTGATGCCGTGCTTTCTGCTGCCGGGCATCGTGATGATCGCGATGTTCGCGCCGCCCTCGCAGGCACGCTGGACCGGCTTCCTGGCGGGTCTGGCGCTGGACCTGCTGACCGAGCGCAACGGCGTGGCGATCGTCGGGCCGCACGCGCTCGCGGGTCTGCTCTGCGCGTCGTTCGTGGTCACCATCCGCGGGATGATGATCCGCCGCTCGGCCCTGGCGTGGATCTTCCTGGCCGTCGCGGCAACGCTGCTGGCCCAGCTCGCACTGGTCTCGCTGATCACGATCCGCTCTTGGTTCGAGCCGGCGATCATGTGGAACGTATGGCAAGAACTCGGCCAGCGTGTCTTGGCCAGCGCCTACACCGCGCCGATCGGCGGGGCGCTCTGGGTCCTGCGCGGCTGGCTTATGGCCCTTGCAGGCTTGTCCGACAAGCCGCTACGGTCGAGCTCCAGGTGGTGAGAGCAGGACATGACACTGTTCATGTCCGCTTCGCGTGCCCCGATTCGCGTCCGCTGCCGCTCAGCTTCTCCAGCACCCGCCGCCAGCCTTCGACTCGCCCCTCGTGCTCAGCCAGGCGTATGGGCCGGTACTCGCGACGCCATTCGAAGATCATCGCCCGGGCCTGGCGTGTCTGCGCCAGGCGGAGCTGCGTCTGGGCCCATTGCGGCGTTGGGTTGTCGTGGGCCAGCAGCTTGATGAAGGGGATCGAACTGCCGATCCCGGCGCCGAGCTTGGCGAGGTACTCGACCGTCTGGCGACGCTCGGGGATGAGGTGGTCCACGATGGCGTGGGGCGTATAGCGGATCTCGAATCCGGCACGCCGCAGGCGGATGCAGAGCTCGTTATCGCCGCCGCTGCTCAACGTCGCGCCCTGACGATCGGGCATGGACTGCGATTCAAGCCAGCCGGTTGCAATCACGCTGGGCTTGCGGAGGCACATCGCGGCACCGACGAGCGAGCGCGTCGGCTCGCTCACCAGCAGTTCGTTCTCGCCGAGATCTTGTCGGGCCAGGAACGAGGCGTAGCGGAGGGCGATCTTGGTCGGACCGGTCTCGAAATTGAGGCGGACCTTGCCGCCGGCGACGCCGCAGCGCGGGTGCTGGTCCATGACGCGGATCATGGCCTCGGCCCACGCGGGCTCGGGCAGGACGTCGTCATCCAGAAACGCGACAAGCTCGGTCTGGCACTCTTCGATCAATCGACGGCGGGCCTGGGCAAGGCCTTGTCGAGGCTCAACGACGCGCCGAATCGGCAACGCGGGGGCGTCGGTCGGCGCGGGGGCGGAGGCGGCGCGGGCGATGAACGCGTCGACGACCGCGGGCGTGTCGTCGGTGCTGGCGTTGTCGATCACGATCAACTCGGCGACGCGCCCGCCCACGCGGCTCATGGCGCAGATCGCCTCCAGGGTCTGCACGATGGCCGGGCCGCGGTTGTAGGTGCAGACGCCGAGCGTGAGGCCCGTTGAAGTGCCCTGCGAGGGGACCGGGCGAAGTTGCGGGTAGTTGTCGGTCGGGGTGGGCATCGGTCGATCTTACCGATACGATCGACCTCCGGCGATAACGCCCCGATACGCGGGACGGGACGGACGCCGCGGGGACGAGTGGTGACCTCAGACGAAAGCGACCATGGCCAAGCCTAGCAAGAAATCTTCGTATTCAAAGACCCCCAGCCCTACCCGCGCGCCTGTCAAGGCCGCGGCGCGATCGGCGGCGCGTGGAGCGCCGGGCCGGGGCGGCCCAGGGGGGGCGGGGGTTGCGTCGCGTGCGAAGCCGGCACCGGCGAGCAAAGCATCGGGCGGCAAGGCCCCGGCGGGCAAGTTGCCCGTTCGCAGTGCGCCTGCCAAGAGCGTGAAGAAGGCGAGCATCGCGAAGAAAGCCAGCGTCCCCGCAGTGACGAGCGGTGCGGCGAAGCGTGAGCCGGTTGCCAAGAGCGCCGCCCCGGCGAAGGTTCGGGCCAAGGCCGCGAAGACTGTTCGACCTGCGGCGCAGCGAGAAGCCGCGAGGGTCGTGAGCGTTCGGGCGCGGCCCGGCGCACGATCGCGCCCGGCGGGGCCGGGGGCGAAGGGGAACAAGGCTTCAGCGTCCGTGGTGCCGGCGGCGCTGCCATATCGCCTGCCGGTGAGTTCGCCGGCGTTCGCGATCGAGGCGGCGCGGCTGCTGCGCGGGCTGAACTGCACCGACATCGTCGTGCTTGACGTGCGCCAGCAGAGCCATCTTGCGGACTACCTCGTGCTGGCGAGCGGCACCAGCGATCGGCAGATGTCCACGGTCGCAGGTGCGGTCGCGGCGCTGGCGCGCGAACGCGGCGAGCCGGTGAAATCCAGCGCCAGCGACACGCGCACGACCTGGAGCGTGGTGGACTGCATCGACACGATCGTCCACGTCTTTGAGCCCTCGACGCGCGCGTACTACGACCTCGAGACGATCCACGAAGGTGCCAAGCGCATTGACTGGGAGGACGGCGCACCGACGATCCGCGGCAATCAGGCCAGGGCAGCGGCTGAGGGCACCGAAGCAGAGGACTCACGGCGCGCCACTGACGAAGCCAAGGCCCGAGCACGGTCGCGCACGCGGACGGAGCGGGAGTAGGGCGGCCACAAGGCACACGGCCACATCGCACATTCAAGGCACGGCGCTCAGTTGGGTCCGGTTCGTTTCACGTTCACGTTCACGCTCACGCTCACGCTCCCCCACTCCTTATGCTCCGAAAAGTACTTCATAGCAAGATCCACATGGCCCGCGTGACGGCGGCTCGGCCGGACTACATCGGGTCGATCACGATCGACGAAACGCTGCTGCGGGCCTGCGGCATGCGCGTGAACGACGCGGTCAGCATCGCCAACTGCCGCAATGGCGAGCGCTTTGAGACCTACATCTTCAAGGGCGAGCCGGGATCTGGCAAGATCGAGCTGAACGGCGCCGCGGCTCACCTCGTGGAGCCCGGGGATCGCGTGATCATCATGCACTATGCGGACATGACTGATGAGGAATACGCGACGAACCGGCCGCGGGTGCTGATCATGAACGACAACAACACGATCCAGCAGGTGATGCGGTACGAGCCGATGGTCTGATCGCGGGCGGCGCGTGTGATTGACCGACGGATGCGGAGGGAGCACACGGGCGATGGCCAAGCGAGCGAGCAAGAGCGTGCGGGGTGATGCGACGCCGGTGCGAAGGCCCGGCGCGGACGCGAGTCGCTCTGGGGCGAAACGCACTGGGGCTTCAATCGCTGGCGCGACCAGACCGACCGCGTCCGGCTCGCCGGTGCCTGATGTGTCACTCAGGGTTCGATCAACGGGGCTCGCGCCGTTCAAGTACGAGGTGGTGATCGGCCACGCGCTCATCTCGCGGGCGACACCGCCGATCGCTGCGGCGCTGGCCGGCCGGCGCGCGGCCCTGATCGTGGCGGACTCGGGGCTTGAACGCGCCGGGGACTCCGCTCGCGCGATGACGGAGCTGGCGAGGGCCGCGGGGTTGCGATCGACGGTGTGCGTGCTGAACGCGAGCGAGAAGGAGAAGTCGCTCACGACGCTGCAACGCGTGCTGGCCGAGGCGGCGCGCCTGCGGCTGGAGCGGACGGATTGCGTCATCGCGCTCGGCGGCGGCGTGGTCACGGATCTGGCGGGGTTCGCCGCGAGCGTGTACCGGCGGGGCGTGGATGTCCTGCAGTTTCCCAGCTCGCTGCTGGCGATGGTCGACGCGGCGGTGGGCGGCAAGACCGCGGTCAATCTGTCGATCGATGCTGGCGCCGGCGAAGGTGGGGCCCGGCTGCTGAAGAACATGGTCGGCGCGTTCCACCCTGCACGCCTGGTGGTGTGCGACACGGCGCTCCTCTCGACGCTCCCGCCTCGCGAGCTGCGCTCCGGGCTGGCCGAGTGCATCAAGCACGCCCTCATCGGGCGGGCGCTGGGCGATCGCTTGCTCTGGACATGGCTGGACGCCAGCGCCGATGCGGTGTTGCGACTCGAACCCGCGGCGCTCGTCGAGCTGGTCGCTCGCAACGTCGCGTGCAAGGCCCGGATCGTCGAACGCGACGAGCGCGAGACCAGCAGCAAGCCCGACGGCGGGCGGATGATGCTCAACCTCGGCCACACGTTCGGGCACGCGATCGAGACCCTGCCGGGGCTGTCGTGGGATGGCGGCGCGGGCACTCGAGCCCGGCAGAAGTCGCCCTTGAAACACGGCGAGGCGATCGGCCTCGGGCTGATCTGCGCGTGCGTGGCGAGCGAGGAACTCGGGCTGCTTTCTGCCCCGGCGGGCGGGAAGGTCTCGTCGCGTGTAAAGGAGATGCTTAGGCGCGTCGGTTTGCCGACCCGGGTGCGTGGCCTGCCCAGCGCGCCGGAGATCGCGAAGCGGATGATGGATGACAAGAAAGTGACATCGGGGCGGATGCGGCTGGTGCTGCCGACGACGGGCGGGGGCTGCCGCGTGGTAGCGGATGTACCGGGGGCGGTGGTGGAGCGGGCGATCGGGGCGATCGCTGACGGATGACGTCCGGAGCGGGAACGTACACGGAGAGCACTGAGGGCCACGGAGGAACACGGAGGGGGAGGGACGAGGAGGAGAGGGCTGGGGGCTGGGGGCTGGGGGCTGGGGGCTGGGGGCTGGGGGCTGGGGGCTGACGGCTGAAGGCTGAACGCCGTGGCATGACGGTTGCGTTGGTGCTCGCTGGCGGCGGAGTCCGCCTTTACCAGCGAGGATCGCGATGGCCATTCGAGAAGACAAGGCGGTTGATCGGCCGGCGCTCACGGGCGCGGGGGCTGGGGTGCGGCGTCCGACCTCTCGAACAGAGGGTGCGGTGCCGCTGCCGGTGCGAGATCTACGCACGCTGGGCGGGCGCATACGACGCCTGGCGAGCCTCGCGGCGGCGTGTCACGAGGCACGGATTCTCAGCGACGAGACGGCGACCGCCCGCCCGGATGATCGAGCGGCGGATGACGCACAATCTGCGCAGGTGCGCAGCGATTCGCGTGGAGACTGCGCATGAACTACGGACTCAACATCTCCGCCAGCGGGATGCAGACGGCGCTCTACCGCATGGACGTCTTCGCGAACAACCTGTCGAACATGTCCACGGTGGGCTTCAAAACCGACATCCCCGCCACGCGCCAGCGCGATGTTGTGCGGGTTGAGGATGGCGTTGGAAGCCTGCCGAGCAACAAACTCCTGGAGGCGCTGGGCGCGGGCGTGATGCTCGCACCGACCCGCGTCTCGACCGGCCAGGGCGTGCTCGAGCCGACGCCGAACCCGCTGGATGTCGGCCTGAACGGGCCGGGCTTCATGGTGGTCAGGCAGTCGCCGGGGTCGAGCCCCGACAGCTTCAAGCTCACGCGGGATGGGCGGCTGACGATCAACCGCCAGGGCCTGCTCGTTCAATCGACCAGCGGCTTCCCGGTGCTCGATAGCGCGGATCGCCCGATCGCGCTCGACGCATCCCGGCCCGTGCGGATCGATGGCGACGGCACCGTCCGCCAGGACAACAAGATCGTTGGGCGGATTCACGTCGTGGATGTCGCCGATCGCTCAGCCCTGAAGAAGCACGGCGACAGCCTCCTGGGCGTTCCCGCCGATGCGATGGCGCGCCGGACACTCTCAACAACCTCGACACTCCAACAGAACACGCTGGAGCGATCAACCGTGGACCCGATCCGGGCGACGATGAACATCTCCAGCGCCGAGCGTGCCGTCGGGCGCGGGGCGCGGATGATCCAGATCCACGATGAGATCATGCAGAAAGCGATCAACACGTTCGGCAAGGTGGCCTGAGCACGCCGGTTGCGATTGGCGCGGGTACGTGTCGGAGTTTCACGCTCGTTTCGATCTCTCCACTGAAGGACTTCACCGATGAGCATCACCGCTCTGCAATCCGCGTCTTCTGGAATGAGTGCGCTCAACACGCACCTAGAAGTCATCTCCAACAACCTGGCGAACGTCAACACGCCGGGTTTCAAGGCGAGCCGGACGAACTTCCAGGATCTGCTGTACGTCGAGCGTGCGCAGCCGGGTACGGAGAACGCCGCGGGCGATCAGCGCCCGTTGGGGCTCTATGTCGGCCTCGGCGTCAAAGCCGCGGCGACGCAACTAGACTTCAAGCAGGGGCCGCTGCTGGATTCGGGGCGCGAGCTGGATGTCGCGATCCAGGGCAACGGCTTCTTCCGCGTGCGCGTGCCGGATCAAGTCGGCGATGGCTTCGCGTACACGCGGGCCGGTGCTTTCTCGCTCAACTCTGATGGAGAGATCGTGCTGGCCAGCGATCAGGGCCGACGGCTGGAGCCGAACATCGTCGTGCCCGAGAACGCGGTGCGGATGTCGATCAACGAGGACGGTCGCGTGTTCGTGCAGCTTCCGAATCAGGTCGCGTTGGAAGAAATCGGGCAGATCGAGCTGACGACGTTCCTGAACTCCGCCGGCCTCAAGCAGATCGGCGAGAATCTGTACGCCGAGTCGGTCGCCAGCGGGCCACCGGTGATCGGTGATCCGGGAACTGATCAGCGCGGCTTGCTCGTCCACAAGTTCCTGGAGAGCTCGAACGTGGACCCGACCAATGAGCTGATCGATCTCATCCGCACGCAGCGAGCCTTTGAGATGAACTCGAACACTGTTCGAGCCGCGGACGAAGTCCTGAAGACGGTCTCGAACCTGCGCCGTTGATTGAGATCGGAACGACGCTGGGACTCGACACACGACAGGTCAACGAAACTCCGGACACTCACGCATGAAACGCACACTGGCACTCACACTCGGACTCAAGCTCCTGCTCGTCGGCTCCGCCATCGCACAGACGAGCATCGTCCTGCGCCCCGCGGCGAACGTGCCCGCGGGCCAGAGCGTCCGCCTGTCCGATCTGGCTGATGTCACAGGGCCGGAGGCCGAGCGGCTTCGCGAGGCGGTGGTGCTGAACGATGATGCGGCCAAGAGCGCTGATACGACGCGGGGTCTGGGCGTGTCGATCGAAGACGTCAGGCGGGCGCTGGAGAACCTCCCTCGCGGCGTGAACTGGGGGCGAGTGACACTCTCGGGCTCGACGTGCCTCGTGCGGCCGATCGTCGAAACGGTTGAGGCCGCGCCGGCGGCAACACCAAACGAACCACTTCCTGGCCGCAAGATGGTGCCCGTTGAAGCAGCGTCTCTGGATGGCCAAACGGCGCGAGCGATCGTCGCCGAGCGCCTGGCGATGCTCCACGCGGTCGATCTGGCGGACCTGCGTGTGAAGATCGTGGCGAGCAACCGCGCTGATGAGGCGTTCCTGGATGCGCCGGTCGGCGTGGACGAGCGGCTGGAGATCCAACCGGGCTCGGGCTTGCGCTCGGCACGCACGCCGCTGACGGTGGACCTGTATCGGGGCGACCGGCTGAAGGAATCACGCGTGTACAGCACGGAGGTGCAGGTACGGCGCGAAGTGCTGATCGCTTCAGCGTTGATCGACCGCGACCAGACGGTGCGTGAAGAAGACTTGCGCACCGAGACGCGTTGGCTGAATCCGAGCGTCGAGGCGTCGGTCGCTGCCGACGACGTCATCGGTGCATCGGCGAAGAAGCGGATCGAGGCCGGGCGTGCGATCGCGATGACGGACATCCAGCCTGCGGTGGTGGTGCAGCGGGGCGAGCAGGTGTGGGTGCATTGTTTGTCGGGGCAGTTTGTGGTGAAGATCAAGTGCCGCGCGATGGCGGCGGCACGAGACGGGCAGCTCGTGCAGTTGCAGGCGGAGGGATCAAAGAAGCCGTTCACGGCTCGGATGAGCGGGCGAGGCGTCGCGGTGATCGAGATGCCGGCCAGCGACGACATTGAGCCACGCGATCTGACGATCTTCCGCGCCACCGACGAGCAGGGGCGCCCGAAATCAACCGGCGGGACGAAGCCGCGAGCGACATCCGGCACGGGCCGGACGCCGGTTCGCGTGACATCCAGCGGCCCAAAGGCACCGGCCCCGGCCGCGGCCCCGATCGCCAGCGACGAACCGACGGTTCGCGATCGATCACGCCAGGCGCGAGCGGCGACGAAGCGGTGAGGGGCAGGCGGGGAAGTCGCGAGTCGCGAGTGGAAAGGCATCGGGCATCGGGCTTGAGATTTTTGAGATTTGAGATTTGAAAGGCACCCGCATGAAGAATGGCCGAACGATCCTGACACCGGCTCTGCTCGCGTCGCACGCCGCAGCGTTGCTTGCTTGCACGCTGCACTCGCACAGTGCGTTCGGACAAAACCTGTTCACTGCCCCCATGCCCGCGCCGGCGACGCAAGCACCGGCCCCGTCAGCGCCCGCGGCCGCGCCCGCCGATGGCTCGCC
>JALHNK010000066.1 GCA_022843565.1 Phycisphaerales bacterium
GGGCTCTCGACTGCGCTCGTCCGCGCTTACGTGCGCGAGCCGCTCACGCCGCTGACCGAGGGGATCGCCGCCATGGGCGGCGCGTGCCCGTTCTTTGAAGCCGCGGGGATGCGGCGCGTGCCCCGCCCGCCGGCGCGCCGCGAACGCGAGCTCATCAACCGCCTGCGCGAGCTGCGCGTGCCGGCGCGACTGCTCTTGGAGCCCCAAGCGATCAACGCCCGCCGGCTGGGCGAGTGGCGGGCCCGAGCGGTCGAGCGAGCGCTGCGCAGGTGGATGAACGACAGCCGCGCTTCGCGGGCCAAGTGCGACGCGGCTCTCGAACTCATCGCGCCGATCGCCGGCAGCGCGATCCTCAGCGACCGCGCCGCGTTCGTGTTCGGGGCGATGCCGCAAAGCGAGCCGGAGGCGTCGCCGCCGCAGGTGACCGAAGTGACCAACAGCACGCGATAGAAAACAGCCAAGCACACACACAGGGGGACACAGGTGAAACAACGCAAGAGCAGGGGCGCTGCTGCGCCGAAGGCAAATCCGAAACGACCAGTATCAGGACGCACGCGGAGTGCGCACACCAGACCGAGCCAGAACAAGGACGCGAGCCGATCGCCGGTGCCACCGGAGATCGCGCCGATCACGCAAGCCCCCGCGGCTCATGTGATCAACACGCTGGACCCGACGAAGCCGCCGGCAGACCCCGGCGAGCTGCGGGAGTTCCTGTTGCGAGAGCTGGAGATCGTCACGCCGCGGGTGCCGCTGCTGTCGCCGGCGTCGATCCCGCTGGACTACCTCTCGCACGCGTTCTTTGAGGGGCGGCGGTTCCCGCCGCCTGGTGGAGCGCCGCACGATCCGCCGCTCGACTCGCCATCGAACACCGACACGCACGAACGCGCACCGGCCGATTGCTGCGTCTGGGCCAATCGCGGCGGCGGCAAGACCTTCCTCGGTGCCGTTGCGACATTGCTGGACATGATCTTCAAGCCCGGCATCGAGATCCGCATCCTGGGCGGCTCGCTGGAGCAATCCCACCGCATGCACGAGTATCTGACGGCCCTCGTCGATCGCCCGCGCATCCGCGGGCTCCTCTCGGCACGAGGCGTCACCGACAAGCGCGTCCGCTTCAGCAGTGGCTCGCGCGCCGAGATCCTGGCCCAGTCCGAGGCCGCCGTCCGCGGCACGCGCGTGCAGAAAGTCCGCTGCGACGAAGTCGAGCTCTTCAAATCCGACGTCTGGGACGCGATCCAGCTCACCACGCGATCGCTCAAACTCCACGGCCCCTGGGGCCCGCGCGTGCGCGGCTCGATCGAGGCGCTCTCAACCATGCACAGGCCGATGGGCCTGATGTGGCGCATCGTCGGAGATTGCCAGGGCGGACAGGAAGCGCTGCACATGCAACCGGCGCCGATGGTGACTCCGACAATCGAAGGGATCGCGATCGGTGATGGACCGCACGACGCGAACGATCCGGCGGGTGACGTTGCGGGGGGTGGCGGCGGTGTAGATGGCGTGGTGCGGGCGCGCCCGGAGGAGCGCGTGCTCTTTCGCTGGGGCGTGATCGACGTGCTGGAGCATTGCACGGACGATCGCCCGTGCGAGCCGTGCGGCCTGCGGGTTGAGTGCGACGGACGGGCGAAGTTGCGGCTCGCGAGCGTCGCGGGCCACTATCACATCGATGACGCACTGAGCGCCAAGGCCCGCGTGAGCGTCTCGCAGTGGCGCAGCGAGATGCTCTGCGGCCGTCCGAGCCGAAGCGACTCGGTGTACCCGGAGTTTGATCCCGCGGTTCATGTGTTTGATTCGGAGGTGGCGATCCCGACCCCGTTGCCCGATCCGAATGCCGACCCGCTCGCGCCGAGCCCGGTTGTGCCAGAATCGATCGGCTCGCCGCCGCCGACGCTCATCTGCGGCATGGATTTCGGCGTCCGAAGCCCCGCCGTGATTTTGTGGGCGTTGCTGGGTGTGGAGGGCTCGCTGCGTGTCATCGATGAATCGGTGGTGAGCGGCGAGAAGACCGGCTCGCACGTGGAGCGGATCGTGAGCAGCCGCTGGGGTCGCCCGGCGTGGGTGGGCATTGACCCGGCGGGCTGCGCCAAGAACGAGCAGACGCTGCTGAGCGCCGCGGATCTGCTGCGGCGCTCGGGGCTTGAGATCCGCGCCAAGCGGATCGGCGTTCATCAGGGTGTTCGATTGGTGCAGGCGCGCCTCGCGCCGGCGCTGTTTGTCGTCGGGGGTGGCGTGGCCGGGCGCCAGAGCCACAGCGGTGCGGAGCGCGGGCAAGGGTTGACGAACTCGCTCGCCGAGCCGCGAGTGCTGATCCACGCACGCTGCATCAAGCTCATCGAGGCGATGTCTCGGTATCACTACGACCCGGATCGTCGCGAGTGCATCGACCCGGTGAAGGACGGCAACGACCACGCCTGCGACGCCCTGCGGTACATGATCATCAATATCGACGCGCGGGCCGCGCCGGGCAAGAGCTATCGGTACACATGAATCGGCCCAAGCACTGCGTTCCCCGCCGGCGCGGCGTGACAACAATGTCGCTTGACCACGCTCGATCGCTACATCGCCAGACTCTACCTCACGAACATCGCCATCCTCCTGGTGCTGCTGTTCTCCTTCGTGGTGATGATCGACGCGTCGCTCAACATGCAGCGGTTCGCCGACGCCGCGGTGAAGAACGCCAGCGCCGCTGGATCCGAGCTCCACGGCCTGCGCAAGCTGCTCTCGGCGGCGTTGCTGGTGGTGGATCTTTGGTGGCCGCGATTGCTGCAGCTCTACAACTTCTTGATCGGTCTGGTGCTGGTGGGGGCGATGGGGTTCACGTTCGCGCAGCTCGTGCGGCAGCGGGAGCTGGTGGCGGTCATGGCCTCTGGCGTGTCGTTGTATCGGTTGATGCGTCCGGTGATGGTCGTCGCGGCGTTGATGCTCATGATCCAGGTGGCGAATCAGGAGCTCGTGCTGCCGCGGATCTCGCACTTGCTGATCCGCGACAACATGGAGGCGGGCAAGCGGGACATCTCGGGATTTGTCGTGTCGCTGCGGCCCGATAGCGAGGGTCGCGTGTTCTACGCTGATCGGTTCGATCCGGCGTCGCGCACGATGACGAACGTGCGGATCTGGGAGCGCGATGCGCAGTGGCGGACGATCGGGCAGATCTCTGCTGCGAGCGCAACGTTTGACCCGCAGACGCGGATCTGGCGTTTGACCAACGGCGTGGTGCAGCGGGCGCGGGCGACGTCCAGCGCTTCGTCGGGCTCCGAGCCGGTGGAGCTCGGTCGGCCCGAGCCGATCACGCAGCTCAAGAGCGATTTGGACGACACAGGGCTGATCGCGCTGGAGCGCCAGTCGTTCGCGCAGAATCTGTCGTGGAGCCAGATTGGGGATCTGCTGCTGAGCCCGACATTGCGGCCGGATGTGAAGGAGCAGTTGAGCCGCGTGGCCTGGGGGCGCGTGGCGAACTACATCTGCGTGGTGCTCTCGCTGATCGTGGCGATCCCGTTTTTCCTGACCCGCGAGCCGAAGAACATGGTGCTTCAGTCGATCAAGTGTGCGCCGGTGGCGGTGGGTTCGCTGATCGGCAGCACGCTGGCGATCCTGTCGCCGATCCCCGGCCTGCCGGTGGAACTGGCGGTCTTCCTGCCGGTGCTGGCGCTGCTGCCGACGGCGATCGCGATGGGCACGAGCATCAAGACGTAAGGGAGCCCCCAGCCGCCAGCCTTCAGCTTTCAGCAAGCGGGGAGCGGCTCAGGGGTCGGGAGCTTGGCTCGGTGGCGGTCGGCTGCAAACCTGAAAGTGCGCCGTCGAATCCACAGGTTTGAAGCTGACGGCTGAAGGCTGACCGCTGAAGGCTGTTCTCCGGCGGCTTTCCTGCTACTCTCTCCCCATATGGCATCCGTCGTCTTCTACTTCCAGGTGCATCAGCCCTTCCGTTTGCGGCGCTACAGCGTCTTTGATTCGGATCCGTTTTACTTTGACACCAAGAAGAACGCGGAGATCGCGCGGAAGGTGGCCGACAAGTGCTACCGGCCGGCGACGAGCCTGATCCTTGATCTGGTGAAGCGCCACGAGGGGCGGTTCAAGGTGTCCTACGCGATCACCGGCGTGGCGCTGGACCAGTTTCAGGAATACTGCCCGGACATCATCGACATCTTCAAGCGATTGGCCGACACGGGCTGCTGCGAGTTCATCGGCGAGACGTACTACCACTCGCTGTCGTTCCTGTACTCGCGCGAGGAGTTCAAGTCCCAGGTCGATGCGCACACCAAGAAGATCCAGGACCTTTTCGGCCAGACGCCGAAGGTCTTCCGCAACACGGAGCTGATCTACAGCAACGATCTTGCGCACTACATCAGCACGATGACGGGGCCGGACGGCAAGCCGCGGTTCTTGGGGGCGATCTGCGAGGGCACGGACAACCTGCTGGGCTACCGCTCGCCGAACTTCCTGTATCGCCCGCCGCACACGGGCAACAACGCGCTGGGCAAGCCCTTCTCGCTGCTGCTGAAGAACTACCGCCTCTCGGACGACATCGCGTTCCGCTTCAGCAACCGCGGCTGGAGCGAGTGGCCCCTGAGCGCCGAGAAGTTCGCCACCTGGGTGAACCAGATCAACGGCAACGGCTACATCTGCAACCTGTTCATGGACTACGAGACCTTCGGCGAGCACCAGTGGGCCGACACGGGGATCTTCAAGTTCCTGGACGCGTTGCCGGAGAAGGTCTTCGACGTTGCCAAGGGCGAGAACCACTTCAACACGCCGACCGAGGCGCTGACGCAGTTCGAGCCGGTGGGCGAGTACGACGTGCCGCACGTGATCAGTTGGGCCGACACGGAGCGAGACCTGAGTGCCTGGCTCGGCAACGCGATGCAGGCCAATGCGCTGAACGAGACGTATCGGCTTGAGCGATTGGTCAAGGCCCGAGTGGCCGCGGCGGCCAGCGGCTCAGACCCCGCCGCGAAGGACAACGCCCGCTACGCACTTGAAGACTGGCGCAAGCTCACCACCAGCGACCACTTCTACTACATGTGCACGAAGTACTGGGCCGACGGCGACGTGCACAAGTACTTCTCGCCGTACGAAAGCCCGTACGACGCGTACATCAACTTCATGAACTGCCTGGATAATCTGAGGTCGCGGGTGACGGTGTGAGCCTCAGACACAGGTGACCACTCGGGAGCTATCGAAGCTTCGCCTCTGCGATCATTGACGCGGCGCGGGCGTCAATCTCATCGGCCTCGCGGCGGAGCTCCGGCTGATTCAGTGGCGCAGCCAAGTGCCGGAGCGTCCAAGCTTTGCGTCGCATGTCGTCGAGCCGTGCCGGGAAAGGCGCCTCGATCGCGGCGAAGAGACCGTCGGCTTCCCGGCGCGACGCCAGCGCTTCGGCGTGAAGGCCGCAGGCGGCGCGTGCCATCGCGAGCAGGCCTGTCGCTTCCGCGACCTTTGATGGGAGCTTCAGCGGCTGCCGCTGTTGAATCTCCAGGAGTTCACGCGCGAGCTCAATCGCCTTGGGCCCCTCACCAGACCGAGCATACACCTCAACAAGCATCCAACGCTCGCGGGATAGTCGGAGCGCATCACCAATGCGAGCGCCTTCTCGGCAACGAGAGGCTGACAGAAGAGCCTCCTTTGCGCCGGCCAGATCATCGCTCAACAGAAGGAGCATGCCGCGATCGGCCATTGGCGTCGCATCAATGCCCGCAGCAGCTCGCGCAGGACCCATGGTTTGGATATGTTCAGCAAGCTCCTTCTGGTCAGCAAACGACGAGCTCGCCGCAACAACACTTGCAACCTGCCGTCGCAGGTGCGAACTCCAAGAATGTGACTCCTGGCTCTCGCGAAGATGCGGCCAGTCATCGACCATTGATTCCGCATTGCGGATAGCTTCAGATGCTGACCGCAATTGACCCAGACTCATGAGGCTGCTGGCGAGAAAGCACCTTGAGTAGAATCTTACTTTTGCGGTAGGAGCGGTCAGTGGCATCAGCTCTAGCTCATCGATCGCCGTTAACGCGAGCCCCGGTTGCTCATTCGCAACATGAATACTTATTATTACAAGTGCGCTTCGCTGCGCTTCCGATGATTGGCGTCCCTCTCGGACTATACACTCTCTGCGATACTGCTCTGCTAGCTTCAACGCAGCGCTAGGCATTCCGGCCATGCTTAAAAACTGCGACTTAAATCGAGAAAACTCCGGCAATCTATCCCATTGTGGTCGCCTCTGTTCGAAAGCCTTGTCCAGTCTATCGAGCACGCTCTTAGCAGATTGAACGTCTCCGGTCACGAGCACACTATCCAGATATAAGAGCGCTGCCATGGCTGATTGATTCGTTGGGATAGCATCACGCGCAACTGAATCTGACAGCATTCTTGATGCTTCACTATGGTCACCAATTGCTATTAGTAGATGGTAGATTGTCCAAAAAAACTGACTCGACGGATCGCCACTGCCGATCCGCAGTGCTCGCATTCGCTCGATTGATTCCCTCGCTTCATCGATCTTGCCGTCGCAAACAGCCTTGCTTGCGCGCAAGGCGGATACACCGAACGTCACAAATTCATAGTTCTCGGCTCTGTTTCCCACCACTTTATCGACTTCGTCAAGCACCACGATAGCCTTTGACCGGGCGTCGCATGGCATAGCCGTGGCGAGTCGCAACAAGTCTTCAAGAAGTAGATAAAGACGAACCATCGGCCGCGTCACAGACTTATCCGGCGTTCGCGCGATTAGCTCAACGTGATCGATCGCTAACGAGATCACGCGATCCGACTGTTCGCGTCCATTCGGGAGCAAGGATACAAATGATCCCAACAAATCTCTCAATAGAAAGTCATTTGATCTAAAACGACCGTTCTCGTCGAGACCGCTCAACTCGACGTTTGCTTTATCTGATGAAAGTGCAGCGATCATTCCTTC
This sequence comes from Phycisphaerales bacterium, assembly GCA_022843565.1. Lineage (GTDB taxonomy): Bacteria > Planctomycetota > Phycisphaerae > Phycisphaerales > UBA1924 > JACVCS01. Next base: position 6,911 of record JALHNK010000066.1, read on the forward strand.
CAGAGTCGCAGTGACCTCTCTCACATCTCGCTGCAGTACATGAAGATGGCCAAGCTTCGCCTTGCGATAGAAGTACACACTGAGATTCCAGTCTCGCTCTGAGAGCTGGATGCCATTTTTGACTCGTGACGACTCAATTAGTTCATCCAACTGACGAACGGCCTCCTCGTGATACGTCCACACTGGCGCAAGAACGTGATCGAGCGAGTGGGTTAATCGTGAGAATCTCAACACGTCGTCGACACTTGGTCGAAGAGCGATGAGGTCGCGAAGCGCGTTCAGCTCGCCGCGCCAGTCGCGTGCCATCGTTGAAATCGACAGCGAACATTTCAAGTACTCTTCGCGTTCTGCGGGCGTGGGTGATTCTTGACTTGACTTGGAATGAGCAAGTGCCGCCTCCCACATTGCCAGTTCGCTTTTTGCTTGGGCAACCAATCCCGGATGGTCGAAGGTGCCATCATCGCTTCTGATGCGCCACTCAACGATTGCGCCAAGCGTTCGGTCGCGCGGAGTACGTCCCTGCTTCAGCGTTTCCTTGGCTTGCAGTAGCAATGGCGTCACGTCGAGGCTTGTCTTCTCCCCGGTCGAGCCGAGTACGACTTGGGGCCGTTGGATGACGGTGATCGCGTTACCCAGATCCGTGAAACCCTTCTCCATTTCCGACCGAGTTTTTTTTCCCTCATCGAGCGCGATCTCTCCTGCTTTCTTAAGTGCATTGGCGACGTCTTGCCGGTACTTGTCGAGCGTGTCTTGAAGTCCAGCAACTTTGAACAGAAGGCCATCGTTGCCGAGAAGAGCCCTCTCAATCGCCTTCAGTTCATGGTTGGAGTTGAATGCCCCCATCGCCCCTGCCGCGACAAAGTTGCCGCCGGCGTTGAAAGGGACTGCGGCGAACGCGGTCGCCAGCAGCCGTCCGAGTCCGTCGGGGCGGCACCACTGCCAGGCGATGACGTATGCGCCGAGCGTCAGGCACGTTGCGAGCGCAAAGAGTGACCAACTTAGCGCTGCTTCATTGCCGATTGACTTCAGACAAAGAAATAGTGAGCCCACACCGATCAACATGATCGCCAGCAATAGCAATCTCGTCTCGAATACTCCCAGTCTGAACTTACCTCGTTCCTCCGGGCTCATCGCGGCGAAGCGTTCCACCCATCGGGCCGCTCGCCGGAGGGTGAGGAGACTCTGCCGCGTGCTTCGCCATCGGTGGGGGCGTGAGAGGGCTCTGGCGCTGCGGCGTAGCCGCTGTAGTACATAGCCCAGAAGGTTCGAAGTCGATCTGGCTGCCCAGCCGATCACCGCCATCAGCAGCCGCAGGATGAGCGGGAGCGACCAGGACAGCACCGTGACGCCGATACCGACGAGCGCGGCGGTCCAGAGCCTGGAATCTAGCAATCCATGGAACGCAACGCCCGACCCGACGCCGACGACGACAGAGATCACCATCGGTGCCACAAAGCTTCGAGATGATGACAGTGTGAAGAGTGCCATGGCAGTTCCTTCCTTCTCATCCCGTCCCATACATCCGATCCCCCGCGTCGCCGAGGCCGGGGAGGATGTAGCCCTTTTCGTTGAGCTGACGGTCGAGGGCCGCGGCGTAGATGGTGACTTCGGGGTGGTCTTTGTGGAGTCTCGCGACGCCCTCGGGTGAAGCGACGAGGCAGATCATGCGGAGGTCTTTGGCGCCGGCCTCGCGGAGGATCGTGAGCGCGGCGGACGCGCTGCCGCCGGTGGCGAGCATCGGGTCGACCAAGACCACGGGCCCGGCGGCGACGTCAACGGGCAGTCGCTTGAGATAGACCTTCGGTTGGAGCGTGTGCTCATCGCGGACGAGGCCGAGGTGGCCGACGCGGGCTTCGGGCATCATTTCGAGAATGCCCTCGGCCATGGCCAGGCCGCTGCGGAGGACGGGGACGACGGTGATGGTGCCGGCGATTTTGCGGCCGCTGGTGGTCTCCAGGGGTGTCTGGACGGCGACGGGCCGCGTGGGGAAGGTGCGCGTGACTTCGAAGCACATGAGGCCGGCGATTTGGTAGAGCAGGGCGCGGAAGGGCCGATAGCTGGTGGTGAAATCGCGGATGTAGGTGAGCTTGTGCTGGATCAGCGGGTGATCAAAGACGACGAGGTTCGGGGAACTCGGGCTGTTCGGCGGGTGGGCGGGGTTGGGGGGGGTGGTGGGGGGCGTGTCCATGCGTGGAGTGTACCTCGGCGCGCCGGAATCGGGTCCGAACTGTGGGCGGGGGTGGAGCGGGTGTCACGCAATAGTGAGCGTTGTGGAGCGTTTCGCTGTCGTCCTTCGGAGTTGGTCTTTCGAGCCGTTGATTTTGTTGTTCTGTTGTTCATCGTCGGAAGTTGCTGACGCCACGCACCGACCCGAAGATGGGTCGCTGGCACGGCACTCGGTCCCTTGTTCCCTCGATCCCTCGATCCCTCGATCCCTCGATCCCTGTCTGCCCTCGCCCTTTGGAGTTCACTCATGGCCCCGTGTTCTTGTCGTCGTGCGGTGACATCGTTCATGGGATTCATCAGCTTTGTGCTGATCAGCACGCTGATGGTGATGTCTGGCTCTGCGCTCGGCGCTGAGCCGGCGACGGGGGGGGCGACGGCCGGCAAGGCGGTGTGGGCGCCGCCGATTGAGACCGGCAAGCTCAGTGCTGCGCAGACGAAGGCTCTTGAGGGCGCTGCCGACTACTCCGCGAAGTTTGATGGCAAGGCGGTCTTGGTGATGCACATCGCCTCGGTCGTGTTCGAGCGCTATGACAACGACGGAGGCGTGGCCACGCCGAACCCGCTGGCCAGCGGCACCAAGAGCTTCACGGGAATCGGCGCGATGTTCGCGGTGCAGGACAAGCTCTTCAACCTCGACGACAAGGTCAGCGACACCATCACCGAGTGGGCGAGCGACGACCTCAAGAAGCAGATCACCGTGCGACACTTGCTGACGCTGAGCAGCGGATTGCGGCCCGACAGCAGCCCGCAGGGGCGCGGAGGTCGCGGCGGGGCGCGCGGAGGAGATGCGCCGGTGTTGCCCGGCGTGCCCAGCACTCCGGGCACGCGCGCGATGATCGCGACTCGTGCCGATTGGTTCGGCAACGCGATCGGCGAGTCGATGACCGGCAAGCCGGGCAAGCAGTTCGCCTACGGCGGCAATCACTTCTACGCCTTCGGCGCGTTCCTTGAGGCCAAGCTGACGACCAGCGAGATCCCGCAGAAGAAGGTCTGGGATTACTACTCGGCGCGGCTGTTTGATCCGATCGGCATGAAGATCGCGCGAATCGGGCGTGATCAGAAGGGGCAGCCGAACCTGCCGGGCGGGGCGCAGCTCGTGGCCCGCGAGTGGGCGAAGCTGGGGCAGTTTGTGCTGTGGAACGGCGCGTGGAAGCAGCCCGACGGCAGCATGAAGCAACTGCTGAAGCCCGAGCTGCTGAGCCAGTGCTTCGAGCCCAGCGTGAACAACCCGAGCTACGGGCTGACGTGGTGGCTGCTCAAGAGCGGCGATACGACGTCGAGCGTTGCGGACAACGGCGGGCGCGAGGGGCTCGCGGAGCGGATGCGGCGGCGGGGGCTGGATCAGCAGACCAAGACGGTGCTGGGGCCCGATGGCAAGCCGGTGACGGTGTTGATGGCGGCGGGATTGGGGAAGCAGAGGCTGTTTGTGCTGCCGCAGTACCAGCTTGTGATTGTCCGGTTTGCGCCGATTGATGCCGAGGGCGCGCAGTTTGACAACGCGGCGTTCCTCAAGCCGATTGTCGAGGCGTTCAACGCCGACGCGGCGGGAGCAGCGAATCCCGCAGTGCCCACGCCTGCCGTGCCTGCGACGCCTGTGGCACCGAAGCAGCCCTGATCGCGTTCGAGGTGCCGGCGCGTTGTACACTGTGAGCATGACTAGCAACTGTCGCGTGTCGGGTCTCGTTGTCGGGGCGTCGATGCTCGGTGTGTGCGTGCTTGGGTTGGCGTCGTGTGCCAAACGCGAGACTCCGCTGAACTCGCCGCCGATCAATCAGAGGACTGAGATCGTGACCGAGAAGCGGCCGGTGACCGATGTGTTTCACTCGGTGCCTGTGCGAGAGGACTATCGCTGGCTTGAAGACCCGGCGGCCCCGGGTGTCAAGGCGTGGATTGACGCGCAGAACGCGCTCACACGCCAGACGCTCGATTCGCTGCCGATGCGCGCGGCGGTGAGCGAGCGCGTGACGCAGATCCTCAGCGCGCCGGTGACGCGATGGCTGGATGTTCGGATTGTTGGCAATCGCATGCTGGCGTTGAAGTCACAGCCGCCTCGTCAGCAGCCGTTTCTTGTCGTGCTGGAGAGCCTCAGCGCGCTCAAGGGCGAACGGCTGTTGTTGGATCCTGCGACGATTGGCGGCGAGGGGGGTGAGGGGGGCGCGGGGGGGTCGGCGATCGACTGGTTTGTCCCTTCGCCGAATGGCAAGCTGGTCGCGGTGTCGCTGAGCCAGGGCGGCACCGAGAGCGGCGATGTCTCGATCTTTGATATTGAGACGGGCAAGCGGGTTGATGAGGTCGTGCGGCGCGTTCATGGCGGCACGGCGGGCGGCTCGCTGGCGTGGACGCCGGATTCGCGAGGGTTTTACTACACGCGCTACCCGCGTGATGGTGAGAGGCCGGAAGCGGACATGGACTTTTACATGCAGGTGTGGAAGCGCACGCTGGGGACGCCGCTGACGAGTGACTCGTATGAGACGGGCAAGGAGATGCCGCGGATCGCGGAGATCACGGTGGATGTGCATGAGGCGCCGGGGCGGTTCATTGGCGCGGCGTTGGCGACGGTGCAGAACGGCGATGGCGGGGAGTTTGAGTTCTTTCTGCGGACGCCGGACGGGTCGGGCGAGCGGGGTCAGTGGATCCGGCTTGCGCAGTACACCGACAAGCTCGTGCAGGCGTCCTTCGGGCCGGATGACGCGATCTATTTCATCAGCCGCGAGGGCGCGCCGCGCGGCAAGCTCGTGCGACTGAGCCTCGCGGACGCGATCAAACCCAACCCGCTGTCGTTCTCGCGGGTGATCATCCCCGAGCAGAAGGACACGCTGGTGAGCGCGTTCGGCGAGGACACTGGGAATTTGGCGGTCACTGAATCGTCGATCTACGTCACCTATCAGCTCGGTGGGCCGAGCGAGATCCGCGTGTTTGATCATCGCGGCTCGGCCAAGCCGGCGCCGAAGCAGCTCAGTGTTGCGAGCGTCGGTGGGCTGCATCGCGCCGGGCGCGATGGGATCGTGTTCCATCAGGTGTCGTACGTCGATCCCGCGGCGTGGTACACGTTTGAGCCGGTATCGCAGGCGACGACGCGGACGGCGCTGGCCACCGAGCCGCCGGTGACGTTCGACGGTTACGAGGTCGTCCGCGAGATGGCCACGAGCAAAGACGGCACCAAGATCCCGGTCAACATCGTCCGCAAGAAGGGGATGAAGCTTGACTCGACGGGGCCGGCGCTGCTCACGGCGTACGGCGGCTATGGCGTCAATCGCGAGCCGGCGTTCAGGGCCGTGAACATGGCGCTGCTGGAGCGCGGCTTCGTCTGGGCCGAGGCGAACATCCGCGGCGGGGGCGAGTTCGGCGAAACGTGGCACCGGCAGGGGGCGTTGCTGAACAAGCAGAACTGTTTCGATGACTTCGCCGCGGCGGCGGAGCTGTTGATCTCTCGCGGCTACGTCGCGAGGGATCGGCTGGCGATCGAGGGCGGGAGCAATGGCGGGCTGCTGATGGGCGCGACGTTGGTCCAGCGACCGGAGCTCGCGGCGGCGGTCGTTTCGCACGTGGGCATTTATGACATGCTGCGGGTCGAGCTGTCATCGAACGGTGCGTTCAACGTGCCGGAGTTTGGAACGGTCAAGGATGCGGCGCAGTTCAAGGCGCTGTATGCGTACTCGCCGTATCACAACGCCCGCGATGGCGTGAGGTATCCGTCGGTGCTGCTCTTGACGGGGATGAACGACCCGCGCGTGGACGCGATGCAGAGCCGCAAGTTCGCGGCCCGCTTGCAGGCGGCGACGCAGGGCGTGAAGCTCCCGAACCCCGTGCTGCTGCGCACGAGCTATGACAGCGGTCACGGCATGGGCACGCCTCTTGCCGAGCGGATCGCGCAGACGGTGGATGCCCATACGTTTCTCTTCTGGCGATTGGGTGTGAAGTAACGCGAGGACCGCCGATGGCCAAGCGACCGGAACAGAGCGTGTGGCGCCAGCTTGGGCAGATGATCGGCAACATCGGTGCCGGGATCGCCGCCGATCCGCGCAATCCGCCGGCGCGCCTTCGCGATGAGCCGTCAACGTCTCAGCCTCAGCCGTCACCACCGCCCGCTGCGCCAACGGGCGCGACAACCGACGGCACCCCGGCGATGCCGCCGCCGGGCCAGGTGGTGAACGCCCGCGTCCAAGAGGCGATCGTCAACACCGAGGCGGGGCCGGTGCGATTGCGTCGAACGGTGATCGACGAAGTCATCGCGGATCCGCCCTCGGATCCGCGCCGGCCGTGAGCCGGCGGGCTCGCTTGGCCCCCGATTGCGCGCGATGAACCCTCGCCAGCCGCCCGGCTCGCGCTCTGGCCGGCTTCTACACTCTTGGCCTATGGCGAACTGGACGCGCAAGACCGATTTCCCGATTCTGACCCGTCGCATTCCGTGCTGGCCGTTTGCGGACCCGAAAGGCCGCCGCACGATCTCGATCGATGAGTACATGAAGCCCGCGGCGGACACCCGCGCCGGCACGCTGCCGGGATATGAAGCCCTGCGGAAGTCGATCACGACCATGTCGCCCGATGAGGTCGTGGAGCATGTGAAGAAGGCCGTGCTGCGCGGGCGCGGCGGTGCGGGATTCCCGTGCGGCATGAAGTGGTCATTCCTGCCCAAGCCCGACGCCAACGGCGACGGCGGCCAGCGCTACCTCGCGATCAACGCCGACGAGTCGGAGCCCGCGTCGTTCAAGGACCGGCTGCTGATGGACTTTGACCCGCACCTGGTGCTTGAGGGCATCGCGATCGCCTGCTACGCGGCGCGTATTCAGACCGCCTACTTCTACATCCGCGGCGAGTACCACCACCAGGCCAAGGTCATGGAGAACGCCATCCGCGAGGCGTACGAGCGCGGCATCTTCGGCAAGCAGGGCCTGCTGCAGGGCACCAAGACCAAGAACCGCGATCAGTCGTGGGCGGTGGATTGCTACCTGCACCGCGGCGCGGGCGCGTATATCTGTGGCGAGGAGACCGGGCTGCTGGAGTCCATCGAGGGCAAGCGCGGCTGGCCGCGGAACAAGCCGCCGTTCCCGGCGATCAAGGGTCTCTTCGGCAAGCCGACGATCATCAACAACGTCGAAACGCTGGCCCACGTGCCGAGCATCATGGAGAACGGCCCGGAGTGGTTCGCCAAGCAGGGCTGCGACAGCTCCTTCCAGGGCGCGCCCTCAAGCTGGGGCACGAAGCTCATGGGCGTCAGCGGCCACGTGAACCGGCCGGGCGTGTACGAGTGTGACTTGGGCATCCCGCTGCGCACGCTGATCGAGAGCAAGGACTACTGCGCCGGCATGCGCAGCGGCAAGAAGTTCAAGGGCGCGATCGCCGGCGGCATCAGCATGGGCGTGCTCGGCCCGGATCAGATGGACGCGGAAATGGACTTTGATATCGGCCGTAAGTACAACGTGCTGGGCCTCGGCACCGCGTGCCCGACGGTCTTTGACGAGGACACGGACATGGTGGCGGTGGCGCGGAACATCGCGCGGTTCTATAAGCACGAGAGCTGCGGGCAATGCACGCCGTGCCGCGAGGGCAGCGGGTGGCTGTACCAGTTGCTCTCGCGAATCGAGAGCGGCGCGGCCAAGACGAAGGACCTGGACCTGGCGCTGGAGATCGCCACCAGCATGGGCACCATGCCCGGCACGACCATCTGCGGCCTGGCGGACGGCAACAACTGGGCGGTGCGGACGATCATGAACAAGTACCCGGCGGAGTTTGAGGCGCGTGTGAAGCGGACGTTTGTGCCGGTGGGGATTACGGTGGGGGCGCGGTGAGGGGAACAACGACACGAATCTTGGGGGTCTGAATGGCGTGGAAAGAGACCGGCTTCTGGGATGCGTTGAACGAGACGGACTATGACTTGACGCTCGTCGGAATGCCGACGAAGGAAGTCAATCGTCAGCTCACCACCGCTCCCGTTACGACCAAGCGGATTTTGATCGACACGATGGGTTCGTTCGATCCCGGCCTGTTGAGCCGATTTCAATCGCTTGAACGATTCGCAACCGCGGCGTGGCCTGCCTCGGACTTCACGGCCCTCCACGGCCTGCGACGCCTGAAGCGATTGTGGGTCTCTCGCATCAAGAATGTCGAACGGCTCGACTCGCTTGAGCCCATGGGACAACTCGAGGTGCTCGCCCTTGAGGGCTTCATGGTCGCGCTCAAACGAGTGAAGGTCGCGTCCTTTGATCCGCTGGCTTCGTTGCAGAAGCTGAAGGAGCTGTCTCTGTGGTGCGTGGTACCCGCGGACAACCGGATTGATGCGCTCCTGAAGATACCGCCACTTCGACACCTCGGCTTGATCGATGAGTTCATCACTCTAGACCAGCTGGCGATGCTGGAGGTACACGGCCATCCCGTCGGCGAGTTGATGTCGAGTGAAGGGCTGGGCAAGTGTTTCAAGTGCAGGAAGGGACGTAGGACATATCTCAATTCGAGCCCGCGTGGCAAGAAGAAGTTCTGTTGCGAGCGCTGCGATGCAAAGCGGGTCGAAGAGCATCGCGCGGCGTACGCGGAGGCCTTGGCGAAGGCTGAGACGACGCTCAAGGGTTCACGTCGCCGTCGCAAGTGACGCGCGTTTCGCGTCGCGCACGATGGAGCGAAGCCCGTGCTACCACTGACGATCACCGAAAACGACATCGTCGCGTTCGCGAAGCGCTGGTCGAAGCTGCTGGCGGTAGGGGATTTTCAGGTGGCGTGCGATCTTCTTGACGAGCCACGCGGCGGCGGCGTCTGGTGGACTCCGCAGTTGATTCGAGAGTGCATCGAGGTCGACCACTATGGACCGGGAACGGTCTTCTCCAGACTGCATCCCGAGGGTGTGATCTACAGCGATCCGGATGTGGTGGAGATGACCAGTCCGAGCAGGCATTTTGTGGGGCAGTTCGGGCCCGATGGGTATGAGCTTTGCTGGGACCTTCCGTTGAACGGCGAATGGAGCGACATCACGGCGCTGTTCCAGCTCACTCGAATTCCGGAGGGATTCCTGGTCTGTCTGTATGACCTCCATGTGATGTAGGTGATCGATCATCGCACGGGTGGTGCCGTGCATGCTGGCGCGAAGTAGAGACAGGTTCACCACGGAGTTCACTGAGGCACCGCGGTGCGCGGAGGGACGAATGAAAGAGGGCGTGAGCAAATCGCACGATCAGCTCACGCCGGCCGACCTTGCGCTGTCGCCCTGCTGGTACGATCCCGACTGTGATGGCCGCGCACTCACGAGGAGCATCTCGCCTGCATCCCCGGAAGCAGTTTCGAACCGATCGTGGCAGCACGACTCTGGCTCGCTCTGGGCTGTTGATCTTTGGCCGGCCGAGCCGCAGCTCAGCCCGTTGGCGGGTGTCGTGAGAGGAAATCGCGGCTACTGCGACCCGTGGTCCGCTGGCCCCTGCATCGTGCTGCCCCAGCCAATCGGCCGGTACGCGGACGACCCGTTGTTCGGCCGGTTCTCGCTTGCGGTCGAATCGAAAGCCTCATCGGTTGTTCGCCTCTCGCTGCCGCGGCTCACGCGGGAACAGCCGCGGTTCGGCCCGTCGCGATACGACGAAGCGGCGGCGCAGGCCTCCGCGGTGCTCCGCGCGATGGGAGTGACGCCGGCAGCGTTTTTCCCACTCCGGTGCGCGCTCCGCATCCCGCTACGCAGCTGGCCCGCGGAGTTCACCATTCCCGGCTTCATGTCCGGATCGCATTCGCAAGAGCGCTTGGACAAACCGGTCGAGTACGAGGTGCTCGACCTACAGGGCAGGTGACTTGGTGCGCGGCCCATGTTGGCGCGCTTGAAGGCCGTTTTGTTGATGACGCCGTGCTTTCGGAAGCGGACCGCATGGGAGCCTGACGTGGGGCCTCTGCGCAGCAGATCTCAGACGCCTTTGGCGTGGACGGGTGCTGGTGGCAGGGAGCACGTGAGCCCACACTTCGATGTCTCCCTGACGTTCTCAGCCCTTGATCGAAGTCCGAAGCGGACCTGGATTGCACGTTGGACGACATCTCGATATCTGGTCGTCCTCCGCGCCCTCCGGAGCGCCGATATCATTCTTTCATGGACCGCGAGCAAGACATCCCGTTTGTCTACGAGGACGGCGTGCTGAAGCCTGAGGGCAAGGTTGATCTGCCTGCTGGCACGCGTGGGATCGCGCACGTCTCGGAGAACAGGCCGCGTGCTCAGGCTGGGGCTGTAGCGTGGACGCCCGAGATCGGTCGCGCCGCGATGGATCAGATCCGCCGGCTTGCCGCGGAGGGAGTTTTGAACTCTGGCGGCGAGAAGCTCTCGCGTGAGCAGATGCATGAACGCCGTTGATACGAACGTGTTCGTGTATTCCGTGGATGCCAACGCGCCCGAGAAGCAGGCGCGTGCAATCGCGTTTTTGGAATCCCTGGATGCCGTGAACACCGTCACGCCTTGGCAGGTCGCCTGCGAGGTTGGTTCCGTGCTGCTCGATCACGCGCGCAGGGGGCGTTTCTCCGGCGATCCCACGGTCGCGATCACCGCGCTGCGCAGCCGGTTTCGAATCGTTACGCCGCGCGAGCACGCGCTCGATATCGCCCTCGGACTCGTCGCGACTTCAAGAGTGTCCTATTGGGATTCGCTCCTGATTGCGGCGTGCATCGATGCGGGCGTTCGCACGCTCTACACGGAAGACGTGCAGGCCATGCCGCAGATCGCCGGCGTCGACATCGTCAATCCGTTCAAATGATCGGCGCGGGCAGGTTACGACTTCCACTGCACATAGGCAGCCACTCGATGATCCTCGCCAGCTTCCTGCTCCAGCTGTGTCTCGCGATGCTGGCGTTCACCGCCGGCCGCCGGCTGTCGAGCCTCTCAAACCCGAAGGCCGCGGCGTTGATTGCCTTGGCCTTCGTGGCCACGGTCGCCTTCCCGCTCATGCGAGTCTGGCCGGTGCCATCGCTGCGCCTCTTCGGTGCGCCGCTGGTGTCGATCACAGAGTTCACCGGGATGGCGATTCCGGCGGGGTTGTTGTTTGGGATGTTGGTGCCGCGGCTGTCGCGGGTGGGGGATCGGCGGGCGGTGTATGCGTTGCTGGGGCTGTCGCTGGTGTACTTTGTGAAGGCTGGGTGGTGGATGGTGTCGCCGGGGGTTGGTGATCTGGGTGTGATGAAGTGGAAGGATGGGGTCTGTCTGCAATCGACGGATTCGACGTGTGTCGCGGCGTCGATGGTGACGCTCCTGCGGTCGCGCGGCGTTGAGGCGACGGAGACCGAGATGGCGGCGCTGAGCTTCGTCGAGCCCGGCGGCGGCACGACGGACTCGCGCGCGGCGTGGGCGCTGGAGCGGAAGCTCGCGAGCGCGAGCCGCGCGGACCTCCGCGTGCGCTACGAGCGCATGACGCTCGAGCAGCTCATCGC
>JALHNK010000067.1 GCA_022843565.1 Phycisphaerales bacterium
CGCGCTGGCCCGACGCTACCTTGAGCCGCTGGGGGGCGATGTCGAGGACGCGGTGCAGGAGATCTTCGTGGAAGTGTGGCGCTGCTCCGCGCGTTATGACCCCAGCCTTGGATCAGAAGCGTCGTTCATCGCGACGATCGCGCACCGACGGTTGATCGACGCCCAGCGCCGCATCGGATCTCGGATGCACCTGCACGCAACGTTCGAGCCAGCCGCCAAACGCGACGAGCCGTCAACCACGCCGGCGATGGCCGACGATCTTCGTCGCGCGGCGTACGCCCTGTCGCGTCTTGATCCTGATGAGCGCCACGTGCTCGAACTCGCACTCCACCGCGGCCTGTCCCATTCCCGCATCGCGGCGTCGATGGACGTGCCCATCGGCACCGTCAAAACGCGACTGCGACGCGGGCTCATGCGGCTCCGCGAGATCATCGGCGGCAGCAGCATCATGCGCGCGTTGACGAAGGGAGGTGCGTCGTGAGCGACCAACTCCGTCGTCTTGATCGTGTCAATGAACTGCTCGCCGGCAACGCGCTCGGAGATCTCACCGGCGAAGAGCTCTTCGAGCTTCGCGAGGCGCTCGTCTCGCTACAGCGCGACGGCTTCGATCTCTCGACGATCGAGAACTACGAATCTCTCGCCGCGTCGATCGCCGTGGGTCCGGATGGAACGCCCGAGACGCTGCCCGCGCCGCTCCGGGCGAGATTGCTCCGGCAAGGCGAGGCGATGGTTGGTCGCACGCCAGCGGATCGCCCAGTTCCACTCACGCGGACACCTTCAACCCCGCGGGCCCCGGCCCGCTGGTCGGCCTGGAGCGGCTGGAGCGTCGCGGCGGCCGCGCTGCTCGTGGCAGCGATCGGTTGGCTGCGCCCCGGCTCGGTCGCAGGCCCCGCAGTCGAGGCCCCGACATGGGCTCAGCGTCAGGATCTGATCCAGAACCACACCGATACCAGCGTCTTCACGTTCACGCCCACCGATGACCCCGTCGGCAAGGCGCTGGCGGGCGGCGACGTGGTCTGGAACCAGCGCATGCAGCGCGGGTTCCTGCGATTCAAGAGCCTCGCCGCGAACGACGCCGCTCGCGAGCAGTACCAGCTCTGGATTTTTGATCCCGGTCGCCCCACGGAGTATCCGGTCGATGGCGGCGTCTTTGACGCTCGCGCGTCGATGATCGAACCGAGCACGGGCGATCTCATCGTGCCGATTGACGCGAGGTTGCTGGTGAAGGCCAATCCCGCGGCGTTCGCCGTCACCGTCGAGCAAGCCGGCGGCGTCGTCGTGACCGATCGCAAGCGGGTTTTCGCTCTAGCCCCGACCGCCAAACCGGAACCGAAGCCGGAATCGAAGCCGCAGCCCATGCCGAACTAGACGTAAACGAGCCGGGGTTTGGCCGAGCGGCTCCGGAGAACTCCGGATGTGCGGTGCGCTTTGGTCGGGCAATTTTCGTGGCCATTCGCCCGGCGAGGGAGTATCTTGTACTCAGGGTGGAGTTGGGCCCAACGTCGCCATCCCGTGGAGTGTTGCCAATGCGCGTGCGCGTTCTGTCTGTTCGTTCCATCGCGTCGGTCGTCGCGGTTGCGGGTTCCGTGCTGTCGCTCGCGAAAGACGCCAGCGCCCAAGTCATCGCCCCGACGTTCGCGGCGAACTACACCCTGGTGAATCTCGGCACGCCGCCGGGCGTCCCGGCGCAGCTCGGCGGCGTCGTCATGGCGACGCGCAACATCATGCTCATCGGCGGCGCCGCGAACGGTGCGAGCGGCGCGATCTACCAGATCAACGTCGTCCGCAACGCGCAGGGCAGCATCACCGGCTTCGACGGCGTGGCGACGCAGCTTTCGACCGCGCCGGGAATCGATGGTGGATTGTTCTTCTTCCCGAACGGCTCGCTCGGGTTCACGACCTTCAGCGACAATCGGATCGGGCAGGTGCTCGAGGGCGCTTCGACGCCCGCGCGATTCACGCAACTCAGCCCGCTTGGGATCACGGCCTCCACTGGCACCGCCACGGTCATCCCCGAGGGCTTGCCAAACGCCGGGCGTCTGATCATCGGCAGCTACAGCAGCAGCGAGTGGTACATCGCACCGATCACGCCGGACCCGAGCGAGCCGGGCCTGTACACCATCGGCGTGCCGACGTTGCCGGCGCGGTTCACCGGCGGCGGCCCGGAGGGCATCGTGTACGTGCCGACAAACTCGCCGCAGTTTCAAACGCCCAGCGTCTTGCTCTCGCTGTTCAGCGCTGGCGTCGTTCGCGCGTATCAGGTCGATGCGAACAGTCTGCCAAACGTGAGCACGGGGGTCGACTTCGTCACAGGACTCAACGGCGCCGAGGGCGGCGCGCTGGACCCGTGGACCAACGACTTCATCTTCTCGACCTTCGGCAGCGGCAACCGCGTGATCATCGTGCGTGGATTCGGCGCGCCGACGTCCGCACCGCCTTGCAACGCCGCGGACATCGCCGACGATCGCGGTGTCATCCTGCCGACGTACTCGGTCAACAACGGCCTGACCGAGGGCGACTACAACGCCTTTTTCGCCGGGTACTTTGACGCGCTGCGATACTGCGACATCGCCGGCGACACCGGCACACCGCTGCCGCCGTTCGGCCCGATCGGGCAGATCAACAACGGCGTGACCGAGGGCGATTACAACCTCTTTTTCGCGATCTATTTCAACGGCTGCTGATCGGGCGGGTGGTCGATGCTGGTGGTCGCGGCCGCCGACGCACGGCGTCGGCGTTTCTCGCTCGAACCCCGCGCGGCGGTCTTCCGGCGTCGGTGATTTGACGATCGCCGTTGGTCTACGCTCTGGCCATGACCGTCCGAGCCGCAACGTCGAATCCGTTGAGCGTCGCGGTGATCCCGTCGCGCGGCTTGACGCGCCGATGGAAGATGCGTGCCGACGGGATGAGCGTCGCCGATCACGCAGGCGCGGCGCGTTCGATCGCCCATCGCATCCTGCTTGCTCGCGGATACACCAACGCGAGTGACGCGGCGCGGTTCATTCAGCCGAAGCTGAGTGAGCTTCTGGACCCGTCGGGCATTCCCGATCTTGACGCCGCCGCGGACCGCCTGCTGCGGGCGATTCGCGATCGCGAGCAGATCGTGATCTACGGCGACTACGACGTTGACGGCATCACCGCCACGACGATCCTCTACCACACGCTGAAGCACATCGACCCGAACGCTTGCGTGGGCACATACGTGCCGCACCGGCTGGATGAGGGCTATGGCTTGCACGTCGCGGCGATTGAGGAGCTGGCGCGGGGCGGGGCGAAGGTGATCGTTTCGGTCGATTGCGGTGTCACCGCGGTGCTGCCCGCCACGAGGGCGCTGGAGCTGGGCGTGGACCTGATCATCACCGATCACCACAACCCGCCGAGTTCGCTGGAGGATCTGCCCAAGGCCTACGGCGTCGTACACCCGCGCCGCCCGGATTCGACGTACGCGTTCGGCGAGCTGTGCGGCGCGGGCGTGGCGTACAAGCTGGCGTGGCGGATCGCGACCATGCACGCGCCACCGGGGGAGAACGGCGCGCGGGCGAGCCCAGAGATGCGGACGCTGCTCCTGGAGTTGCTGGCGTTCGCGGCCCTCGGCTGCATCGCCGACGTGGTGCCGCTGATCGGTGAGAATCGCGTCCTGACGCGATTTGGCTTGACGCGGATTCGCGGGTCGTTCAACGCGGGCTTGCGGGCGCTTGTGAGCGCCGCGGCGCTGGACAACGAGAGAGTTGATGCGTGGGACGTGGGCTTCAAGCTCGCGCCGCGATTGAACGCCAGCGGCCGCATGGCGCACGCGGCCCAGGCGGTCGAGCTCTTCACGACCGCCAGTGAGTCTCGGGCCGCGGAGATCGCGGAGTTTCTCGAGTCACAGAATCGCCAGCGTCGCGCGACCGAGACGGCGATCCTGGAGCACGCGATCAAGATGGCCGAGGAACAGGGGATGACCGGGACGGATCGTCGCGCGATCGTTCTGGCGCATGAAACATGGCACGCGGGCGTCGTGGGGATCGTGTGCTCGCGACTGGTTGAGCGGTTCTGCCGCCCGACGATTCTGATGCAGTTGAGCGCGGGCGATGTTGGGGGGGCGGGCGAGGCGAGCGCGCACGGGTCCGGGCGGTCGATCGACGGCTTCAACCTGCACGGCGCGATCGAGGCGTGCTCGAAGCACCTGACAAAGTTCGGCGGGCACGACATGGCGGCGGGGTTGACGATGGCGGCGGCGAACGTACCTGCGTTCACGGAGGACTTCATCGGCTACGCCAACGAGCAGATCTCGCCGGAGCGGTTGACGCGGGAGTTGACGATCGACTGTGCCGCGGGGCTGCATGAGATGACGCTGGATCAGGTGGCGGAGATCGAGCAGCTCGCGCCGTTCGGTCGCGGCAACCCCGCGCCGGCAATCCTCTTGCGCGACATGGTGCTCGCGGCCCCGCCGCAGCCGCTGGGCAAGACGGGCGATCACCTGGCGTTGACGATCCGGGCTCGTGGGGGCGGCGCGGCGGGAGTGGGCACTTCCGGTGGGCAGCGGTTGCTGCGGGTGGTTGCGTGGCGCTGGGGCGAGCATCGTGGCCGGCTCGTCAACGGGCACGGGCTTGATGTCGTGGTGCGCCCGGCGATCTCGACATTCAACGGCGGGCGGACGGTAGAGCCGGAGTTGCTGGACCTGGCGCTCTGTTCGTAGACAGACCTCGGCAGGCGCTGCGGAGCCCTCGCTACGCTTGGCCCATGTCTACGCCGGTCGCGATTCTGGGCCCTACGGGCTACACAGGTTTGGAGTTGCTCGAGCTGCTCTCGGGCCATCCGCACATGCACGCGGCGTATCTGGCCAGCGCACGGCCCGAGCCGTTCTCAATCCTGCGCGAGTTTCCGCGCCTCGCCGGGCGGCTGAACCCGATGACGCCGGAAATGTGCGGCCCGATCGATCACGATGCGATCGCCGCGGCGTGCCGGCTCGCGTTCCTGTGTCTGCCGCACGAGGCGGCGATGGTCCACACGCCGCAGTTGCTGTCGCGCGGCGTGAAGGTCATCGATCTCTCCGCGGCGTATCGGCTCAAAGACGCTTCGATCTACGAGGCGGCGTACGGGCATCATCACACCGATGTGGCGAATCTCTCGCGAGCGGTGTACGGGCTGCCAGAGTTCTTCAGAGACCAGGTTCACGGAGCGTCGCTGGTTGCGAATCCGGGGTGCTATCCGACGGCGGCGGCGATCGCGCTGGTGCCGTTGCTACGGGCGGGGATGATCAAGCGCGATTCAATCGTGATCAACGCCGCGAGCGGCGCGAGCGGTGCGGGGCGAGAGGCCAAGGCACACCTGACGATCGTGGAGGCGGGCGACAACTTCAGCGCGTACGGCATCGGCAACCATCGCCACCAGCCGGAGATCGAGCAGACGCTGGCGATCGCGGGGCGCGCGGAGCGCACCCAATCGCACGCGGGCGATGAGCCGCGCGTCCTGTTCCTCCCCCACTTATTGCCGATCGAGCGCGGCATCCTGGCGACGATCACAGTCGAACTCACCGACGCGACGACGACCACCGCCATGGCGCAGAGCGTGCTCAACGCGGCGTATGCCCGCGAGCGGTTCGTCACGGTGCGTGATGACGCACCGACGCTGCGCGACGTGCAGAAGACCAACGGCGTGCATGTGAATGCCCGCGTGATCAACGGTGCGTTTGCACGAAGCGGCGCGGCTGCGCGGCCGCGGCTGGTCGTGGTCGCGGCGATCGACAATCTGATCAAGGGCGCGAGTGGTCAGGCGATTCAGAATGCGAACCTGATGCTCGGCTGTGACGAGGCGGCGGGCTTGCGATAGCAATCGTCCGCACGGGCTGATTCACGGGAGACCGCGCGTTGCGAACGCAATCGACTTCACCAGCACGAGCCACCGAACCCAGCGCCAGCCTCGCATGGATTTGGCTCATCGAAGCGCCGCTTCGGGTTCTGATCTCCGCTTCGAACTTGATCGCTCGCGACCACGCGGGCGAGCGAGCCTTCGTGCGGGCTCGCATCAAGCCCGGTGAGATCGCTCCGCATGACCGCAAGCGGTTGCATGAGGTGTACGAGCGTGTTCGATTGCGGATGGGCGGACCGTCGGTTCACTCAGTTCCGTACGGCCTCGCGATCGTCTCGCTCTTCGTCGGGTTCAACATGTTGATACGCCCGCTCAGTCGGGGATTTTCGGTCGTCGATTCAATCTTCGCCGTGGTGTTCGCGGCATTGATAATCTGGATCTGGACGGCCAACATCCTTCGGCGACGGTACATCCTGCCCGGCCCGACAATCCCCGGCGACATTGACGAGGTCGCCAAGTGCTGGCTCGCCGAGCGTCATTGCCCAAGTTGCCTCTACGACCTGACACAGACCGACCCGGCGGACGACGGCCTGACTCGCTGCCCGGAATGCGCCCACCAGTGGCGGATCGGCGGGGCCACGACGATCCCGCGGGGCGGTTCGACTTGACGCGCCGGGTGACCTAACATCCTCTCCGCAACTTCGGGCGGTGTGATCGTCCTTTGGCCGGTCCCCTCCCTCTTCAAGGTTTATCCCATGGGCAAGAACAAGCCGCACAAGGGTCTTCTCAAGCGTTTCCGGTTTACCAAGACCGGCAAGCTGAAGCACAAGAGCGCCAACAGCAAGCACTTGAAGAGCGGCAAGGCGTCCGATCGCCTGCGTCGTCTCCGCAAGGACCGCTACGTCTCGAACGCCGAGGCCAAGGCGCTGGAAGGTTTGCTCTTCCGTCGCGTTCGCGGTCGCACGATGCCGCGGGCTGCCCTGCGCAAGAGCGATTCGCCGTCGCAGCGCAAGGCCGAGCAGACCGGCCGCCAGGTTGGCTTCAAGGCCCCGAAGGTCAAGGGCGTCCGTGCGACCCGTTCCGCGGCGGCCAAGACCGTCGCCAAGAGCTGATCAACCACCCGGCGTGACCGGCCGACAGCCGCGAGGCTCTCGATCGTCGCTCTGGGCATTGAAACGCACGCCGTCATGGGGGTGTTCCCTGTGAGCCCGGTCGTGCAGACGTCCGTCGGGATTCAAGCAGTCGGCCGTTCAAACCGGTCGCCTCCCCGCCAGACACAAGGAGTTTCGTATGCCTCGTGTACGTAAAGGTGCCGCTCGTGCTCAGAAGCGCAAGCGGATCATGGATCAGGCCCGTGGGTATCAGAACAGCAAGCGCCACAGCTTCTGGCGCGCTCGCCTTGCGATCGTTCGCGCCGGCGTCTACGCCTATCGCGATCGTCGCCAGCGGAAGCGCGACATGCGCAGCCTCTGGATCGTCCGCATCACCGCGGCTTGCAAGATGCGTGGCACCCGCTACAGCGTCTTCCTGAACGGTCTGCGCAACAGCGGCATCGTGCTGAACCGCAAGATGCTCAGCGAGATCGCGATCCACGATCCCAAGACCTTCGACGCCATCGTGCAAACCGCGCTGAAGAGCGCGATCCTGCCCGCCAAGCCCACGCCCAAGGCACCCGGTGCCAAGGCCGCGGCGGCTAAGGCCTGAGCGGGTCTTCTCAACTGACGATATCCTTCAAGCCCGCGAGCGTTCCTCGCGGGCTTGTTTGTACAGGGGTCGCACCGCGTGCCGCGCTGAGCGGTGATGAACGCGTGATAAAGGGGACCGCATGGAATCATGGTGGGCCATCCAGCTCTTTCACCAAGGCGGTTACGGGCTGATCATCGCCTGGGTTGTATGGGGCGTCGTGAGTGTGACGCTGCACGAGCTTGGGCACGGCTGGGCCGCGATCGCCAAGGGTGACGACACGCCGATCCGCATGGGGCACATGACCGGCGACCCGCTTGTCCATATGGGCTATCAGGGGTTGATCTGGTTCGCACTGATCGGGCTGCCGTCGGGCTCAATGCCCGTGGACCCGACGCGCCTGCGCGGCCGGCACGCCGACGCGTGGGTGTACTTCTGCGGCCCGCTGATGAACATCGCGCTGGCGGGCGTGTGCGTTCTCGTGGTCGTCGGGCTGATGCAGGCGGGCGGCTCGATGCGACTCAGCGCGATCGCCAAGGGCGGCTCGGCATTGGACATCGGCGTGGTCTTCGCGTTCCTGGGTGCGTGGCTGAACCTCGGCACAGCGCTGTTCAATCTGCTGCCGGTGCCGCCGCTCGATGGCGGTGGCATCGTCAAGAGCTACAGCCGCCCGTACCGGAATCTCATGGACGGCGAGAACGGGCAGCTCATCGGGCTCACGCTGTTCGTTCTCGTGTTCCTCTTCGCCGGGAGGCTGATCTGGCCGCTGAGCGATGATGTGGTTTCGTGGGCGGTGCAGTTTCTCAACGGGCTGATCGGTACGCGGGGCGCGGCTCCGCCGCCATAAGCGCCCGACTTCGTTGACGCGCAACCGGTGCCGCTCGTTCTCACCGCTCGCCCATCACACGCTCAATCTCCGGCGCCGTCTTCGGGATCGCCTCTGACAGCACCTGTCGCCCACGCGAGGTGATCAGCACGTCGTCCTCAATTCGGATCCCGAGTTTCTGATCCGGGATGTAGACGCCCGGCTCGATGGTGACGACCGCGCCGGGTTCCAGCGGCGTGCGCGGGTCGATGTCATGGACTTCGAGGCCCAGATGGTGGCCGATGCCGTGGATGAAGAAGTCGCCGAGATCGGCGTGTTCGATGACGGACCTGGCGGCGGCGTCGATCTCCCAGAGCGAAGCGCCCGGCCTGCACGCGTTGATCGCCGCCTCCTGGGCCATGAGTACCACGTCGTAGATCGCCCGCTGCTGGCGTGAGAATCGCCCGTTGACCGGCAGCGTGCGTGTGATGTCGGCGCAGTAGCCGCCGAACTTCGCGCCCGAGTCGATGACCACGAGTTCACCCGCGTTCGTCGGGCCGGAGTTGGCGCGATAGTGGAGTACCGTGGCGTTGAGGCCGGAGCCGACGATGGAGCCAAACGCCAGGCCCTGGCCGCCGCGCGAGGCGTAGGTCTGCTCCAGCGATTGCTGGATCGCAGCCTCGCCGACATCGGGCGCGAGCGTGCGCATCGCGCTGAGGAACCCCTCGTGCGTGATGTCGATCGCGTGCTTGATCAGCGAGATCTCGGTGCGAGACTTCGCCGCTCGCATCCGCGGCAGCACGTCCGTGCGATCCTCGATCTGCACGCCGACCATCCGCTCGGCGACCTTGCGGTACGTCGCCAGATCCTCGGTGACATTCTGCGTGTGCTGGACGAAGGGATGTAAGCAGGCCAGCGACTTTGCGCGGCGCGCGGCATTCGCCAGCCACATCGGAAGCTGCGTCGTGCGGAGGACCGTGCGGAAGCCGAGTCGCGCACGGAGCGCGCCGGACAGGTGCTCGCGAAGCCCGTCCCAACGGTCGGCCTCGGGGTTCAGCGGTCGGAGGAAGAGGATGACTCGCTTGCGCGGGTCGTCGCTGGTTGGGTCAAAAAGGAGCACCGCGCCGGATTCGTTGGCGATGCCGGTGAGGTGAAAGAAGAACGGGTTGACCGCGAAGTGCTCGCCGCCTTCGGTCCCGGCGAAGACGAGGGCCGCGGACTTGCCCAGCGACTTCAGGACGCGCTCGCGGCGTTGCATGTACTCCCCGAGCATGATCTCGGTGTGCTCGGGCTCGGGGAACGATGCAGGGCGCGAGGCCGATCGGTCCGGCAAAGGCGCGGCTCGCTCGTGCAGAACTCGACGACGGGGCATGGCGGTCAGCGTTCGCTTGCTCATGGGCTCAGGTTATCCGAACTCTCGGCGACTCGCCGCCGGATGAGTACCTGATGCGCACTGACGATGACCTCCAGCCCGCGAAGTTGGAACTCGCGCGGATCGGTGTCATCGGAGCGGATCAGCGTCGCGATCGACTCCAGAGACCTTTGGGAAAGGGATCGCGGGCCGCGCGGCACACCCGCCCGCTTCACCACCGCCCGGACAACCTCGCCAATCGCGAACGCCGAGAGTTGCCGAACCCGCGCACGCGGGGCGACAAACTGGCGCTCGCCGCTGGCGACCAACATCACCTCTTGAAAGTGCTCATCGGCGAGCGCCCGCTCGATCATCACCATCGCGGCCCCCGCCAGCTTCGCGCTTCGCACCGAGCCGAGCGCGGCATCCGGCAGGATCAACAGCAACTCCGGCAGCACGCGATGCCGCAGGGCGCTGCGGATGCGATCGCCGCTGCGGTCGGCGTTCGTCGCGTCCTCGGCCCATGTCCAGCCTGCGACAGTGCAGAGCTCGCGAGCCTGCGCCGGCGTCAGCGTGAGCATCGGGCGGATGATCGTGATTGCGTGACCGCTCACACGAGGCCGCGTCCGCAGTCGGGGCCGGATACCCGCCATCGCACGCACCCCGCCGCCTCTGGCCATCGCAATCAGGAGGCTCTCGAGATTGTCGTGGGCGTGGTGGGCGGTGGCGATGAACGCGAAGCCGTGCTCGCGGGCAAGCGAGGCCAGCGCGTGATATCGCGCGTGGCGTGCGTTGTGCTCGGCGTTGCCCTTACGATCGCGAACGCTCACGCTGGCGACGCAGAACGGCACGCCCAGGGCTCGCGCCAACGACTCAGCGATATCGCGATCGCGACTCGCCTCGGTCGGCGGCCGCATGTCGTGCACGACATGAGCGATCGCGAAGCTCGCACGCGACGCCGCGAGTGCGATGCACAGCGCCGACGAATCCGCGCCGCCACTGCACGCGACGAGCACCGGCAGCCCCGGCCCTCGCGAGCGTGATCGCGCCGGAGACGTCAGCAATCGCCACTGGGCCGCGACGGCACGCACGATCGCGTGCGATCGCTTCGGCAGCGTCAGCGTGCCAGCACTCGCGGCGGCGTTTGCGTTCATTCCGGCGGCCATCTCCGCCTCACCTTCGATTGATCGCGTCCAGCGCGAGAATCTCGAACATCACGTGCCCCGCGAGCAACGCGGTAATCCCCGACGGATCGCGATCTGGAAGCACTTCAACCACGTCCGCGCCCGCGACATTCACGCCGGCCAGACGCCGCAACAGATCGAAAGCCTCAGCGCTCGTCAGCCCGCCTGGGCAGGGCGTGCCGGTGCCCGGCGCAAACGCCGGATCGATGCAGTCGATATCGAACGTGATGTATGTCGGGAGCTTGCCGATGCGATTGAGAAAGGCGTCGATGGCTGCGCAGTTCAGCCCACTGCGTGCCGGCACGGCGCCCGCCATGACTGGCGCGTTCGACGGTCGCGCCAGGTCATCGCAAGAAACCAGCGTGACCCCGTGCTGCTTGACGAACGCCAGATCGTCGGCGCTGTTCAGCGGCCCTCGCATGCCGATGGAGATCATGCGGCGCGGGTCCACAAAGCCCTCCTCGATCACGCGCCGGAACGGCGACGCGTGCGAGTACTTCTCGCCCCAGAGCGTGTCAACAGTGTCCAGGTGCGCATCGAAGTGGATCAGCGCGATGCCACCGGAGGGCTCGCCAAGGCGCGAGTACGTCGCGCGGATGTTGGCGTACGAGATCGAGTGATCACCCCCCACCGCCATCAGGCGCGTGTTCGGTGATGACGACGGCGCGCTTACCAGCGAGGATGCGAAGGACTCGACCAAGTCGAGGGTGTCGTTGATCGAAAACGGCGCCACCGGCGCGTCGCCGGCGTCGGCGAGGCTCAGCGTGCCGCACACATCGACATTGTGCTGGACGTGGTAGCGCTTGACGTACTGCGAGGCGTCACGGATCGCCCGCGGCCCGAAGCGAGCGCCGGGGCGATACGAGACGCCAGCGTCCATCGGCACGCCGTAGATCGCCCAGTCCACCGGCGCGTTCTCGGGGGCAACATCTTCCAGCCGCGGGTAGCGGGCGAAAGTGCTGATCCCGGCGAAGCGGGGCGAAACGCGGGCATCGGGGAGGACGGTTTTGGGCATAACGGACGAGTGTACGTGGTGGACACGCCCCGCGGCGTCTTTGGTATGCTCTTCTGGCAATCGCGGGCCGGCGCGCGTGGCCTGCGAATGGGGTCCAGGTTGAGCGTGGCCGCGTGCTCGCCGTCATCGCGCAGAGGGGTACCACATGTCAGACTTCGGCTCAGAGTTCAAGCCAAACCCATACTCACCGAACGCATCGGGCAACACACCGCCCGGTCCCCCACCGCTGCCGGGATCTGGGGGAGGCTTCATGGGTGGGCCGCCGATGCCGCCGCGGGGGACGCCGGGCGGGCCAACAGGCGGCGGTCTCGCTGCGCTCCCGCCGTACTCGTTTCAGAATGCGTTTGAGATCGGCTTTCGGACATTCCAGAGGCACTACGTCGCGTTGCTGCTGGGGGCGCTGATCTACGTATGCGTCTCGGTGATTGGTAGCGCCACGACAATGATCTTGGATTATGCGATCCCGCCGGTCGGGACAGTGTTGAACTGGCTCTATTCGTTCCTGGTTGTCGGGCCCACCATGGTGTTTGTCACGTTCTTGGGTGTTCGCGGCGCGCGTGGACAGTCCGTTTCGGTCGAGGACATCCAGAGTCTTCTTCCGCAATACGGTGTGCTCTTGCTCTACTCGCTCCTGACATCGGTGCTCGCGATGCTTGTTTTCCTGCCATTCGCAGCGATCGGCGGGGTCGTCATCGCGGCAGCCATTGGCACCAACGCCAACGAGTTGCTCTGGCTCCTGGTTCCGGTGATTCTGCTGGCATTCGTTGTCTTTTCCTACCTCGTGGCTCGCGTGATCGTCGGCAACTACCGGCTGATCGACCCGGCCCTTCCGAAGATCGGCGTGATCGACGCGATGAAGCAATCCTGGGCCTTGACCGCTGGCGTGACCGCATGGTCGTTGGTGGCGTTGGGGCTTGTGGCCAGCCTGCTGATGTTCGCAAGCATCCTGCTGCTCTGTGTCGGCTTCTTGTTCCTGGGGCTGCCCTTGATGTTCGCCATCTACGGCGCCGCCTACGCCATGCTCTCGCAACGCTTGACACCCGGCTACTGCAAGCAGTGCGGGTACTCCATCCGCGAGGTTCGCGACGGTCGATGCCCCGAATGCGGCACACTCACTGACGGCGGTGATGATCGCAACGCAGGATTCACCGCTCCGGCGTGAGTGGCGGCGGCGGCGCAGCGCGCGTCGGCACCAGAAGAGCTCCGCTCCCGGCGTTCGCATCGGGCTGCGTTCGAGCCGGCAGCGCGCCCTTGCATTCTGGGCACAGCGCGCCGGCGAGCCCACGGATGTCATATCCGCAACCTGGGCAGAAACTGCCAAGATCTCGGAGGCACCAGCGCACAAACGCCCGACCACCAAAGAGCAAATATCCCCCCAGCGCCGCGATCCCGATCGCCGGCAGCGACTGCGCACCGGTCGACATCACGAAGTACAACAGATCCTGCGATTGAACCGAGCCATCAATCGCTCGCAGGCCGTTGACCACGAGCATCACGACGCCAACCGTCGCCTGCGGAGCCGCCCACGCCAGGATGACCGCGCCGGTGAGTCGCACGATCGGTCGGAACCACATGAAGTCGTTCATCGACGGGACCTCGCAAAGAGCCGCGCGAGCCGACCGGCGGGCAGAGTGATGGCGGCAACAAGGACGATGGAGATGATTCCGTAACCGACCGCCATGACGACCGATTGTCGCGGGCCCGTGGCAAGCGTCGCGTAGATTCGTTCGATCAACGAGCCCAACACTCCCGTTGGCCCGGTACTGTTCTCGCCAACGGCCGCGATTCCGTGTACCAAGATTGCCGACGCGATCACCAGCGCGACACCAACGCCCGGCACGAACGCAAGGAGCCGCGTGATGAGCACCAGGTCAGCGAGATTTGGGCGCGCCGTTGACATCATTTGAGCCACGCATCATCCAGCGTCATCCCCTCCGGCAAGGCCGCGGCGTCTGACGACTCCAGCATACTCGCCACCGGCGTGGCGCAATAGTCCAGAGCGAAAGAGCCGGCGGGCCGATGATTGCCCGACCAGCCGAGGCCGCCGAAGGGCAGCTTGCTCGATGCCCCGGCGGTGCCGGTATTCACGTTGATGCAGCCGGCGCGGACTTCGCTGACAAAGCGAGCGGCGGCGCTCGTGTCCTTGGTGAAGATCGCCGCCGCGAGGCCGTAGCGTGTGGCGTTGCTCTGCTTGATCGCTTCGTCAAGCGAGTTGACGATCGACACGCGTAAGAGCGGGCCGAAGATCTCCTGATCGCATCCCGCGTCAAAGCCTGCGCCGCCGCCGGCCATCGCGTCGCTCGCGGTGAACCGATCGACTCGGATCACCGATGGGGTCAGGAAGAAGCCCTTGGTTGCGCCGCCGGTGCCCGGCGTGTCGAGGGCCGCGGATCGCACAAGCACCTCAGCGCCCGCCGCCTCGGCGCGCGACTGAAAATCCAGCACGTCCTGTCGCGCCCGCGCGTTGTTGATCGGCCCCATGAAGACCGGGTGCGTCGCGCGTGCGTGGCCGACGGAGATCGCCGACGCCATCTTGCACACCGCCGGAATGAGCTTGTCCGCGATATCGCGATGCACGATCGCCCGTCGCGTACACGTGCATCGCTGGCCGGTGGTGGCGAAGGCAGAACGCGCCAGCTCGATCGCCGCGAGGCGGAGATCGCAATCGGGCATGTAGACCGAGGGGTTGCTGCCGCCGAGTTCCAGGGCGATGATGCGGCCGGGGCGATCCAGATTCGCCTGGAGGATTTTCTTGCCCACGGGCCACGATCCGGTGAACGCGATGGCATCAAGCTCCGGATGCGAGACCACGGCGCTGGCGACATCGGCCCCGCCCTGCACCAGATTCAACACGCCTGGGATGTTGATGCCCTCAGCGCGGAGAGCTTCGTCAAACCACTCCGCAAGCTGCTGGCCCACCGCCATGGCTTTATCGCTGGGCTTAAGGACGATGGTGTTGCCCATCGCCAGCGCCGGGACGATGTGGCCGTTGGGCAGGTGCGCGGGAAAGTTGAACGGGCCGATGACGCCCATGACGCCGTGGGGCTTGAAGGTGCAACGCCCGACGCGCGAGGCCGACAGGGCAAACTCAAAGTCCGACACGCGCCGGAGGCCGCCCTCAGGGGCCTCGTCCAGCGTGATATCCACCTTGCCCGAGAGCAGCGCCGCCTCTTGCTTGGACTCCCACATGACCTTGCCGATCTCGTCGCACAGCAGCCCGGCCATGAGTGCCTGGCGTTCCTTGGCGATCTGCGCGAAGCGCCGCAGCACCGCGAACCGCCGATCCCTCGGCGTCTGCGACCACGCCGGAAGCGCCGCCCGCGCCGCGTTGCATGCTTCGTGAACGTCGCTCACACGCGGTGAGCACGCGAAGACTCGTTGCTCGGGAAACGCGGGGTTCACGGTGAAGAGCGTCTCACCGGGAATCGGGCGCCACTGCCCGGCGATGAGGTTGCAGGGGCCGCGGCGGATGTGCGAGGCTTGGTCGGTCAGCATGGCGGGAATGTAGGAGCGGGCCGTGAGCGATTTGGGTTCGGTCCAGTGGCCGGGAGTCCGGGTCGCGGACAGCCGGAGCGGAGCGGTTGCGGGCGGGAGGATGACCGCTACGGAATCTGCCTGTGCAGAAATCGCGTGCGCAGACCAGTCGGGGATCGCGATCTAGCGGCGGGATCTGGGCTTCGTGCCGTCCGCGCGGGATTTGGGCTTCGCCTTGGCGGCTGGAGCGGTCTTGTCGCCTATTGCCGCGACCGAAGTCGGCGTCGCGGCGGGCTTGCGCGACTGCGGCGGTTCGAGGAACGTGAAGCCGCAGTCGAGACCGGGCGAGGCTTGGATGGCCGTGAGATGGGCTCGCGGGATCACCAGTCGGCCCTGACGATCGAGGGCCGCGGGGCACTCGACGGCGCGGAACTCGCCGTCGTCGTCGATGACGCTGACGATGGCGTGCTGCGCCGGCGGCTTGTCCGGCGTGGCGGGCTCACCGAGACGGGCGATGCGCGTGTCCTTGACGATCGAGATCGCGTCCAGCGCACACTCCAGGTGCGGGCCGCCATCGAAGGGGTCGATGCGGTTGTGATACTTGAAGCCGAGTTTCTCGAGCATCCGCCGCGCGGGAATTGTCTCGTTTCCGACCTGCGCGACGCACGCGCGGGCCTCTGGCGCGATCAGCGTGAGGTAGATCTCTTCACGCGGGAAGAGCGAGAGGATGAACTCCTTGCTCTCCTGACAGAAGCGATCGGCGTCCTCGTAGCTCATGTTGATGAACGCACGCGTAAAGCCATCCCAGAACGGCGACTGCCCGTCGCTGTTCACCGGGCCCATCATCTCCGCCAAGACCCGCGGCGAGAAAAACTCCCGGTGCAGCCCCATGAAGTGGAACCGCACCAGCGAGAGAAACCGCCCCAGCTTGGCGCGATGCCCACGATACGAAGGCTGGAGAATGAGGCCGCCGATCTCGGTGGGGCCTTCTTCGTCAAGGTGCAACCTCGCCATCACGTGCGAGACGCCCATCTGGAGCGACTGGCTGAACTTCTCCGCGCGACGGAGTTCGAGCGAGAGGTTGGGCTGCCCGGGCGACGAGATCTGCGAGATGATCTGCGAGGTGCCGACGACGCCGCTGGCGCCGGCGTCGCCTTCGGGGTGCTCCTCCATCACGAAGACAAAGACGGGCGAGCGACCGGTGATGCTCCGCAGGCCGGCGCTCAGCGTGCCGTCGCCCGATGTGCGGGCGGGCTTCTCCACAGGGGGCTTGCTGCGCTTCGCGGGCGGCACCGTCCGATTCTCCGCGGCCATGACGAAGCACTGTCGCGACCACGCGACCTTTTGATCGATGATCTGCCGGTCGGCGGGCAGATTAATGAAGTGGACCATCTTGGCCAGCTTCAGCAGCGTGCCGGTGTCGTCGGGTTTGGCGCGTCGGATGAGAAACATGAAGACCCTCGCACGAGAAACCGTCCAGCCCCCCGGGCAAAGGCCGAGGGCGAGCCACGCCCGCAAGGTCAGCGTAGCCGGGATCAGACACGGTTCACCAGTCCGAAAGTTCCGGGCCGCCATCCACGCGCCCGACGGGCGGACGTGTCCATATCCTCTCGACCCGGTTCGCCTCGTCCGCCGAACAGTTCGGATGGATCGATTGACCGGGCGTTCAACGAAGGGGCTCCATGGCGAGTCGTTCGGGCCGCAATCAGACGCCGCTGACCAACGCTCGCGATCACATGGCGTTCCTCGCGGCCTTCCTGCGCTCCCCCGCCCAAGTGTCAGCGCTCTTTCCGACCAACCCCGAGATCGGGCGCGCGATGGTCCGCGGGCTTGATCTCCAGCGGGCGCACGCTGTCGTCGAGTTCGGGCCCGGCACGGGCGCGATCACCAAGACGGTGCTGGAAGTCATCGGCGACTCAACCACGTTCTTCGCCGTCGAACTGAACGAGCAGATCGCCAAACGCTTCGCCAAGAACTTCCCGCAGGTGCCGCTCTTCCAAGGCGACGCGGCCGATATCGCCAGGTTTACCACAGAAATCGGCGCCAGCCACCTTGACGCGGTCATCACCGCCCTGCCCTGGACGACGATCCCGAAGAAGGTGCGTGCCCGCATCCTCGATGAGACCGTGCGACTGCTCCGCCCCGGCGGGGCGTTCACGTGGGTCACGTACCGCAGCGTGAAGTCCGCGGGGGTTCAGGAGTTCATGGGCGAGTTGGCGGAGCGGTTCTCCCGCGTCGAGCCGGCGATCGCGGTCCACCAGGCGATGGTCCAGGCGCACGTGCAGCGTTGCTATCGCTGACGCAGTTCGGGCGAGCACACGGAAGTCTCGCGTCCAAACCAATCGGGAGCCCACGCGTGCGAATCGGCATTTTCAGTGATATGGGCTTGCACGCCGATTGGCTCTGGACACAGTGCGACGCCGAAATGGGACGCGACATCGGCGCGGGAATCCAGTTCGACTTTCAGGCCCGCGACGCGGAGCAGGTCTTCTGTTTCAACCTGCCGTTTTTTCCAAAGGGTGCCGGCAAGCTGCCGCGCTGGAAGCGATTGCTGCACAAGTTTCGTGGCGACTATCGATCGCACAAAGCCACGCTGGCCTTTGACATGCTCGGCGTGAATCGCGAACGGGTCAGCATGTTGCTCTATGAGCCCCCACCGATCGCCAGCAACTTCTACGAGGTCGGCGAATCACGATGCCACCGAGTCTGGTCGCCGGATCCGCAGGCACCCGCCCCGATCACGCCCGGCACGCTCCCGGCATTCTGGATGATCGCCGAAGATGTTCGCGCGCTCCGGGCCCAGCCGCCTCGGGCGTGCGAAGTCCCGCTCGCGGCCATCATCAGCGGGAAGGTCGCGCTGGACGGGCACTCGCAGCGGCTCGATTTTCTTCGCCTTCTCCGCGCCGCTCATGTGCCCTTGGAACTCTTCGGCGGCGGCCTCCCGCCGGACCTCGGCGGGCGCGGCAGCATCGTCAGCAAGAGTCAGATCCTCCGCGTCGCCCGCTGTACCCTGGCCATCGAGAACTACGACCGGGGCGATCAGTACGT
>JALHNK010000068.1:0-13854 GCA_022843565.1 Phycisphaerales bacterium
GGGTGCGACTGAGGCTCGCAGGGCGCGCCCGCGATCGATGATCGCTCGCTCCGCGGCGGGCTTGTCGGTGGATTCCAGCGTGGGCTTGAGCTCGAAGTGCCACGCGATGCGGTTGTGCAGGGGCAAAGCCGCGACGAGCAGATCCGGCCCCGGATACTCGTAGAGCGGCGCGACGGCCTCGGCGCTGGTGCTCAGCGGCTCGTAGCCGTCAAGCGAGAGGCGCACGTCGTAGGTGCCGTAGAACTTGAAATCAGTCTGCACGGGCGTGCGGCCGAGTTGTTCGTCGTTGAGCCAGACCATTGCGCCCGAGGGCTCGCTGGTGACTTCGATGGTGCGGCGGACGCAGCCGGGGGCGAGGGTGAGGGCGGCGAGGGTGAGGGCGATCGCGCCGATCGCGCGGGAAAAGCGTTCACAGCTCATCGATTGGCTCCCTGAGTTGCTTCGACGCGATCGAACTCATCACCCCGGAACAGCGAGCCCAGGTACGCACGCTTGACCATCTCATCGTTGATCAGATCTCGCGGCGTGCCCTCGGCCAGTTTCTTGCCCTCGTCGATGATGTATGCGCGATCGCAGACGCGGAGGGTTTGCTGCACGTTGTGGTCGGTGATCAGGCAGGCGATGCCCTGCTGGCGCAGGCGCTCGATCTCGCGCTGGAGGTCTTCGACGGCGATGGGGTCTACGCCGCTGAACGGCTCGTCCAGGAGGATGATCTTGGGATTGGTCACCAGCGCTCGGGCGATTTCGAGCTTTCGTCGCTCGCCGCCGGAGCAGGTGCGGGCTTGTTGTTTGGCTTTGTGCGTCAGGTGGAATTGGTCGAGAAGCTCGGCGGCGCGCTTGCGGCGGTCGGCGCGCGAGAGCTTGAGCGTCTCGAGGATGGCCAGGAGGTTCTGCTCGCAGGTGAGGCGCGTGAAGACGCTGGGCTCTTGGCTGAGGTAGCCCATGCCGCGGCGGGCGCGCTGGTACATCGGCAGACCGGTGACGTCTTGCCCGTCAAAGTTGACGGTGCCGCTGTCGGCCTCGATCATGCCGACGGTGATGCGGAAGCTGGTGGTCTTGCCGGCGCCGTTGCGGCCGAGGAGGCCGACGATCTCGGCGCGATCGATGTGGAACGAGACCCCTTGGACGACGCGCCGCCCGGCGTAGGACTTGTTCAGGTTGATGGATTCGAGCAACGGCACGGGCGATGGTACGGCGGCATCTCAGAGGTCATCGTCGGAGCCGCGGGCGCGAGCACGCGGGCGTTCGCTACGGCGATCCGACACCCGCTCATCGCACTCTGCTGGTCTGGAGCTTTACAACCAGAGGGCGGTGGTCTGAGCCGATGTGCGGCCCGACGCGCGAGCTGACGATCGTCAGCCGGTTGCAGGCGTACGCGTGGTCGATGCGGATGCCCGGGACTTTGGCGAGCAGGCCGACATCGGGCCAGGTGTTGCCGAGGCCGG
Source organism: Phycisphaerales bacterium (assembly GCA_022843565.1). GTDB lineage: Bacteria > Planctomycetota > Phycisphaerae > Phycisphaerales > UBA1924 > JACVCS01. The sequence goes on from JALHNK010000068.1 coordinate 1,446, forward strand.
AGCCGGCCTCGTCGTGAGCTTCACGCAGCCCCGCCGCTCGAAGGAATGCGTGCTGGGGCGATGTCGCGGTGCTGTTGAGATCGCCGGCGAGGAACAACGCGGGCGCGTCGGTCGAGGTCTTGACGCTCCGCACCCACTGATCCAGCCACGCGAACTGCAAGCGCTGCTCGCGCAGCATCTGTGCGTCACCGGGCGGCATCAGGTGCAGATTCTGAACGACGATCGGAACGCCATCGAACATCACGCGCACGCGGATCTGCGGATCACTGAGCGCGAAGGGGCTTCCAAACGACTTCTCCCGCATCGTTTCGATCTGCGGAAAGACGTCCGGCGCGCCTTCGAACGGGAGCTTTGAGTACAGCGCCTGCCCGAAGGCATCCTGCCGGAAGGCGGTGGACGTGTGCGGGTAGCGCGGCTCAAGAGCTGATCGCAGTTGGTCGCGGTGGTTGTTCGTGACTTCTTGCAGCAGGACGAGATCGGCGTTCTCGCTCTCGATCAGGCGGAAGAGCGCCGACAGGTCTGGGTTGCTCAGGTTCACGTTCGCGACCACGACGGTGAGTGTCGGGCGGCTTAGATCGGGCGCGGGTGTGGCGCGGAGCATCAGGCCGAACCAAGGCAACGCCATGATGAGCGCCGTCGCGGCCGCGACCAGCGCCAACCTGCGGGCGCGAAGCACCAATGCGGAGAGCGCCAGAAAGCTCATGCCAATCGCGGCGTGGAGCACCAACGTGCGGAGCAAGAACGTGAAGAACGCCAGCGCCATCTCGATGCGCCCGGAGGCGAACAGATCAGTCGGTACCAGATACGCCAACACGTACACAGCGATCACGCCCACCCAGCACGCCCAGAGGAGCGATCGGGCGCGAAGCGTGAGATACGCGCGCCAGCCGCGCGTCGCGTCGGGCTTGGGGATCTGGGCAATCGCGTCGGGGTCGGTCGGTGGTGGCGTCTGCGTGGGCATGGCCCGCTCCGATACGCCCGAAACGGAGCCGGGTTCACTGCCCGAACAAGTTCTTCGGCGTGAACATGCCCTTGTCCTCGAAATACTTCAGGGCTTCGTCGACCGACTTGAAGACCTTTGTCGCTGTTTCGGTGATGAACGGGCTGGGGTGCTTTTTGGGTTTCCAGACGACGTAGACCTCTTTGGTGTGTTCCCAGGCGTGCTGGAGTTCGCGTTCGACGCCGCTGGAGAGGCCGGGGACGCCGCCGGGGAGTTCGGGGACCAGGCTGACGATCATGTCGGACTGGTCGATGAGCTTGAAGTCGCGCATGTAGATCTGGCCGTCGATGTCGCCGGCGATGTCGAGGATCTCGCGGACGGTGACGCGGATGTTGTCGGCGCCCGCGGCTTTGCTGCCGCCGAAGCTGTGGGGCGCGACGTCGATGAACTCCTTGCCGTCGCGGGCCGCGGCGATGCCGCGTTCGAGCAGGAGCTTCTCATCAACATCGCCGGGGTCGAAGCAGATGAAGTGCTTGGCCAGCTCGGCGCGGAAGTGGTCGATCTCTGCCAGCACGTCGGGCATGTCCACGACGTGGCTCATCGGGAAGCTGGGGTAGACCTTGCGCATGTCGTGGCGGCAGATGAGGCGGAAGAGTGTGCTGGTGGTGTCGATGTGGCGGCCGCGGGAGAGGATGTAGAAGCGGCTGCCGGGGATGGACTGCGTAAGGAGCTCGCTGGCGAGGATCTCTTCCTCGCGCCAGACCATGCAGTCCTTGAGCGTCGCGTCGATCTCGTGGTCGCGATGGAGGCGGTTGTGGACGACCTCGATGTTGTCCACGAGGCAGATGAACAGATCGGGCTGGAGCTTGGTGATCTGGTCGTAATCGAACGCGGCGAACAGGCCGTGCCGCCAGCGGAAGGTCGCGTGCGTGTTGACGATGAGGTTTTTGCTGTCCTTGGCCTCGACGATGACATCCTTGAACGCGGCCCGGCGCAGCGAGTTCAGGCGGCTGAGCGGGAGATCGAGGATCTTGCCGGGGCGGACATCGGGGCCTTCCTTGTACATCAGATCGCCGACGTGGTAGACGTCGATCTGCTCACCCTGCCGCCCGGCGAGAGCCGCGGCGGAGTTGATGTATTGCTTCTTGTCCAGGCCGATCTGTCCGGTGACGATTGCTCGCATGGGCCAAGCGTAGTGAGGCAGGGAGCTGGGCGGAGCGCGTCGGAAGCCGCTTTCGGGACCCGCCTCACTTTGCCGTTGATCCGGGTGGCTGTCGCAAGTCGTTCAGAAACACGGTCTGGCGCGTCAGGATCTGCGACTTGTCGCCCAACGCGGTGAGCTCGATCAGGGTCTTGTCGGGCGTCGCGCCCCAGACGATCTGGATCGTTCCGAACGTTGACTCGCGCTTGACGGGGCCGACGCGGAAGGTGTTCACGTCTTTGGCCGAGCCGGTGTCGAGGTTCATCCCGCTGGAGGTGAAATCCCAGATGGGGTAAGGCACGGGACGATCGGGAGAGCCGCGATCGACGGAGATCTCGGTGAGATGGCGGTCCCCGGAGATGACGACGACACCGGAGGCGTTGGTCTTGGCGACCAGGTCGTAGAAGCGCTGGCGCTCGTGGGGGATGTTGCCCCAGGTTTCGTAGCCGTGCTCGTCGGCGACCATCTGGATGCTGCTGCCGATGATGCGGACGTCTGCTGGTTGGCGGAGCTGTTCTTCGAGCCAGGCCCATTGGGCCTCGCCGAGCATCGTCTTGGTCTTGTCGGTCGAGGGGGCGTAGGGGCCACGGCCTTTGACGCGTTGATCGCGCGGTGCGCGTTCGATGGCGTCGCGGTTGAAGCGGGTGTCGAGCATGATCACCTGAACACGCTGACCCTGGGGGCCGAAGGATCGCGCGTGGTAGACGCCGGGTTGATCACGCAGCGAGCTGTCTTCGGCCAGGCCCCAGAACTTCAGGAATGCCTGCTTGCTCTGCTCGCGGAGGGGAAAGTCTTTTCCGGCGTCGTTCGCGCCGTAATCGTGATCGTCCCAGGTGGCCATGATCGGGCATCGGGCGCGGAGCTCGGTGAAGCCGGGGATCGCGGCGAGGGCGGCGTAGGCCTCGTCGATGCGGGCGATGTTCTCGACGGGGCGCATGCCCATCTTGCCGTCTTTCTCCCAGACGTCGGCGTAGTGGTTGTCGCCGATCATCAGGAAGAGGTCGGGCTTGGCGCTGATGACCTGGGCCCAGATGGGCTGCGGGTTTCGCTCGCGAGCGCAGGAGCCGAAGGCGATGAGTTGCACGTTGAGCGCCTGGTCGGAGAGCGTCGGACGCGGGGCGGGCGCGGGAGGGCGCGCGGCGGAGGCGTCGGGCGCGGCGGTGGTTGAAGCCGGCGCGGGTTGCCGGGCTTGGGTGTCGGTTGCTGCGGAGGCGACGGAGACAGCGACAGCGATGGCGACGGCCGAACGAATGAGCACCATGGAACTCCCCTACTTCGGATGACTCTGGAGAACGCCTCTGCGACCTGGCCGGAGGGATGGTGACAACGCTATCGCGCGATGGCGGGGCCATCCGCAAAGACTGTGCGAAGGAGTCAAAGTCGCGGTGGAGGGTGGCACGCCCGTGTCAGACGGGCGGGCGTGAGCGACGCGACCGCGCGATTCGGGTACCATCCGCCCATGCTCCGATCGCGGAACTTTGGGAACTACGCGCTGCTGGTGACGCTCCTGTCGCTGCTGGCGGTGTTTTTGCTGTACCCGATCCTGCTCACGCTGCGTGGGGCGTTTTATCACGATGTTTCGAGCCGTAGCGGGTTTACGCTCAGGCACATCGCGCTGGTCTTTGAGGACCCCGCGACGTTTCATGGCATCCTGAACTCGCTGAAGATCGCTTGCGGCACGACGGTGCTCGCGATCATCATCGCGGTGCCGCTGGCGGTGCTGTCGACGCGGTTCGCGTTTCCGCTGAAGCGGGCGATGAACGCGCTGGTGCTGATCCCGCTGATTTTGCCGCCGTTTGTGGGGGCGATCGGCGTGAAGATGATGCTCGGGCGCGAGGGGGCGCTCAATACGCTGCTGGGCACGGAGTGGGATGTGCTGGGGGATGCGAAGTACTGGGGCGTGGTCATCGTGCAGGCGCTCTCGCTCTATCCGATCATCTATCTCAATGCGTCGGCGGCGCTGGCGAATCTTGATCCGGCGCTCGATGAGGCGGCGCAGAATCTTGGGGCGGGGTTCTTTCGGCGGTTCTTTGGGATCACGCTGCCGCTGATCAGGCCGGGGTTGTTTGCCGGCGGCACGATTGTGTTTATCTGGTCGTTTACGGAGCTGGGCACGCCGCTGATCTTCGAGTTTCGCGAGGTGACGCCGGTGCAGATCTTTGAGGGGCTGAAAGAGGTCGAGAGCTCGGCGCGGCCGTATGCGCTCACGCTGGTGATGCTCGTCATGGCGGTGGGGATCTACGCGATCGGCAAGTTGATCTTCGGCGGGCGGGCCCACGCGATGTACGCCAAGGCCTCACGCGGCTCGCAAGACGAGCAGCTCTCCGGCGTCTCGGGCCTTGTGGCCACCGGCGCGTTTGCGATCATCATCGGGCTGGCGCTGCTGCCGCACGTTGGCGTTGTGTTCACGTCGATCAGCGAGCCGGGGGCGTGGTACCGCTCGGTCTTCCCCACGGCGTTCACCGGCTCGCACTATCACGAGGCGCTGACGCATCCGGAGAGCTTCGGGGCGATCACCAACTCGCTGAAGCTCGCGGCGGCGGCGGTCATCATCGATCTGTTCGTCGGCGTGCTGGTTGGCTATCTCATCGTGCGGACGAACATCAAGGGGCGTGGGATTCTCGATGCGCTGTGCATGTTGCCGCTGGCGGTGCCGGGGCTGGTGCTGGCGTTCGGCTACATCGCGATGAGCCTGGGCTGGCCGCTGGGCAAGGGCGATCCGCTGGACGGGCTGGTGAGCATCGTCGGGAGCGATCCGAACCCGATCCCGCTGTTGATCATCGCGTATGCGGTGAGGCGACTGCCGTACATCGTGCGCGCGACGGTGGCGGGGCTGGAGCAGACCAGCGGGCAGATGGAAGAGGCGGCGATGAACCTGGGCGCTTCGCGCTTCACCGCGGTGCGGCGGATCATCATCCCGCTCATCGCGGCGAACCTGATCGCTGGCGCCCTGCTGGCCTTCAGCTTCTGCATGCTCGAGGTCAGCGATAGTTTGATGCTGGCGCAACAGCCGCAGCACTACCCGATCACGAAGGCCATCTTCGCGTTCACGAATCGACTGGCCGACGGCATCTACATCGCCAGCGCCATGGGCGTGTGGGGCATGGCGCTGCTGACGGTGACGCTGGTGGGCGCGAGTGTGTTGATGGGCAAGCGGCTGGGGGCGATCTTCAAGGTGTAGGTCACGCGCTCCCGCATGCGGGAGGCTCTGATCGCGGAGGGACGGAGGGGAGCGGAGAGGTTGAGTGCGGGGGTGGGGGCACTGCGGGGGTGACTCTCATTCGCTCTGTCGTCTGGTGATCCGCACACGCGACGCATCGACAATCGCGATGGCGTTGTGCAATCCGGCCATCGCCTCCGGCGACGACAAGAGCCGTGCGAACACTGTTCTGATGAAGTCCGCTCGCGCGGTCTCCGGAACATCGATGATGATGATCCCTTCGCAACCGGGCGGCGGCATCGTGCGTGAATCGGAGAAGTCGCGGTCACGAGTGACGATCACCGCACCCGCCGTGATCGCGTGCTGCAACACTTTCCCATCGTCCGCGTCGGCAAGCCCTAGCGAGGCAACATGCGAGGCTTCATGCCCCATTGAGACGGCAAGATCAACCACACTACGCGGCATGTTCTGGTCAACGAGAAATCGCACGCCTGGCTCCAGCTTCACCCGGCGAGCGGGAAGTGCTGCTCACGTTCGAGGAGACTCGACGCATACTGCAGCGCGGCACGAATATCTTCGATTGTTATCGCGTATTCTCTCGTGATCTCATCAAAGCTCATTCCGCCCGCGAGGCTTCCAACAACAATCGCGACGGGCACGCGAGTACCACGAACCACCGGTCGGCCGTGACAGACCTTCGGATCAACGAGGATTCTGGGATTGGGTGTGCCATCCATGGCGAAATGATATGCAATTGACCCGGCAGCCCTCTGGTGCTCTCCGCTCCCCTCCGTTCCTCCGCGATCGTTGCCACCGTACCCGCGACGGTTGCCCGCGTGCTTGCGCCCTCGGCTCTGACAATCAAGGCTGCAAGCGAGTCACACTCCACGCCCCGCCGGTGTACCCCGGTGCGCCGTCGATGGGCGTTGGCGTCAGGTCGCGGGTCCACAGTGCGCGATCGTGCAGCCGGGAGCTGTGGCCGAGCCAGAGTTCCATGCGGCTGACCCAGAAGCGGAAGCCGCCCCAGTTGGGCGGGCGCGGCACGACGATCGCGCTGACCTGCTCGGGGGTCATGGATTTGACGCGTTCATCGCCGCCGGTGACGCCGAAGCGGGCCTCGGCCAGAGTGTTGGCGTCGAGGAGTTGCTGGCGATTGGCCAGGGGCTGGCTTTGCGAGCTGGCCCATGCCGCGACGCGGGACATGAGGGGGCGGCGGGTGAAGTAGTTGTTGCTCTCTTGCGCGGGGGAGACGGTGGCGACGCCTTCGACGCGGACCTGGCGGTCGAGGTGATCCCAGTGGAAGCACGCCGCGATGCGGTGCGAGGCGCTGATGGCGGTGCCTTTGCGGGAGTCGTAGTTGGTGAAGAAGACGATGCAGCCGAGGTCGGGGTAGATCCGCCGTGCGAGGACGATGCGGACGCTGGGCTGGCCGTCGGCATCGACGGTGGCCAGCGACATGGCGTTGGGGTTGGGCTGAGATTTGACGTCGGCGCTCATCTGGAGCCAGGATTGGAAGAGCGGGAAGGGGTCGGCCGGGAGTGGATCCGGGAGCGTCTGGCCCGCGAACGTACACATGCCGGCCAGCGGGTCGATCTGGACCGACGGCGAATCCCACGGATGGCGAGGGTCAACAGACATGTTGAAGAGTAGCGGAGCGCTGGCGTGCGGCGGATCGGGCGACGGGCGGGGCGGGTGGTCCGGTTGGGCTGGTGCTGGCGGGCGCAAGTGGGTGTTTCGTGTCGCGACGTCGCGGTTTCACACGATCTTCTCGGACGGGCGGATCTGCGGTTCAGCGCGATCACCGGCACCGGCCGATGCGTAGTACGCAGATGGCGACGATTTTGAGTCATGGTGGGGTTCGACCGGCCCGAAGATTTTTGTTATCGTGGCTCAACGATTCGGTTTCTCGCCTTGTGACGAACGTCATTGGATGACACTGATTCTGAGCACGGACGCAGGTCCATAGGAGCGAGCAGATGGGCGACAGCAGTCGGACGGCGGGCTCCAGCACGCGGAGCGCGGGTTCGTCGCACTCTTCCCGGTTCGTCGCTGAGCAGGCTGCCAGCGCACGAGGGCCGCGCGGAGGAGGTGCGAGCGACCAGTCGTCGGCCAGCGCCTCGCACTCAACGCCGACAACCCCGGCCACCAAGCGAGCAACCGTCACCTCTGGCGAGAAGCCGGTCCGGCGCTTCGTGCTGGATACCAACGTGCTGCTGCACGACCCCAACTCGCTCTTTGTGTTCCAGGAGCACGAGGTTGTCATCCCGCTGGTGGTGATCGAAGAGCTGGACACCTTCAAGCGCGACTCGGGCGATCGCGGGCGCAACGCGCGCGAGGCCATCCGCCAGCTTGATCGCCTGCGCACCATGGGCCGCCTGACCGACGGCGTGCGCTGGGGCGATGCCTGCGAGCCGGGGAAGAAATCCAACCGCGTCGGGCCCTCCGGCGTGATTCGCATCGATGTCGGGCTGCACGATCGCCCGCCGGTGCTGAGCGCTGACAAGCCGGACAATCGCATCATCGCCGTGGCGTATGACCTGCAACGCGCCGGCAGCCCGAACGTGGTCTTTGTCTCCAAAGACCTCAACGCGCGGCTCAAGGCCGACGCGCTGGGCCTGACCACCGAGGACTTTGAGAACTCCAAGGTCAACACCGACACGCTGTACACCGGGTTCATGACACTGGATGTTGACGGCGGGCTGATTGATGAGCTGTATCACGATCGGATGCTGCCGCTGGATCGCCTCAGCGATGCGCTGGCGATGGCGACGGGGCCGGAGGGCTCGCTGAGCACGCGCCAGGTGTATGCCAATCAGTTCGTGATCATGCGCGATCGCGAGGACGAGGGGCACACCGGCCTGGCGCGGCGGCTTGCGGATACGGATCACCTGATCCCCGTCACCGGCCCACGCAAGCCCGTGTTCGGCATCATGGCCCGGAACGTGCAGCAGACCATGGCGCTGGACCTCTTGATGGACGACGAGATCCGCATGGTCACGCTTCTGGGCTCCGCCGGCACCGGCAAGACCCTCGTCGCGGTCGCGGCGGGCATGGCCAAGGTCTTCACCGAAGAACGCTACGACAAGCTCCTGGTCGCGCGACCGATCATGCCCATGGGGCGCGACATCGGGTACCTGCCGGGTACGAAGGATGACAAGCTCGGCGCGTGGATGCAGCCGATCTTTGATAACTTGGGGTATCTGCTGTCCACGCGCGGCGCGACCGTCGGCGGTCGCGGCGACAACCAGCACGCCGACAGCCTCTCCACCGAGCAACGCATCGAGAAGCTCATCGCCGGCGGGCAAGTCGTGCTCGAACCGCTGACGTACATCCGCGGGCGCTCGATCCCGCACCAGTTCATGATCGTCGATGAGGCCCAGAATCTGACGCCTCACGAGGTCAAGACGATCATCAGCCGCATCGGCGACGGCACCAAGATCATCCTCACCGGCGATATCGGCCAGATCGACAACCCGTACCTGGATGAGGCCTCCAACGGCCTGTCGTACGCCATCGAGAAGATGAAGGGGCTGCGGATCGTCGGGCACTGCACGCTGACCAAGAGCGAGCGGTCGGAGCTTGCGAGCCTGGCGGCGAGTTTGCTCTGAGCCTCGGGATGTCGCGTGTCAGGGAATCTCCGCCAGTCTGCCGGGGGATAGTTCGTGCAAGCTGATAGGACACGAACACTGTGCGAACATTGAGGTGATTGCCTGTTTCAACGGCAAAAATCCCCGTTGTCGCAAGAAGTTCTCGGAAGATGAACGGATTGGGCGTTGCCATTTTGCGCCAATGGGGCATGATAAAGGGGTCTGTCCCGAATCTCGGGTCGGCCTCGTGGCGGTTCTGGTCCGGCGTGTGTATTCCGAATCAGTGATTGCTGAGCGTGGCGGGCTCGGGCCCACGGCGTCTTCGTTCATCGCGGCAACATGCCGCGCAGTCCGCGTGGCTACCGCTGCGCCATAGAGAGAGCCCACATGCCCACCGCCACTCATCTCCAGCGCTTTTCCCGAATCGTCATGCCACTGACGGTGTTGATCGCCGTCGCCGGTGCCCTCGGCGGCGTTCCGGCGCCGGTCGAGTACTCCTTCAAGGTCATCGCGCGAAGCAAGACCCAGACGGCGCAGCCCAACGCCATCGGCATCCCCAACAACGCGCAGCTCACGGCGAACTTCGCCATCGACGATCAGGGCAACGCGATCGTGCGGTACTCCGGCCTCTTCGGCGGCGACGGCGTCGTCCGTTACTCCGCCGCGGACAACTCGGTGATCACGCTGGCGACCACGGTCGATGGCGATCTGGCCGAAGTGGACGCTCGCAGCGGCGTGTTCGCCATTCGCGATTTCTTCGGCGTGACCCGCACGTATGAGTTGAACGGCGCCCAGCGCAGCACATTCAACCTGGGCGGACCGGCCGGCACCACGGGCTCGATTGACGGTGTTCGCCTCGACGACAACGGGCGCATCGCGTATCGCGGTCAGGCCGGGGCCGACGTCAAGTACATCCTTGATGCGTTCAGCCCGGTGCCTCCGGGCACTCGGACCCAGTTCACGTACCTCACTGCGGCGGCACCGATCACGTTCATGTACAGCCCGACCGCGAACGGCTCGGGTCAGCTCGCGGCGCGTGTCGATGCGACCGCCGGCGGCCCCAGCAGCTTCGGCCAGATCCGGCGCTACAACGCCCCGCCGCAGACGGGCTTTGTGACCACCATCAACCTGGCGGGCAATACGACCTTCAACTCGATCTCGCAGTTGCTGGACATGAACGATGCCGGCCAGATTGCCTACTACGCCCGCCTCACCGGCACCACCAACCTCAACCTCTACCGCACCGCGCCCGACGGCGTCACCCGCACGCTCATCGCCAACCCCACCATCAGCCCGCTGACCACCAGCGAGTTTGCGTTCTTCCCGCCCTCGATCAGCGAGTCTGGCCTTGTTGCCTTCCGCGCTCGCGACTTCAACGGCCAGGCCATCTACCTCGGCGACGGCGCATCGCTGGACAAGCTCATCGGCAACGGCAGCACAATCACGACGAACATCGGCACGCTGAATATCGCGGCGTCGACCGTCTTCACCGGCGGCGTGCGGATCAACAGCAGCAACCAGGTGCTGTTCATCGCGAAGCTGAGCGACGGCTCGGACGCGCTGATCATCGCAAGCCCGCCGGCGCCGCGCTGCTCGCCGGCGGACATCGCCAACGACGACGGCACCGCGCTGCCGCCGATCGGCCAGCTCGGCGTGAACAACGGCGTCACCGAGGGCGATTACAACCTGTTCTTCGCCAACTTCTTCGACGCAAACCCGATCACCGACATCGCCAACGACGACGGCTCGCCGCTCCCGCCGTTCGGCCCGCTCACGACGAACAACGGCGTCACCGAGGCCGATTACAACCTGTTCTTCGCGATCTTCTTTGACGGCTGCTCGAACTGAGCGACGCACCTTCGCGCATACGATCTCTCGAGACATTCACAAACGCCCGCGTGCGCCCCTCGCACGCGGGCGTTTTGCGTGCTCACGGCCTTGCGACCTGCACAAAGATCACGAACGTCCCGATGGAGACCAGGTAGCACGCGACGACGAGCGACCACCGCGCGGACGCTGACGCCCGCGTCAGCCGTCCGCGATTGCGCACCCAGAACCAGACCAACACCGCATGCACCAGCGCCAGCGCGAGGAGCAAAACAAAATCTCGTAGCGGTGGGCCCCCACCGAACCGCCGGAACTGCATCACGATGAACCATCCCGCGAGCATCGCGTGCACACCAAGGCCCATCGACAACCCGACCAGCCCAGCGACAAATCCCGCCATCCGCGGCTCGGCCAGTGCCAGTCGCAGCGTGAGCTTCTGGTTGCACTCGGGGCAGACGTCGGTCCGCAGCCCACGCACGTTGTAGCGGCACGAGGGGCACTCGACGTCTTGATCTGCGAGGAACGCTCGCAAGATGTCGGCGTTCGCCGGCTGGGTGGGCGCGTCGGTGGTGGTCGGGTGTGTTTCCGCCATGCGGTCAGCATACCCGCCGAGCCGCCGCACAGGCGAGCGCGTCGAAGCCCCCACGCATACGGATCTTCGTTGACCAGTGCGTTCGCGAGAGCTCAACCCGTGCCTTCGCAGAGCCTCGGGCGCGGCGTCCGCCTGCGAAGGACTCAACGGTGACCGTATCGCGTCGTTCGGGCGCGGGTTCTGACGATGCCGGTTCTCGGACGGCACGCGCGGACCTGCGACGGTCACGTCGTGATCGACGCGCCAGCGAAGGGAATGCACCGATCCGCGGCCGATGACCGGCGGTGTTGTGGCCGATGGACCACTGCACGGGGTACGCTCGCGCGACCGTGGTGGGATCATCGTGATGCGCATGACACGAAACGAACACGGCTTTACGCTGATCGAGCTCATCGCGGTGATTGTCGTTTTGGCGATCCTGGCGGGCGTGGCGGTGCCGCGGTTCTTTGATGTGTCGAGAGATGCGAAGATCTCGGCGACCGTGCAGACGTTCAAGGAGCTGAAGTCGGCGTACCTGTCGTACAACCGCGACGTGGGCGGGTGGCCGCCAGATAACGACGGCTGGTACGGCCAGCCGCTGCGGATCGCGCCGTACGTCCATGGCGATCCGTGGGAGAAGCCCTCGCCGATCGGCGGTCGCTGGAACTGGAACAACTTCAACGACGGCAACCCGGACGTGTGCATCTATTCCGCCGGTCAGCCGGCGGGCGAGACGCAGATCATCATGGTCGAGGTCGATCGACGCCTGGACGATGGCAACCTTTCGACGGGGCACTTCCGCTGGGACAGCCAGTGGGGCGGGACGTACCGGTTTTACATGCACGCCAGGCCGTGAGGATGGTGTGCGGCCGAACACGCAGGGGGCATCGCCAGGTCGCAGAGGACGGTGACAGGCGTATCAGGGGTGGTTCTGGCTGGCCTGTGACTGAGGGCAGGGCTGCACCGCGGACCGTGGGCATCGCGAAGTTCGTTGAAGATTCGGTGGACGGCGGCTCTAGGAAACGCCGAATTTCCTCCGGTGCGACCTCGCATTGCTCGCACGAATCGTAACTCGCTATACTCTTTATCCTGGAACGAGAAGCACGAATCAACTGGCGCTTGT
>JALHNK010000068.1:13864-17983 GCA_022843565.1 Phycisphaerales bacterium
CAGATCGAGCTGACGGGTACGGAGAACAGATATGGACTTGGAAGCTGACGATGCCGCGTCGCTGCGCGCTGAGTTGCAGCAGGGCATTGAAGAGTCCGAACGGGCGGCGCTGGAGTGGGCGACGTATCAGCGCGAGCTTCCGGGGCTCCTCAAGTTGGGATATGCGGAGCAGTTTGTCGCGGTCTTCGGAGACAAGATCGCGAAGCCAGCCCCCACATGGAAGGCCGCGGTGGAGCGCGGCGAGAAAGAGTTTCGCACACGGGGTGTCATGCTCCTGCAGATCGGTGTCGCAGAGGTGCGAGAGGTCTCGATTGCTCGGCTTTCGCACCCATGTTGATGGCACGGCTGATTGATAAGATCGGCGGGTTTTTCAGCGGGTACGGACCACGATCGCCCGTGGTCGTTCGCACGAACACGCACTTCGTGCTGACGCTCCACGGCGTTCGCGATCGAGCGACGCTGCCGCGAGTGCGACAACTGCTGCTGCGCGGGTGCGTCATCGACCCTTCGACCGAAGAGTGCAGCGATGAGTACCCGGTGCTGATTGACACTGGTGCTACGACCTCATCTTTCCCAAAGGAAGCCCTCGATCAGATCAGGAGCCGTGCCGGCAGACTGGATGTGCCGATCAAGGGCTCGCCGGCCAGATTCCGCAACGCTGACAACACGCAGGCGATGCGCGGCAACTCTGATCAGCATCCCACGTTCTTCGTTGATTTCGCATTTCGCGAGTGCCACGCCGAAGACGGCCTTGGCGGACTGCACCCGGACCACTCCCCGGCGTCCACCAAGTCACTGCGGACGAACGAGTACACGCGCGGCCCCACGCCGCTTGCGTGCATCGAGTCCTGGCGCATCGACCCATCGATCGGAAGAATGGGCCCGATTCACAAGGACTCGTCGATCGCCCGGCGCGAACGCGAGTTCGATCAGCAACAGCCGCGCTACATCATCCTGGGGATGGATTTCATGCACCGCTGGCGATTAATCTGCGATGGGCAGTCACAACGCTACACGCTCGAGCTTCTGTAGAGCCTGCGGCTTCGGCGAGCCTGATGCAGCCGCTGACATTGCACTGCACGCGCTCACACCTCCGGCTTCATCAGCGGGAACAGCACGATATCGCGGATCGTTCGCTGGTTGGTCAGCAGCATGACCAGCCGATCGATCCCCAGGCCCATGCCGCCGGCGGGGGGCATGCCGACCTTCAGCGCGTTGATGAAGTCGTCGTCGTAGGTGCGGAAGGTCTGCTCGTCGGCGCTCTTGCCCTCGTCGGCGCCTTGGAGCTGTTCGCGGAACTTCGCGGCCTGCACGTCCGGGTCGTTGAGCTCGGTGTAGTGCGGGGCGATCTCCATGCCGCCGATGAAGAGGTCGGCGCGATCGGCGATGTCCGGGTTCTGGGCGTTCGGTCGCGTCAGCGGGCTGATGGCGCTCGGGTAGCCGGTGATGAACGTCGGCACCGCGGGGTCCACCGACTTCTCGGCAAACTCCTCGAAGAGCTCGTTGATGATGAGCACGGTGCTGATCGGCTGGCCGCTGGGCGTCTTGGTCTTGATGTGGCGCTTCTGCGCCTCGGCCAGCACGCTGGCGGTGTCGGTCATGTCGATGCCCAGCGCGCTTCGGAACAGCTCGGCGTAGGTCACGCGCCGGAAGGGCTGGCTGTAGTTGATGTTTAGATCGCCGAAGGGCAGGATGATGTCGGCCGAAGCGGAACCGGCCGCCGAGCTTGCGCTCGGGGCTCCCGTGGCGACCTCCGCGGCCGCGGCGCGAATCACGCTCTCGGTCAAGTTCATCACCGTTTCGACATCGCCGAAGGCGCAGTACGCCTCGAGCATCGTGAACTCGGGGTTGTGCTGCTTGTCGAGGCCTTCGTTGCGGAAGTTGCGGTTGATCTCGAAGACCTTGGGCATGCCGCCGACGAGCAGTCGCTTGAGGTAGAGCTCGGGGGCGATGCGCATGAAGAGGCTGATGTCCAGCGCGTTCATGTGGGTCTTGAACGGGCGAGCCGCGGCTCCGCCGGCCAGCGTCTGCAGCATCGGCGTTTCCACTTCCAGATAGCCCGCCTCGGTCAGGTGCTTGCGCACGCAACTGACAATGAGCGATCGCATCTTGAACACCTGCGTCGTCTCGGGGTTCACCCACATATCGACGTAGCGCTGGCGATACCGCAGCTCCGGGTCCGTGAGGCCGGCGTGCTTCTCCGGCGGGGTGCTGAGGCACTTGCTGCCGGTGGAGAGCGACGACGCCCAGACGGTGACTTCGCCGGTCTTGGTCATCATCAGCGGGCCGCGGGCGATGATGATGTCGCCGAGGTCGGTGAGCTTGGCGAGCTTGAAAGAGCGCTCATCGCAATCGCGCTGCGAGCAGGCGACCTGCAGGTCGCCGGTGTCATCGCGCAGCGTGAGCCAAACGAGCTTGCCGTTGTCGCGGCTGAGGACGACGCGCCCGGCGATGGCGACAACGGGGCGCGAATCCGCGATCGCATCGCTCGGGGCGGGAGGAGTCACGGGAGCGCCGGGCGCAGCGGGCGCGGCTTTGGCCTGAGCCTTCGCTGCGGCGGTGGCTTCGTTGAAGGCCTTGTCGGCGCTGGCGTCGTAGCGGGTCTTGGCGTCGGTGAGGGGCAGGAGATTGTCGGTGCGCTGGCCGTAGACGCTGAAGCCCAGCTCGCTGGCGACCTGATCGCGATTGGCGCGGCGTTGGGCCTCAAGCCGGTGCGGTGAGGTGTCTGCGGTGGGGGCGGCGGGGGTGGGATTCGGCGTGTTCGCGGGCTCGGGTGACATAGGGCCGATGATACGGCGGCATCGAGCGCGGCCCGACGCGGGGGCACGCATCGAATGGCGTCAGCCGGGTTGCTTGGCCTTCTGACACCGCAGCACGAACGCCGGCGGGAAGTTGCGCCACACGATCTCGCTGCGAGAGACATCCGCGAAGTAGCTCGGCAGCGAGCGAGCGAAACGTTTCGCGGCGGGCAGGACCGAGCTGAGCTGATAGCCGAAGGTGACAAAGACGCCGCCGGGCCGCAGCACCCGCAGCGCGGCGCTGAGACACTGCACCTGCAACTGCTCGGGAAACGACGCCCACGGCAGACCGGAGACGATGACATCCACCGACTCGCGATCGGGCAGGCCCTCTTCGCGTAGCACCGATTCAACATCCGCCACCGAGCGCTGGCGCACCGGCAGCGTCGGGTGCTTGGCGCGGAGCACATCGGCGAATCGCGGCGAGAGCTCGATCGCGATCACGGTCGTCTGCGGCGAGACGCGGCTGAGAAGCTCCGAAGTGAACGCGCCGGTGCCCGGGCCGTATTCCAGCACGAGGCCGGCACCCGCGATGTCCACGTCTTGCAGCATCCGGCGGGCGAGCGCGCTCGAGCTTGGCGCGACGGCGCCGATCTGGCCGGGACTCCGCAGGTACTCCCCGATGAACGACCGACGCGAGGTCGGCGGCGCGGGCGGAGGCGAAATGGCCGGGGGGGTGGGCATGGGGAAACGTGAACGTGAAACGGAAGGGTACCGGATCTTCGAGAGCTCTGGAGTTTGGATCGATGATCTCGCCTGATGCTCCCAACGGACGGCTCTTTGCTGAAGGCTGGCGGCTGGAGGCTGGGGCTCCCTCAGTACAGAAACACCCGAATGTTGAGCACAACCCGGGCGTCGGCGGTTTCTGGGAGGTCGTCGAGGATGTTGCCGCGGGCGCGCCAGCGGTAGAGCGCCGTGCGGACGGGCTCATCGACTTCGGTGGGGTAGCCCGAGGACTCAATGAGTTTGACATCGACGACGGTACCGGTGCGATCGAAGTAGACCTCTGCCAGGGGCGGGCGCGGGGCGGTGGACGCTCGCGCCAGGAGCGTGAGGTTCGGGCGCGCGGTGCGGATCTCCAGGCCCTCACCGACATCGATGCGCCCGTTGCGGAAGCTGCCGGCCCGACGCACGGTGGACGTCGCGTCAGACTCGCGGTTGGAGGCTTCGCCCGGGGTGGCGGTGGGGCTGCCGCCGGAGCCGGGCTCGCTTCCGGGCGTCGGCGGTTTCGCAACGGCGGGCGGCGTCGCCGGCGCGTTTGCTGGCGCTTGGGCGCTCGCGGCCGGAGTCGCCGCCTGCGCCGGGGTCGGCGTTGCCTGCG